>JAJPKC010000473.1 GCA_021323955.1 Oscillatoriales cyanobacterium Centralia_MAG_596 | reverse complement strand
GTTCAGAGGCGGTCAACCGGAGCGAAGTGGGTGTGAGTTGAGGCATAGTTGCCTCCCAATTAACTCTACTCTTATATGGTAGACCTAATCCTGCCGTAGTCCACTAGCTTGAGCCAATACATCCAGGCTGGTAGATGTGAGGATGAAACCATAGCCAACCTTCGCACACAAATCGAGAATGGCATAGCAGGCTGTTTCAACCGCAACATTTACAATCCCCAACCCTTCTTCACCCAGAATCCATACAATCGGGTAGCAAAACCAGAGAACGATCAACGTATTGCGTAGCTTTTGAAAGAGCCGATTGATTTTGCCATTGCGACGATGCGCGGCTACAGAGAACTCTGTCAGCAAAGCTCCCAGAATAGCCAGAAATGCGCCGCAGCTAATCACATACCAGAGGTAGTTTGTAGGCGAGCCTTCCAGCGTCGCAATTACTCCAGTCACAATCATAAACACATCAGCGGCCATGACACCTGCAATTAATTTAGGGCGTGCACCGGCAATGATCCCTAAATCCATCACCAGTAAGGGGGTCGTAATCACCCAATCCAAATAGCGTCCCCAGAACAACGTATGTTGTCCCTTAAAGTTAAACAGAACTGTTTCACCCAAAAGCATGCTCAAATACATTGCAGCGGCCCAAAGCGTGATGAAGAAACTGACTAACGCAAATTCCATCCCTTCTTTGCGGTGTTGAGCCGCTGCCTTCAAGCCAAAGACAATCGAGCCAAACGCCATACCAACAAAGCCAATCCAGAGCCAAAGTTGTGTTCCAGAACTCATAATCTACCTACCTATCAACACTGTTTGCGAATACGCATTCGTTCTGGTAGTTCACTATAAAAGCTCCTTCGGTCTGCATCGTCTCCCTACTGATGGAAGTAATGCGTCCGCTGCTGGAACGAAAGAAATTTCACGCGATTTTCATTTTTAGTTGCAAGACTCAGGCATAGGTATTTCTGTATACCCTCTTTGATTACGGATCGTTATCTGCACACAGCGCTCCCATCGCCATTACGCTTCCGCACCAACTACTACCGTGTGAGTACACGACCTGTGATAGTTAGCCGCAATCTGGTGCGCATCATTACGAATCGCGATATGATGCGCACTGAAGCCGTCACCTTACGTCTATGGAAGCGTTGAAGCGGCTACTGTTTCAACCAGTTCCATCGCTGAAGTTGTGATTGAATGTTCAATCGTCGCTTTGTTTCGCTGCTGCGCCTCCACCCCCACGACCAACGGCACTGGCGGCGATCTTGTGCTGGGGCTGCACGCTGCCAGTATGACCAACGTGCGCTAGTGAAACAGCTACATTAATGACACCAATGTGAGAAAACGCCTGGGGAAAGTTGCCCAACTGGGCTCCAGTTGCCGGGTCAATTTCTTCAGCAAATAGACCCAACGGCGTACTACGAGTCAACATTTGCTCAAACCAGGCTGCCGCCTCGTCTGCTCGGTTTGCTAAAATTAGCGCGTTAATCAACCAGAATGTACAAAGAACAAACGAGGCCTCTTTACCCGGCACGCCGTCGGGTGCATTACGATAGCGGTAGCACAGCCCATCGGATACTAGATGCTTAATCGTGGCATCGATCGTCCCTATCATGCGCGGATCAGTGCCTTCAATAAATCCCATCGCCGGTAAGAGTAAGTTGGCAGCATCCAATGTCTCGTCTTCATAGGACTGCTGAAAGGACTGTAGCTTCTCACTCCACCCTTTCTCCAGCACTTCTGCTCGAATCTGCGTACCCGCCTCTCGCCAACGATCGCGGTTTCCCGGTAAATCAAGCGATGTTGCCATATCAAGGCCACCGCTCAAAGCGACCCACAACATTGCCTTGCCATAAACAAACTGTCGTTTTCCCCCGCGCACTTCCCAGACGCCGCTATCCGGTTCATGCCAGTGATCAACGATCCAGTCCAGCATGGGGCAAATATCATCCCAAAGCTCGATCGGATTGTATTTTCCGGCTTTCCAGGCAAAGTGGATGGCACTGAGTACTTCGCCGTATACATCTAGTTGAACTTGTCCGACCGCGTTGTTACCGATCCTTACCGGGCGTGAGTTTTGATAGCCCTGGAAATAATCAAGCGTTTGCTCGACGGTTTCTCCCTGAGGTGTGATGGGGTAGAGGATTTTAATACCCGTTTTTTCGACGTGGACAGTGTGCGCGAGCCAATCAAAAAATGGGCGTTCGTTATCAAAGTACCCAGCCAGCAAGAGTGCATAGAGGGTAAAAGAGGCATCGCGGATCCACGTGTAGCGATAGTCCCAGTTGCGCTCACCACCAATTTCTTCAGGTAGGGATGTTGTCGGTGCAGCCACGATCGCACCTGATGGTGCATAGGTCATGAGCTTTAGTGCTAGGGCACTACGAACTACGGCATCACGATAGCGCCCTTGATAAGTGCACTGATTTGCCCAGGTTCGCCAAAAAAGAATCGCATGCTCCATCGCCTCATAGGGATCGATATGAGGCGATGGATTATCTTGCATGGACAGGGTAAATGCAGCACGCTCTCCTGCTCGCAGGGTAAGTTGACAGGTTAACGTATGAGATGTGGCATCGATTTGCCACGCGATGGGTGCAGTGATTTGAAACTGATCAAATAATGCCGTCTGATCGTGTCCATACAGTTGGGGAACCATTTGAGCATAATTTGGACGAGGGACGCATACACAAATTATTTCGATGGGGCCTTCCAATGCTTCCACAATCCGAATGAGCCTACCAGGTGCGTGTGAATGCTTCAGCTGGTGGCGGTCTGTGACTTCCATGAAGTCCAAAAGCTGTACTTTACCCTCATGGCAAATAAACGTCGTTTTCAATACATTGGTTGCGTCAAGATACTGATGGTCGCTCTCAAATGGAGCCGTGGGCTGAATGTGCCAAAATCCCCCCTGCTTTAAGTCCAGGATGCGCGCAAACAATGAAGGCGCATCGAAGCGGGGTAGGCAGAGCCAGTCGATCGAGCCTGCTTTGCTAACCAGTGCAGCCGTGTGGCAGTTACCAATGACTCCGTAATCAGAGATTGCCGGGAAAGGAGATTGCAATTCCATTTGTTCTGACTCAACACAAGATGCAGAATTATTCATGAGAACCTGGTATTCCAGCGACTTTCGCGATCAGACGAAAATGATTGCCACAGTGTTTGGGGAAAGGCACGGAAATAACCAACCGACCAACGCGGCCATCTTGATTGAGGCATGGCCGTACCGTGCCCAACACTGGAATACTATTTACCCGCAAATCTCCTGGTATAGTTTTGCTCACGTGATGGATTCTCAGGATAATCGAAACCACACATGTCGTTATCAGCAAGGCCCACGCTGCCAGAGTGATTTTCGTCGGGGAGTATCAAGCGTCATGATTCCTCAGGTTGAGGTTTCGATAAGGCTTGCAATTCTTTCCAGGAGTAATGAGCAGGAAGTTCAATCTCTTTTGTATCTGCACCTAAACCCAGGCTAACAGAGGGGCTGGTCTCCTGAATCAGTGTTCCGGTCAAGTCTGCCAGTTCGCTTCCGGCGAGGCCACCGACGACTGCACCGGCAATACCACCAACAGTTGCGCCAATAGTACCACCGACCGACTTGCCGATCGCCGCACCCATGACGCCACCGCCTGCAGCCCCTACGCCTGTAGCAACAGGATGAGGTGTGGATAACTCAGAAAGATCTTTTTCATGTTCTGCTGGATTGCTTTGCTCATGCATAGTTTATTCTCCTGATCAGTGCACCAATTAAAGACTCTTGCTTCGTCATGCCCCGAATCGTTCGATTAAGTGGTCACCAACCCGTAAGGCATTTGCAATAATGGTCAGCGTCGGATTCACTCCTGAATTGGATGGAAAGAAGCTACCATCAACTACGTAAAGATTATCAATATCATGAGTACGACAGTTGAGATCAAGCACAGACGAATTAGGATCGGAGCCAAAACGACAGGTTCCGCACTGATGGGCAACTGCTTGTACGGGTACATGATTGCGAGGATACATACTGAATGGAAGCACATGCATCGCTTTACGATCGCCTGCTGCGTTGTGAGGTGCGTCAAGCGCCTTGAGTACCGACGTCCAGCGATGGATCAGGCGATCGCCCGCTTCCGTATTATTTGGAGCGTAATTCAGGTGGACGTGGCCGTTAATGACTTGCACCCGGTTCTTTGGGTCAGGTAAATCCTCTGTCTGTAACCACCAACCAGTGGTACGTTCTGCAATCAGATGCCGCTCATATTCAGGAATGAGTTTAACAACGGGTGCCATCAGTGGAGGGGCTTCTGCCGGGAGCATGTCTGCTACGACGTTTCCCGTATTCTGCACCATCCCCATTGGGTAGGGAAAATCAGGTTCCCCCCAGTAGAAGTCATTGACAGCAATTGTCTTTTGAAAATTTGCCTGGTTTACGTTCACGTGCAGTGCGACTAACGCGGTTGCCAAGTGCTTCATAAAATTACGTCCAACCTGATCGGAACGATTGGCCAGTCCATTAGGGTGCCTATCATTGGCAGAGCGTAATAGCAGAACCGCAGAATTAATTGCCCCACAGGCAACGACCACAATATCACTTTGAAACGTATGATGCTCACCCGCCACATCTGTCTCAACGCCAGTGATTTCTCGTCCAGATTCGCTGGTTAGCAATCGCAAGACTTTTGCGTGGGTTAGTAACACGATATTGCTGTACTGTTCGCGAGCAGGACGAACAGCATTCACATCCGCGTCAGCTTTAGCATCGACTAAGCAGGGATAACCGTCAAAAGTGTCACAGCGAATGCATGGGCTTTTCGTACGATCCTGCTCATTTAGCTTCAGGCCCAACGGTAAATGAAACGGATGGTAACCAAGTTTGTGAATACCATCGGCAATCGCTTGCATGTCTGGCTCATGGCTGACGGGTGGATAAGGATAGGGTTCGCTGCAAGCTGGTTCTGTGGGGTCTTGACCGCGACCACCATGCACGTCATAAAGCTTTTCTGCTTGCGTGTAATATGGCTCAAAGTCCTGATAGCTTAACTCCCAAGCTGGTGAAATCCCACTTTTGTGGATGACCTTCGTAAAATCTCGCTCTCGTAATCGGAGTAAGGCTGCGCCATAGACTTTCGTATTGCCACCGACCCAGTATCCCGTTTGGGGACGAAATGTATTCCCATCACTGCCGTACCACGTTTCGTCCGTGTGGTAACGTTCTTTTTGATAGACCTCCAGTGCATCCCAATTAGCTTTTTCTCGCGGCAAGAAATCTCCGCGTTCCAGGACTAAAATCTTCTTGCCAGTCGGTGCCAATCGGTGTGCCAAGGTACCACCACCAGCACCAGTTCCGATAATGATGACGTCGTAGCGATCGCTGACAGATTCCATTGTGAAAACTCTTAACTACAAAGATAGAACGATTGCTAGCATCAGTTTTGTATTTCTATTTGAACCTCCGTAAACCTCTACCCCCCTTTCGCAAAACCAGGATAGAGTGTCATACCGCCATCAACAAACAACGTTGTACCGTTTACGTAATCGGCATTGTCTGAAGCCAGCCAAACAACGGCCTTACCAATATCCTCAGGCACTCCAATCCGGTTAGATGGAATTAATTCCAACAGCTTCGCTTTCGCTTCAGGTGTACTCCAGGCAGCGGTATTAATGTGCGTTTCGATCGCGCCCGGTGCAACACTATTAATCCGAATTTTGTGCGGTGCCAGTTCCTGAGCCATGCTTTTCATCATCATGTCAATGCCACCCTTACTCGTTGCATAATTGACATGCCCCGCCCAGGGAATTATCTGATGCACAGAACTCATGCAGATTATCTTCCCTGCAGCACAAGAAATATCTGGCTTGACACCCCGACGCATAAATTCTTTTGCTGCTTCACGCGCACATAGAAATTGCCCAGTCAGATTTACGTTCAAGACCAGGTTCCAGTCTTCGAGGGTCATATCGACAATAGCGGCATCCTTTTGAAGTCCAGCGTTATTGACCAAAATGTCAATTGTGCCAAATTCACGCAACATTTGGTCAAACATTGCCTTTACGTCGTCTTCCTTCGCAACATTTGCTGCGATCGCGATCGCTGTACCACCTTCAGCGGTAATATCACGGACAACCTTCTCTGCTGCATCTTTTTCAGAATGATAGTTGACCACAACGGATGCACCAGCCCGAGCTAGACAGCGTGCAGACGCTTCACCAATACCAGAACTAGCTCCAGTCACTAGAGCTTTCTGACCTTTGAGTAGATAGGGAGAGTAGCTCATAACCTTCAGTAGAGTTCTGCCAAAGATTAGATCGTTAGACTAGGCACTACCTCTATCTAATGACCTAACGCATCTCTCTTTCGATCGACCTGCTTACATTTCACACCATTTTCACTTTTGTATCCCTGTATTGGATCAGATGCTTAACTAAGCACGACCGCTAATAGCACTAGCGCTATGCGACCGTGTGCGAACTGAAAAATTACTAGACTCTAGTGGTGAATTATGAGCCCTAAATTTGCGATCGGACTTGCCATTCCTCTATTGCTCACAGGCAGTAGTGCATTCCATTTTTCTGAGCTAAATCTTCTGCATAATTTATATTTTGGGTTTCCTCCAGGTGTTGAAGGCAGTGCCTTGCTGCTGCTACGAGTAGGCACGGGAGTGCTATTTATACTGCATGGCTATCCCAAAATGACCCACCTACATGAATGGGCACATTCGCTTAAAATGCCCGTATTTCTCTGTTTTCTTTCTGCACTCTCGATGTTTGCAGGAGGAGTATGTCTCATTCTGGGACTACTGACTCCGTTAGCAAGTGCTGCCATTTTTGTGTCAATGG
>JAJPKC010000483.1 GCA_021323955.1 Oscillatoriales cyanobacterium Centralia_MAG_596 | reverse complement strand
GACAGCGGCGATCGCGCAAGACAACCTGATGGCCGTTCAGTTTCACCCTGAGAAATCGTCAACTGCGGGACTGCAAATACTGGCGAATTTCGTGCAGTTAGCCGTCAGTGGCCAGCGACCAACGGTTAGAGTTTAGCGGGAGTCCTGTCGCTTTGGGTCACAGGTCGCCTGCCAGGTCTCAACGTATTGATTGGTGCGTTGGGCGTGCCAGACCAGGGCGATGGGTGGATGGAGACGGGATGTCAGGTGTCGCACATGCGGATATCGCTGATCCAAAGGCTGAACGCTGAAGGCTGAGCGCTAATAATGAGTTTGCGAATTTACGGCAACCGACAACTGAAAACCTTACCGGGACAGGAGACACGACCCACCCTGGCCATGGTGCGTGAGGCGTTGTTCAACATCTGGCAGGGGACGATCGCCGACGGTCGCTGGCTGGATCTCTGCGCGGGCAGTGGCGCGATGGGGGCAGAAGCGCTCTGTCGCGGTGCAGTCACGGTTGTGGGTATTGAACAATCGGCGCGTGCCTGTACCGTCATTCGGCAAAACTGGCAGCAAGTGGCAACCGACGGTCAGACCTTTCAGGTGTTGCGGGGCGACGTGCGACAGCGAATAAAGACGCTGACTGGGCAGCAGTTCGATCGCATTTATTTTGATCCACCCTATGCGAGCGATTTATATGATCCAGTATTAGCCGCCATTGCCGCTCTAAATCTGTTAGCCCCAGCGGGGGAACTGGCCGTAGAGCACAGTCCCGATCGAATGACGATCACCGTTCCCGCCAACCTGGAAGTTTGTCGCCAGAAAGTTTACGGCAACACGGCCCTGACGTTTTATCGCCATCACCATCGCGGTTAGAACCGGGAGCAATGGTGACATTTCAGGGGCCGCAAGACGGCGCTCTATCGGCTAACTCTACCCATCGAACCCTACCCCATCCAACCCATTGCCCTTGCCATAACCTGGCAATAGTTATATTCAGGGGGCGATCGCGGTTTTACCTTAATATCGCCCTGCTCAGAACGGTGAGGATACCGTCAATAGCCGCAATATACAGTCGGCATCAGCGTTCTACACGTCTCGGTCACGCTATTGATGGTGATGGCGATCATTGTAGCGATTGTTGATGGAAACCACCCTGCTATTAACCCGGCAACTTTTGTTCATACATCCTTTAGAAGTCAATCATGACGTAGGATGTGTTGGGCGATAGCCGTAACGCATCAGCAACAAGCTATTGGTGCGTTACGCTGACGCTAACAGCACCCTACATAGAGATGTCATGTCTTTTATTGCCAGGTTAATAGCTATATCCATCGCTGGGTGATTACTCCCGATGGATGATCACCACTAGCTTTTAAGAGTGCACCTGTATTAAAGTGCAAACGTACTGCTAATCTGGAGATTAGGTCATCGACGTTTGTACGCCATGATTCCGCTACAGCTCGTTCTCAAAAATTTTCTGAGCTATCGTGAGGCGACTCTGGATTTTCGGGGTTTGCACACCGCCTGTATCTGTGGTGCCAATGGAGCCGGAAAGTCATCGCTGCTGGAGGCGATCGCGTGGGCTGTGTGGGGACAAAGCCGCGCGGCCACCGAAGACGATGTAATTCACATTGGCGCAACTGAAGTGCAGGTGGATTTCATTTTTAGCAACAATCAGCAAACCTACCGCATCATTCGCAGTCGTCAACGTGGGCAAGCATCTGTCCTGGAGTTTCAGATTGCGCCGGGAGGGCAGGATGACGGTGACGGGCAGACGGTGACGGGCAGACAGCAAAGGCTGGCCGGAGCAGCGGTCGCAGGGGGCAGTGGAAGCACGGCTGTGTGGGGGAGCAGAGAAGCGGGCATGGTTGCTGAGCCTGCCAGCACCCCATCCATCGCCCGACATTTGGCACCCAGCTTCCGTACGCTTACCGCCAAGGGTGTCCGGGCCACGCAGCAGTTGATTCTTGAGCATCTCAAGCTGGACTACGAGACGTTTGTAAATTCGGCTTACCTGCGTCAGGGGCGGGCAGACGAGTTTATGTTAAAACGACCGACGGAGCGCAAGCAGATTTTGGCAGACCTGCTGAAGCTGGATCAGTACGATCGCTTGGCAGAGCAAGCCAAAGACCAGTCCCGCCAATTCAAAGGTCAGATTGAACTGTTAGAACGCCACCTGGAAACGATTCAGGAACAGCTCCAGCAGCGCGATCGCATTGTCGCCGAACGCGCTGCACTGGAGGCTACCTTATCTCGCTTGCAGCAGCAGCAGGCCACCGACAGTGAGCAGCTTCAAACCCTTCAAGCAACCCACCAGCAGCAGCAAACCTGGCAGCAGCAGTTAACGTGGCAGCAGCAGCAACAGCGCCATCGAGAGCAGGACTGTCAGCGGCTGCAGCAAGAATTAGCCATTGCTCAACAGCAACAGCGAGAGTTGGGCGAATTGCTGGAGCAGGCACCGGCGATCGTGGCTGGTTACGAGCATTTTCAGGCGCTGCAAGTACAGGAAGAAGCCCTATCCACCCGCTTTAAGGCGCATCAGGTTGCGCAGTCCCAGCGCCAGCAGTATCAACAGCAGCAGAGCGAACGGGTCGCCGAACAGCAACGGCAGCAGCAGCACCTCCAGGCCCAACTGGACGCACTGGCGCAACAGGCTGCTGAACTCCACCAAACGTTGAGCAAGTCGGCTGATGTGACGGCTGCCCTGCACCAACTTCAGGTCGCGCGTCAGCACCTGAGCCTGCTCGACCAGATCCAGGTACAGGCGTCGCCGCTGTTACAACGTCGCCAGCAGGTTCAAAGCCAGATCGATCGCGTCTGTACTCGCCTCAGTGCCCGTTTAGAAGAACTCCAATCCACCGCGCAACAGCTCCAGCGACAGTGGCAACGGTTGCCGCAACTCCAGCAGGCGGTGATGGAAGTTAACGATCGCATCAAAGCCTTGGAAGAGCGGCGTACTTACCAGCAGCGTATTCGCGAGCGGGGACAGGAGCGACGTCACTTTATGGAACAACTGCAAGAGCAGCAACGACGCTGTGAAGCCCAACTGGCTGAGCTGGAGCAGAAAATCCGTCTACTGAAGCAAGAGCGCGATGAGGCGAAAGACGATCGGGGGCAGGCGTTGGGTGTTAATGCGATCGTGCCCACAAGCGATGTGGAAACGAATGACGTTACGGGCAATCAAGCGTCCAGTGTCAACGCGGTTGGCTCAACGCGGTCAGCCGGAAACCAGTGTGTCGGTGGGAGGCAAAAACCGCTCAGGCTACCCAGCGCACGGCTCAACGCTGTAGGCGCAAGACTCAAAATTGCAAACGCGCGCACGCTGCGACGCAAAGCGCTGCTCAACCCGTCCCAGTCCCATTTTGCGCTGTCCCATGCTACGCTCTACCCCCCCTGCCCCCTGTGCGATCGCCCGCTGGATGAGCAACACTGGACGCTTGTGGTCGAGAAGCACCAGACCGAGCAAACCGTGTTGATGGAACAGATTTGGGTCATTCGCGAGCAGCTATCTGCGTCAGAACGCGAAATCCAGATTCTGCGGCAAGAATATCGTGATCTGGAGCACGCGCTGAAGCCTTACCAATCGGCCTTGGAGCGGCGTGGACAACTCCAAGAGCAGTTTCAAATGACGATGGAAATGCAGGGCACGCTCCAGCAAGTCTTGGCAGAAGCGGCTGAAATTGAGCGATCGCTGCAAGGCGGCAACTACGAGACCGCGCTGCAGGAAGAACTGCGATTGCTGGACGACAGCCTGACACAGTTGAATTACGACGAAAAGAACCATGCACTGGCACGAGGTGAGGTCGATCGCTGGCGCTGGGCGGAAATTCGTCATGCCGAAATGAAGCAGGCGCAGCGACGGCAGGCTCAGCTTGCCGAGCGTCAGCCAGAATTGCAGGCGGAACTGGCTCAGATCGAAGCCAGTTTACAGCAATTGCACACCGAGACGGCCGCTCATCTGGCTGCCTTTGACCAGCAGATCGCCGCGATCGGCTATGACCTGGATCAGCACAATGAGCTGCGCCAGACGCTCCGACAGGCCCAAATCTGGCAGCTTCGTCAGCAAGAACTGGAGCGTGCCCATCAGCAATATCCCCAGCTCCACCAGCGCATCCACGCCCTGATGCAGACCCTACAGGAACGACAGGTCGATCGCCAACAGGGGCAACGGCAGGTGCAGCAGCTCGTGCAGCAGTTTGCACAGGCCCCTGATTGCCAAACGCAAATTCAAGCGGTGGAATTAGACATGCAGCAACGGCGATCGCAGCTCGACGATCACCTGGCCTGCCTGGGGCGTCTACAGCAGCAGGAACAACACCTTGCCGCGCTCAGCACTCAGGCCGCCACACTCAGCGCTCAACTGCAATCCGCTCAGCGGCAGCACCGGATCTATCAAGAACTGGCGCTGGCGTTTGGCAAGAATGGCATCCAGGCACTCATGATCGAAAATGCCCTGCCGCAGTTAGAGGCGGAAACCAATCACATCCTGAGTCGTCTGAGTGCAAATCAGCTCCATGTTCAATTTGTCACGCAGCGATCGAGTCGTCGCGACCAGGCGCGTCAAGCAAAACTCAAGTCCCAAACGGTCAAGCTTGGCGAAACCCTGGATATCTTGATTGCCGATGCCCACGGCACACGCCCATATGAAACGTATTCGGGTGGCGAAGCGTTTCGAGTCAACTTTGCCATTCGGCTGGCACTCGCGCGATTGCTGGCACTGCGATCCGGGACAGCGCTCCAGCTTTTGATTATTGATGAGGGGTTTGGGACGCAGGATGCTGAAGGCTGCGATCGACTCATTGCCGCCATTAACGCGATTGCGCCCGACTTCGCTTGCATTCTCACCGTGACCCATGTGCCCCACTTTAAAGAAGCCTTTCAATCGCGGGTTGAAGTTTACAAAACCGAGCGTGGTTCTCAAGTGAGTTTGGTGATCTAATCCACTACCTGGCTGGCAATGGATCGCGATATAGAGCTTTGTTGCCTGGATGGGCTGTTCGTTTCGATCGACCGCGCGATCTCATTACTGAACTGGGGCGATCGAGCGTTGCTCAGAACGTTGATGGTACAGCCTGAGTCGGTGCTGATCGCGGCTGCCACACCTACAGCGACGGCGATCGCCGCCGTTTTTCGTAACAATTGGTGCAAGCCAGCGATGGTTTTTGGCTGTGGATATTCTGGCGATCTGGCGTCATTAATGATGGGAAAGCGCTGCTGGCTGAGCCTGATCGCCAAGGTGCAGAGAAATGTTCACGACTGAAATGAATTGATATAATCGCCCGATTTATATTGAGAAGCGTAACAAAATTATTGACAAATCAACAGTTTGACAGGTAGGGCGTAAAATCGAAAAAAATTATTGTCTTGAAGGTTTAAACTGTGGCGAATTCTCCAACCTCCTATCTACATACGTTAGCCAAAGATGAGGCGATCGCATTTGTCGCCTCATTACAGAAAGTCAAAGAACACTTGAGTCAAGAACTGCACTGGATCAGCGTTCAGGCCCACCAAAAAACAACGCAGCTTCAAGGTATAGAGACATTACTATCGGAAGCGCTGGCGTTGGGTCTGATCGATTCAAAGGCGCTGTCCGTCACCAAACCATCTTCTGCACCGACAGACGATTTTGCGCCAGCCGTTGCCAATGGTAGCCGTGCTGCAGTGATACCTTCCATTGCACCATCCACGATCACCACCCCGACGACACCAGCCCCATCAACCCGGCAGAAGCGCGGCAGCCAATCGCCCAAAGCGGCAAAAGCGCCCCGTGGCTCCAAACCATCGGCAGCTAAATCGTCTGTGCCATCAAAGACGAGTACGGCACCTACCAAACAATCGTCGCGATCCACTGCGGCGACTTCAAAAGCCAGATCCTCAAAGTCAGTCGGGCTACAACAATTTTTGCAAAAACCATACCGTGACAAATCGCTGACCGATTCGGTTAGCCAGATCCTGGCGCTGACATCGAAGCCACTGAGCGCCGACGATATTATGGCGAAGCTATACGACGGCCTGTCGAGTGGAGACTACAAGCGCGCCAAGAACTCGGTAACGAATATTCTTTCGGTCGGCAGAAGCAAAGGCAAATGGAAGAGCACCAGCCGGGGACTCTATGCAGGCAATGCAGTAGCATCGTCCAAAGGTTAGCTTGCGCGTGCGGTGCTGAAGCATGTCTGTCGCCTTAAGTTTTAAGTCTTATAACCTTACTGCCAAGGCTAAATGCTATTACTGAATGTTTAAGCATTGCCCACCAATGCATCAGATGCGGCGGCACGTTCGCGCGCGAGACGACGCTTTCTAGCGTAGAGCTGGATGGCGATCGCAAACCCAACCACCATGGCGACGATGCCCCAAACAGTAATATCAGTGGGCAAATTGTTCTTAAACACCGCCAGCATCACGATCACGACAAAAAAGATTGTCGGCACCTCATTGAACCAGCGAAAATGCTGCCCATTCAGCTTGCACTCGTCAGCTGCCAGTTGTTTCATCAGGCGCTTGCAGTAATGGTGATACCCAATCAACAGGACGACACAGGCCAGCTTGACGTGCATCCAGGGCTCCTTCAGCACATCCGGTTCAGTTGTCACCAGGCCAATCGCCATGGCCACCGTGAGCAGCATCGCGGGTGTCATGATGATGGTATAAAGCCGCTTTTCCATGATTTGATACTGATTCTTCAAAATGCTGCGAGCCGGCTCTGGCTGCTCATACGCTTCTGCGTGATAAACAAACAGCCGCGGCAGATAAAACATGCCCGCAAACCAGCACACAATCCCAACGATATGAAGTGCCTTAAACCAGTAATACGCCATGAATCAAGCCCTCAAAATTTTGTATTGAAGATTGAAACTGTCTGATCAAGCCACTGCCCTGACCGACATTTAACAATCGCCAATCGCTGAGCCGCTGCTAAACCGCATGGTTGAATAATGTTTCTCGATGCCCCTTGGCAGCGCGGCGATCGCAATCTCCATTCTGCAATAAAAACAGGGACAATGCAGCCGCAAAGACGCGATCTTGATCCCAATCGCGATGCGTTTCAACATAACGGGTGAGGGTCGCATGAAGCTCTTCAGGAATTTCGGTCAGGATGCTAACGGTTGTATGCATGGGAACCTCTCGGTGATGCGAAGGCAGGTCAATAATGCAGCGGAAAGAAATGGTTCGGATCTGCACCCCTTAGTAGAGCAAGCCACAAAATAAAGCGGTCAGCAAAACCCTCGTGCCCTGAACGTTTGACGGCCAAGACACAAGTCATCAACAACTGCTCAATTCCCTAAAACCGCACGGATCGGCGGCAGAAATTAAGAGCACTTGCGTGGGTAAGTGCCTCATTGTGTCTATCGCAAGGCCGCCTTGTCAATCCTCCGTCTGCCTGTCCCGAATTTTAGAAAAAAATCGGTTTACGAAAGAATCAGCGTTTGCGCCTGATCCCCGCAATATTGCTTAACAAAGAGCCATCTGTTCTCAACTGGGGACGACTGTATGCGGCTATTAGCCTCACTTCACAAAAGTCCGATTCTACCGTTGGGATCTGTGGAAAACGATCGCAAGCCTGTGGAAAACTAGCTGAAATCTGTGGAAAGCCTGTGGAAAGCCTGTGGAATCTGTGGGGAAAACTCTGGGAAAAAATAAGAATTGCAAAAGATTAGAAAAGTCAGGAATCGATCAAACTTTTCCCTAAATTTAAATCCTTAAACAGCAGCCAGCAGGTGAATCAGAGTCAGGGTTGGTACGTCCGGGGCGTGTAAACCCAAACGCTGCCATCCGGTCGCTGAATGGTGCGGGTCTTGCTGGAACCGATGAGCAGTACTGTTCGCATATCGGCATGGGCCGCTGTCAACTGTCCCAGGGGAATGACCTGGACGGTTTGGCCCGGTCGTCCCAGGTTACGCGCGAGCACAACTGGTGTACTGGGCGATCGCCACTGCTGTAACACCGTCTTGGCAGCGTCTAATTGCCAGGTGCGTTGGGTGGAGACAGGGTTGTAAAAGGCGATCACAAAGTCGGCCTGAGCGGCGGCGACAATGCGCTGTTCGATCATCGACCAGGGCTTGAGAATGTCGGAAAGGGAGATGGCGCAAAAATCGTGTCCCAGTGGTGCTCCAACCGCCGCTGCTGCCGCCTGCATCGCTGAAATTCCTGGTGTGACCTGAATTTCAATCGCCTGCCACTCTGGGTTTGCTTCGCGATCGATGACTTCAAATACAGCGGTTGCCATGGCGTAAATGCCCGGATCGCCGGAGGAGACCAGCACGACCGACCGTCCCTCTGCGGCCAGATCGAGAGCCTGCCGGGCGCGATCGATCTCCACGCGATTATCGGATTCGTGGCATTGCTTGCCGTGGGTGAAGTCCTTGACCAGGTCTAAATAGGTTTTGTAGCCGACGAAATCAGTGGCCGATCGCAGAATGGTATTCACTTCGGGCGACATCCACCTGGCGGCCCCTGGACCCGTGCCAACGATGGCCAGTTTGCCCTGCGTCACCGTTACGACTGGTAAGGCCACCGGATGATAGACCAGATGGGTCGCGCTGCCAGTAGCAGGATGATCCGTGACCTCAATCGTGTGGGTGCCATCGACGCTGAAGGGAAGATTACTCTGGCTCAGCCAGGGCGCTTCACCCACCAGTTTGACAGTGGCTCCCGCTAATAAATCAGAGGTAAAGGATTTGGCATGGTCTGGATTTGCCAGTCGATACCCGGACGGGGGGGCTTCTAAGACAACGTTGAATCGTAGCTGCCCGGTTGCCGTCACGGCGGCTGTGATGTCGAGGGCACGGGCGATCGCGGTGGCTAAGTCGTTCGCACCGGTCAATCCGCCCAACAACGGCACCACGGCGCTTCCATCTTCTGCAACGGCAATGACGGGTGGTTCGGCGCGCTTGTCGGACAGCACTGGTGCCAGCGTGCGGATGAGAATTCCGGCAGCGCAAATGCCAATGATGGGCGTTCCCTGCACGAACAACGCACGGACAGTGTCACCAAATTTGTCAAACGGCACATCGGCTGAGGGGGCGCGTTCGGCAATCCATAAAGCGTTGCAGCGGGCAGTGCGGCCTGGATCTGTCGCGCTACCGACATACTGGCCTCACCGAGAATGACAATGGCAGGCGGTTTTGTTGTCATTGGATGAGATCACCAGCAAACTCATACATCGCCAACACATCAGTGATGCCATACTCGTAACCCATCTGGGTCAACAGCGTGGTTACCTGACCCCGGTGGTGTGTCTGATGGTTAAAGAAATGGGCGAGGCCAAACCACAGCGCGTGGGTGCGCTCCACCGTACGTGCGTTGTTGTAATAGCGCATCGGTGCTGACAGCATTTCTGGCTCCAGGTCTTGCATCCACTGGGTAATCGCGCGATCGGTGTGCGATCGCTCAACGCGCAAATCGGCAAAGTTGGGATAGAGGATCTGGCTCAGTGACTCACACTCAAACACAAGTTTCGTCGCCTGCAATGTGGGGAAGGTATAAGGCGTACTGTTCGAAAAGCGGCCCAGCCAGATGCGATCGGTTAAAAGAAGGTGATTTAAGGTGCCCTGAATCGAGTGGAAAAATGCACCGCGATCGCGCTGACGCTCTTCCGCCGAAAGGGTTGCAACGATATCGTAAAGACGATTGTTAACCCAGGCGTTGTACTGGGCCATCAAGCGAAATTGCTGAAGCTGAACTAACTTTGACATATTCAATATCTGACATATTTAAACTAAATCCGAACGCTAACCCCATGTACGACCGTTATGACTGGTTCGCAGAGGTGAGCGGTTCATCGGCGGCATCAGCCAATTTTATTGCGGTTGCGTCTGGCTGGGGATGAGGATCAGCGCCCAGTAGGGAACTTCTGCCGGGTCAAGGGTGGCGATCGGGCGAATTTGCTGATTGGGCATGGTGGCGCGTTCGATATACAGGGCGCGTGAGAGGAGGTCGAGTTCTGCCAGAATCGTGCGAACTTTGGCGAAGTGTCTGCCCAGTTTGATGATGATGGCGGCATCAGCGGCAGCCAGACGATCGCGCAGGGTGGCTTCATCAAGCGTGGCTGGCATAATGCTCAAGACATCATTGCGGTAGGTGAGGGGTGCACCCAGCATGGCCGCGCTGGCAAAGGTGGAGGAAATTCCCGGCACCACTTCGGTGTGGAACCGTCCCGCCAGACGATTGAAGATATACATAAACGAGCCATACAGCATTGGTTCGCCTTCACACAGCACAGCCACATCCCGTCCGGCAATTAAATGCTGGGCAATGGTTTCCGATGCCTTGTCATAGTAGGGCTGCGACGATCGCTCCACGCTAAACGGCAACGGCATCGGAATTTCGATCTGCGTCGGCTGGATGAAACTGGCGACGATCGCTCGCGCCAGCACCTTACCGCTTTCCATTGTGGGATAAGCAATAACAGGCACCGTGGTCAAAATCCGGTGGGCTTTGAGGGTCAGCAGTTCGGGATCACCGGGGCCGATGCCTAAACCGTAGAGTCGTCCGGCGGCGGGCGTGGGGCGTGGGGCGTGGGGCGTAGGGGCACTCTCCCCCTGTCCAATATTTTCTATCATCTCGGTCATAATTCAGTCTCCTTTGCGATTGCATTCACGGCTGCGACTGCCATAGCGCTGCCGCCCCGCCGACCGTGAATGGTCAGATAGGGTACACCTCGACTATTGGCTGCTAATGCGGCTTTTGACTCTGCGGCACCGACAAAACCGACTGGAAAGCCCAGGATCAGAGCGGGTTTGGGTGCACCTTCATCCAGCAGTTCCAGTAGGCGAAACAGGGCCGTTGGCGCATTCCCGATCGCCACGATTGCCTGCGCCATG
>JAJPKC010000096.1 GCA_021323955.1 Oscillatoriales cyanobacterium Centralia_MAG_596 | reverse complement strand
CAGCGTGGTTGCGATAGTAGTAGAGTGGCTGCCGGACGCGGCGAATATCAGTGACTTCGGAGAGGCGGAGGCACAGGTCATAATCTTCCACATAGTCCGAAGCACCGTTGATACCGCTGACCTGATCGAAGACCGATCGCCGCAGCAGGCGAAAGTGAAACGTCATGAAATCCAGCAGTAGACGGTCTTTGGAATAGGGAATCTGGCACCGCCTACCGTAGCGGATGACCTCACCCTGCCCATCAACATCCAGGTAATCGGTGTAGACCATCCCTGTCTGGGGCTGAGCCTGCAACACCCGCACGGTTTCTGCGAGGGCAGTGGGAGCCAGCCAATCGTCACTGTCCACCCAACCGAGGTATGGGCCTGTAGTATGCGCGATCGCAGCCTTGAGCGCGGCTACCCTTCCCTGATGGGCGGCAGCCATCACCCGCACCCGCCGATCCTGTCTGGCATAGTGTTCTGCAATCTCGACCGAGCGATCGCGAGAGCCATCATCCCAAACCAGCAGTTCAAAGTCGGCAAAGGTCTGCTGCAGGACGCTCTCGATCGCCTGACCCAGATAGCGCTCCCGATTGTATGCCGTAATCACGATCGAAATCAGCGGTGACATAGGTTTCTCAGCAAGTGATAGCAATGGATTCTAATCCACAGACAC
Organism: Oscillatoriales cyanobacterium Centralia_MAG_596; assembly: GCA_021323955.1. Lineage (GTDB taxonomy): Bacteria > Cyanobacteriota > Cyanobacteriia > Leptolyngbyales > Leptolyngbyaceae > Stenomitos. The sequence goes on along the minus strand of JAJPKC010000096.1, from coordinate 2,898 downwards.
CCGATCTCAACCGAATTTGTTGATTCCTAAAGATTAGACATACCTTGACATCTGCCGACGGCCCAGAAAATGCCAGCAGCGGCGATCGCGCGGTAATGCGTCGTTGAGTGAAGCTATACCCACAGTTGTCGCTACCGATCCGGTCGTCTGGACAGCGAAGTATCTGGCTGAAAGCGATCGCGACCCCTATCTTTTAGGAGATGAACGGCGGCGCGGCTGTTTCTATCCTGAAAGTACGACTAATTACGCTTCGTTGGATGATCGTTAGCTATGAAACCGCTTTATATCTGGATTGGAGTCCTGGTTAGCCTTGTGGGTTACTGGGCTTTGATGAATCTTCTGTTCTAGCCACCATTCGTGCTGTTCGCTTGTCAGGCATGAAGAGTAAATAACGATGGTCGCGTCACCCCACATCTCCTGGACTCTTCACTCCGACTGGAGAAAGGGGATACAAGTTCTAGCGCCCATTTCTAAATCTGGACACGGGAGGGGATGACAGGGATGCGATCACTAGCAAAATCGGATGGCTCCACGGCAAATACGCCGTATCCTGGGACGCTGACGCGGATCCCTGAATTGAACCCAAAATGAGCGGCTGACGCCCTGATTGACCCAGGTTGCCGTTAGGGTCAACGCCAGCTACAAGCGTACATAGACCCCTGCAACTGGTGCTGACTCGCTTAGCAGACGCACACCCCCATCCCGGTGCATTAACGTCTGTCTGCCTCTAAGTCTACCCAATCGTGAGGGGTCGAGCGCTGAAGTCTTCGGTTCGATCGTTGAATTAGGGCGCTAGTTCATGGCCTGATTTCGGGCTGAACCAGCACGCTTCGCCACGATCGGGAAGTTTTTTGCCAGCACACCCCACTGGACACCAGCAGTCCCTTTCAGGGTGTCCCCTTCAATGCGTCCATTGAACTGAACCACACCCTCTTGTCCCTGGACGACTTCAGTGCGGCTGAAGGTGAGGTGGTCGCCCGTTAACGCGATGGTGGGAATATTGTACTTTTTGCCATCGGCGATCACGTCTCCCTTTACCTGCTGAAACTGTTGCGTAAAGCGCAAAGTATAAGGTTGGCTACGACCGGGCGCAAACTCTAGCTGCCCTTTCCAGTCGCCCGCAATGTGCTCGGGCACGACCCAGTAATAAAGCGTTGTGCCCGCGACAGCGACGGTCTTATCGGGTTTCCAGTCTCCCAGCGCGGCTGTCCGGGAGATAATCCGGGTTCCTGGTTTCAGGTCGTTTAAAAGTTTGGTGCGCAGCTTGAGATTGGTATCGGGTAAGGCATCAAGGTTGACGACACTGGCCTCGCGGATATCGGCCTGCGTGGGGTCTTGCTGAATAAATTGGGTGCGATCGCTCACACCGGCCTGTTGCGCATTGGCCTGACTCTGCTGGATGAACCCAGCATCAGGATTGATCCCCACACCCCGCTGGGCGCTATAGGTTTTGACCGCCGCGATCGCCAGCCTGCCGTCCCCGGAGCCAAGGTCGTACACGACATCCGCGCGAGTGACGCCTGCCAGTTTCAGCATTTCGGCAATGACCGCATCGGGGATTGGCGTATAGGCACTCGTTTGTTGGTTTGAAGGGGTATTTACGGTCGTGGTGGGAGCCGATTGGGCGATCATCAGCGCCTGACTGCCCCAGCCACTCACCAGCGCCACATTTAAACCAATGCCTAATCCTAAAGCTCCCAGCCCAATTGCTTTGTATAACGGCACAATACTGACTCCCAATGTGTAGAACGCAGCAACGATTCCCCGTAGCGTATCGATTTTTTTGCACCCGGACACCTACTTCCAGATAGAATGCTGCCGCGATCGATTAGTTCCCTGCTATCTTTTAACGAATTTAGTGCGGGTACAGCAAACCTCTGACCGCTTTTTGCTATGCTAGGTAAGTCTCAAAGCAAACCTGACCTCAAGGTTGCAGCGGCTAGGCCCAAAACGAGGTTACTGTCCAGTGACCTGGTAGCGGTGCCCTGACCGGGGATGTGGCTCAAATCAGTGCTCCTGGTTTGATTCGGTTTAGATGTGCGGATGTGGCGGAATTGGTATACGCGCACGCTTGAGGTGCGTGTGGCTTTGCCTTGCGAGTTCGAGTCTCGCCATCCGCATTTTTACCTTTTAGCTGTCGTTAATACTCTGTGACGGCCAGATCGGCTTGGAGAAAGTCGACGAACTGGCGGGCGCTACGGCCCGATCGCCCGTTGTGTCGCGTTGCCCATTGCAGCGCTCGCTGTTCTAGCTCGGTTGTGCTGAGTAAGATGTTGGCTTGCTTCGCCAGATGGTGAACGATCTGCAGGTACGTTTTTTGATCGGCAGGTTCAAACGTCAGCGTCAGGCCAAAGCGATCGCTAAAGGACAGCTTTTCCTGAACCGTGTCCCAGGCGTGGACTTCATCGGCATCGCTCGGACGGGGGCGATCGCCAAAAAACTCGCGAATCAGGTGTCGTCGGTTTGACGTGGCATAGACAACTACATTTTGCGGTCGAGCCGTCAGGTTGCCTTCCAGTACGACCTTGAGGGCTTTATATGCGTCCTCATCTTCTTCAAACGATAGGTCATCCACAAAGATGATGAACTTTTGCGGCAGGTCGCGCAGTTGGGCCACAATGAGTGGCAAATCGGTGAGTGCCGCTTTAGCCACCTCAATCAGCCGCAGCCCGTCGTCTCCATAGCGGTGCAGTAGCCCCTTCACCAGCGAAGATTTGCCAGACCCGCGACTGCCGTAGAGCAGCACATGCAGCGCCGGGTATCCCTTGAGCAGAAAGGCCGTGTTCTTAAGCAAGGCGTCCTTCTGCGCCTCATAGCCAACCAAGTCTGTGACCTGAACCCGGTCAGGATGGGCAATGCCAAGCAACTGTCCCCCCTGCCACCGAAATGCTCTGTACT
>JAJPKC010000007.1 GCA_021323955.1 Oscillatoriales cyanobacterium Centralia_MAG_596 | reverse complement strand
GACCACCTTCACGGTGCTAAAGCCATGCCCCAGCCCCCCAACCCGACCGAGGGACAATTTTTCACCCTGCAGCCAGTGCCACCGCCCATGCCCAAAGCCACGACTCACTGGGGCTTACCCCTGGCGCTGGGCTTGCTGGCCATTCCGCTGCTCATGTTCGGCTTCGGTTTCTCGCAACAGCAGTTACCAGCCACCACTAGCCCTACCGCTATACCTGCCGTCTCGCCGCTGCCGACCCCGTCACTAGCATCGCCAGATGCTACCACACAACGGCCAGGAACCGCTGCAGCGTCGCCCACAGCCGCTGTCACCAATGCCCCACTTGCAACCCCGAATGACCTTGTCACCTTCCCGGTCGCCCAGATCCAGAGCCCTGGTATGGCCGCCAACTTCCGCGCGGCACCCAGTTTGCAGAGTCCTGTCTTAGGCGTCTTGATGCACGGTGACCTGGTGGAACTGCCCCCGGAGCGCCGCGTCCAGCAAGATGGCGTGGTGTGGGTGCCTGTGCGCTGGCGGGGGCAGACCGGCTGGCTGGCCAGCAACTTCCTTGGAGCTTCAAATCATGCCCAACCCTAAAGTCCGACCACCAGCAACGCAAATGACACCCGCGAAACTGGCTGTGTGGTCTGATCAGAGCGGCACCCCGTACCTGGTGCAGCAGCACCACGACGGCTCCACCACCTTCACGCCACTCGAAACCGTCCTGGCGCAACAGCAACCCCAAACCACCACCACACGTGCCACAACATACCGCGATCCACTGAATGCCTTCCTACTGGGCCTTGTGGTTGTGCTTGGGTTGGTATTGGGTAGCTATTTCATTGGCTTTGTTGCGGGCACAACTGGTCAACGCGTCGTCCTGGTGCCGTCTACGCCCGTCTGCAACACCCACCGCACTAGCTTTCTGTTCTGGTCTACCGAAAACAAGGAGTGTCAATAATGTCAGCCCCACAAGCCAAAGGCTACAATACCCGTTCTCAAGGGATTCAATCGCACCTACTGCCGCATGCTGGTGCCCTGACCGAACGTGCCACCCGCTACTTCGGGATTGACCTAGCACGCCTACCTTCTATGAGTGACAACGAGTTAGCGCTATTTGCTGACCGGGCCACTGTTATGACGCGGTTACAAGAAGTGCTACCGATCCTGGAGAAGCACTTCATCACACTGATTGAGGGTCAAGTCGAGTACGAAGCTTTTGTCCAGCGCGTGCTGAAGCAAGTCTCCAAGGGTTCTAAGCAGATCGACAAGAGCCTACTGGACGCGTGGTTACTGAGCAAGGGCTACGACAAACACCTCCAGCTGCTCAATCAGAAAGCCGGACACGGGATGGCGAAGCTCGAAGCAGAGCACCGCAGTGAGTACGACCTCAACCGGCTGGACTTCCAAAGCGCCATCAAACTCATTCACCTTCGTCACCACAACAAAGCGAAGGCGATCGGGGAACGCGTCCCCCAAGCGAGACGGCAGTTACAGGTGCAGGAAACATTGCGACAGCAGGCCGAGAGCCGCAAAGAGCTGATCACTTACGGCACACAGGGTAAGCCTGGGAAAGGCTTCTGGCACGGCGTGAAAGACTTCTTTGTCGGTTGAGGTGAATCATGTACGACTACGACTCACCGTTACTCCTGCCACCGTCGTCCAACCACTACGAACCAGAGTCAGAGACAGGAACAGACCGCATTGACTATGCGCTCGAAGGCGTGAGCCGTTTCACCGGCTTGTTCGCACTGGGCATTACCGTGACCCTGATTGCCCGCTGGGTGCCCGCCCTGCTGCCGTTCTATTGGATCGGGGCAATTGCCGCCCTGCTGGCATTGGCTTTGCCGGCTTACCTGTCCCGGAGTGCCCGACTGTTGGCGATTGCGATCGCGCTGGTGGTGGCTATCTTCACGGGCTGGTTCGATCAACTGGCCCATACCGGCGAACAGGTACAGCAACAAGTCCAACAGCAGGTACGGGAGGTACTCAAGTGAGAGATCCTTACTTGCCCCAGATTGTGGGACTGCTAGCCGCCGGGTTGACGAGCACAGCGCTGTCAATCAGCGGCTACCTGCACCAATCAGAGACGTTTCGCTTTCTCGGCACCCAACTCACGTACCAGGCGGCCTACCGGAAAATCCCGCTGTCTCTACTGGGCACCGGTTTCTGTGTGTCGGCGTGGCTCTTGACGCAGACCCGACGCGACTACCGTAAGCAGTATCAGGACTGGGAACGCCAGCAGCTCTTGCAACGCAGTCAACTCCACGCAATCCAGCAGCAGTCGGATCTCCAGGGTTATAGCCAGTTGGCGCAGCTGCAGACGGCGGAGAAGTTCTACCCACAGCTCGCACCGTACCTGGAGGTTCAAGACGCCGAGTATGAGGACGTTCTAGAATCACCACCACCCACTCAATTCCAACCACCAGCCAGCCAGAACACGCCAGGCGCAGCCGGAGAGCCTGTCACTCCGGCGTCTGATTCAACGGTGGCGGCGACGGGTGACACAACGGCCTACCTGCAAAACTTCCTCGAATACCCAGGGCTGCTGTTCGGTGGCATGGGCGCGGGGAAGAGCTGGACGGCTCGCTACCTGGTCATGCAGAAGGTCAGAGCCGGTCACCAGGTCGTGGTGCTGGATCCACATGCCGCTAATCACGAGTGGCAGGGCATTCGACAGATTGGTGCGGGCATGGACTACGGCGCGATCGCGGCGTTCTTGCAGTGGTACCTGGACGAAATTGAGCGCCGCTACCAGGCGTTCAACCGCTCGGGCTTAACCGAAGAGGACTGGCAACAGACCTTACGGCAGCAGGGCCGCGTCACCAGTGTCGTGGCCGAGGAAATGACCAACTGGGCGGATAGACTGCCGGGGGACATTGGGAGTCGGTTCTTCAAGTCTGCGATGAGTGATAGTCGCAAGGTGCTCATGCCACCGCTGTTTGTCGCCCACGATCGCACCCTTTCAGCATTGGGGGATGCGAAAGGCATCGCTCGGTTACGGGACGCCGCGTTGCTGGAACTGGAGTTAATCCCCACGATCCACCCCACGACGCGGAAGCCTGTTTCCAGTGGTCAGGGCAAGCTCAAACTGCCGGGGCACTCCGAGTGGCTGCCCGTTGAGCTGCCGAAGATTGAACGTAAGCTCACGGACTTTACGCCGTGGACGCGATCGCAAACGTCAGCACAATCAGTCTCACCTACCCCACCCGGGCCGTCCAGTCAGGCACCTGATTTTCGCGCTCAAGTGGTGGGTTTCTTGCAGGATTGTTGGCAGGCGGAACCACCGTCAGACGTACCACAGACGAGTTGTAGTCGCCTTGATTCTTTACCCGCCAGTGACTTGAAAGATTTAGGCGTGTACCTGCGGAAGAAGCAAGAAATTGCGGTTAGAACCGTCAAGCAAAACTGGGGCCAAAGCAAAGGCTTGAACGCGGAGCAGGTCGAGGAACTTTTGTTGGAACTGCTCAAACTCAACCTGATTGAAACCTTCTCACCCGTCACTTCCCGCGCGGAGTGGGTGCGGTGGCTGGAAACGTAGGCGCAGTGGGCGTCTTCACACCACACAAGTGAAAGGCGTCACTTCACCCGTCACTTGGACAACGCTTCACCCGTCACGCACCCGTCACTTTTGTTGAGGCGCTCGCTAACACTATGTTTAACCAAACCAATCCTGTCATCGTCAAAATTCGGCGTGAGTTACGCGGTCAGCTACCGGACGAGTGGTTAGAAGAAGTCGTCTCGATTTTGGAGTATCAACTGACTTATCAGACGATCGACGAACTGGCGACAAACGACCTGCTAAAGCTGAGACTGGGAGCGGGGTTGAGTGCGACGCTGAACGCAGCACTGACGCAAACTATAAGCCCGACGCCACTACCAGCGGAGACACCAGTAGAACCACCCTTTCCGTTCCGCTTGCCCTGGCAATAAACTGAGAGTTAACAACCTATGATCTAACTCCGACCAATCTTTCAACCTCGTACTCACTGGCGAGGTTTTTTAATGCGCCTGCGCTGTACTGTCATTAAAACTGGCGTCATCGTTGTCTCTAGCGCCGTCTGATTAGAAAGACCCGCTGTTCCAGGGTGAGATTGCTAAACCACAGCCGCATAATCTTTTTCCAGTTCCAGTGCGATTGTGACATTTTGGGCTGAGCTTTTTAAGAGAGTGAAGGCGATCGGGAGCGTCCTTTATTCTATTCAGGCATACAAATGTGGTTTCGGGCAGCCAGAGCCGCTTTTCTGCCATCAGTTGCAAGCACAGGTTAGACGCTCACTCAACAGACGAGCAGGGTTTTGTTTCAAAATGCCGTAGCGAGATCTAACCAGTTTTGTTTCAAAATTCCCTTGAAGGCTCAAACCTCTACAGGATGGCACACTTGAGTTTTGTTTCAAAATAACGGTGGATCTGGACAGTCGTGACACAGACTTACGGAGCGTCCCTGCGTGGAGTGCCTTTTTTTTCTTTACCCACAGAAGGGGCGGAATAAAACGGAAGTCCGATTGGTAGCACCGGGATTTGGAGTGAAAAGAGCAAAACCAGACGGCAAAGCGATCGCGGGTTTCCCAAACGATTAAGCGCCACACCGTAAACTCGTCCTCAAAAAAATTGCCAACGTTAGCAAAAAAATTCAGTGTTGCCAATTCTCTAACTTACCCAACAGACAAGCAGAGTTTTGTTTCAGAATGCCGTCGAGGGGCTAATTAGTTTTGAAACAAAACTCACTTTTGGCTCTCTGTCAGGCTTTGAGGCTTTGACTAGTTTTGAAACAAAACTCACGCAGGCTGTAGGCAGTCGTGACCCAGAGTACCGAGGGTCCTGGGTGGGGTGGCGTTCCCCTTTTGCTTTGACCACCAAGGGGGGTGGGACAAAACGGGAGTCGGATTAGACGGAATCGAGAGTCAAGAGTCGAACGGACAGAGGGGGGTGGGACAGAACGGGAGTCAGATTAGACAGAAACGGGAGTCAGATTAGACAGAAACGGGAGTTGGAGCGGCAGGAACCAGGAAAACGTCGCACCGAACAGCCCAAAGCAAAGTATTCAGAACTTTGACTCAATTTTGAGCGCAACGACAGCGACTGATCGGTTTGGGCGTCACGACGGCAACGCTGAACGGGAGTGTCTGCTGTCTGGCAGACAGTTCCCAGCGTCTCGTGAGACGGCAGACACCAGCCGGTCGGTGACGACGACAGTACCGCTACAGCGATTACGCCCTGGTCTTGCGACCACCGATTGGCAGCGCTTAAGCTGAACTGGGAGTATAAAGAGAGCAACCCGTCTCCCTTGAGCTGCGTGTGAAGCACTTCTTTATTAGCTACAACAGTCAGGACAAGCAGTGGGCCGAGTGGATTGCCTGGACACTGGAAGAAGCAGGCTACACCGCCGTGATCCAGGCGTGGGACTTCAGGCCAGGCGGGAACTTTGTCCTTGATATGCAACGCGCCTCAGCCGAGTGCGAGAAGACGATCGCCGTACTGTCAGCTAACTACTTACAGTCGGAGTACGCCCAGTCCGAGTGGAGTGCAGCGTTTGCAGGTGACCCGCTAAGCTTGAAGCGCAAACTGATTCCCGTGCGGGTGGGCGTCTGTAAACCAGAAGGCGTGCTGAAGACGGTTGTGTACGTGGATCTGGTGGGCGTGACTGAACCTGCGCTTGCCAAGCAACGGGTATTGGACGCGCTCAAAGCACGGGCCAAACCAGACCAGGAACCAACGTTTCCTGGTGCTGTGCCTACCAGGGAGCGAACGGAACCGGAGCCTGTAGCGTTTCCACCCACGGAAAAGGTAGCGGCAAAAGCAGAACCAGAACCACAGCCACAGCCACGACGACCTTTGCCCGTCCTAAAGTCCTTTCAATTTGACGTGATTACAGTCAATGCACGAGTACTAGAAAGTGATCGCAGAAAGGGGCAGTTCTTCACTGAAGACCTGGGTGGCAGGATTGGACTTGAACTGGTAGCGATTCCGAGTGGCAGATTCCTTATGGGGTCGCCAACAAAGGAAGGCTGGGACTACGAGCAGCCACAACACTGGGTAACCTTGCCGCCGTTCTTTATGGGCAAGTACCCGGTCACTCAAGCGCAGTGGCGAGCCGTGGCCGCACTACCAAAGCGAAAACTTGACCTTGCACCCGATCCTTCATACTTCAAAGGATCTAAACGCCCCGTTGAGCAGGTGTCCTGGGACAAAGCCGTCGAGTTTTGCGATCGGCTCTCGCAAAGGACAGGACGAGCGTACCGTTTACCCAGTGAAGCCGAGTGGGAGTATGCCTGTCGTGCTGGTACGACCACGTCGTTTCACTTTGGTGAGGTACTAATGACTAGTCTGGCAAACTACAACGGCAGATCCATTTATTCCATTTATAGTAAAAAGCTGACAGTAGAGTCCCGAGACCAAACAACGGACGTGGGCACTTTCCCAGCCAATGCCTTTGGCCTTTACGATATGCACGGCAATGTGTGGGAGTGGTGTCTGGATTATTGGCACAGCAATTATCAGGGCGCACCAACTGATGGGAGCGCCTGGATTGCTGACGGCGATAGCAAGTATCGGCTGTTGCGTGGCGGCTCCTGGGATTATGTCCCGAGGGACTGTCGTTCTGCGATTCGCTTGCGCTATATGCTGGATTTGCACAGCAATGACAGCGGCTTTCGTGTAGTCTGTCATGCCACGTAGCTTGCTTCCCGCAGAGTAAACTTAGTAGCCTTTTCCTTTCTTGCCCTCTTCTCCTCTTACCTCGGCCCTTGGTCCTTCCAATTCCTATCGATCAGGGTGATTGCTTTGTTCCCAAACAGTCAACTGTTAACCGCAGACCCACCGCTCAAAATAATTGCGAACCTTCGCAAAACTTTTCGGTGTTGCCGGTACCTCAACCCACGCTAATAGGGGGTCGGTTGTAGCACAGACATCCTGAGAGTCTTTGCGTGAGTCCCTCCCCTTTCCTTGAATCACAGGTAGGGTGGGTGAGAACTGGAAGTCGGATTAGAAGGTGTCGGACAGTGACGACAACGAGCCGGAGTCAGAGTGGAAAGAGTCAGCCTCAGACGACCACGGGTAACTGTGAGACACTAACGACAGTCGCAAACCCAGCCTGAGACGTTAACCATAGCCATAGCAGCAGCAAGCAGACACAACCGTAGCAGTCCCTGACTGCTCACGTTGAATTCACATACGGACGCTCAGGCTATTCTGTGGAAATAAATTAGCGCTCACCCGCCGTTGGTACCCTATGTCTGACTCGAACTCACCGTCTGACAGTCTGATCCTGCTCGTCTCACCGACTGACACCACTCCCGTTGAAGGCCAGCGCGGTTGGGGTGAGGCAATTCAGAAGCGGGCGACGGCGCTGGTGGAAGTCAAAATTGACCCACGGGTACTGGAGCGGCAACTGACCAGCTTCCTGTCCGTCGTGGGCCGTGTGTTCCAGCAGGCTGACCAGCAGATCCAGTCTCAACCGGGAACGCCACCGGGAGTGCAGCTCTCAGAAGTCGAGCTGTCAATTGAGATCAGCGCCAAAGGGGAAGTCAAACTGGTGGCCGGGGGCGAAGTGGCCGGGAAGGGGGCCATTAAGCTGAAGTTCACTCGACCAGGGCCAACGCCATGAGCGGGAACAACTGGGCGATCGTGGTGGGGATTAACCAGTACGAGCACCTGCCAGTGGACGACCACTTAAAGTACGCCGTGAAGGACGCCCTGGCTATGCAGGGGTTCTTGTGTAATCAAGCGCAGTTCCCCGCCGCTAACGTGTTGGTGTGCTGTGACCCACAGGCCGGGGGTGCCCGTCGTCCCAGTCGCTCTGGACTGCGCGACCTGCTGAAAAACAAGCTCCAACCCGCGAGAGGCGCTGACAATTTCTGGTTCTTCTTTGCGGGACACGGAGTGGTGCACGACCACCAGGACTTCCTGCTGCCCTGTGACGGGAACCCGGACGACCTGGAAGCGACCGCGATTCCAATTAGTTTTGTGACTGACTGCTTACGGGACTGTGAAGCTCACAACGTCGTGCTGGTGCTGGACATGTGCCGCAATCGGACTCGCAGCGCTGCTGAGGACGGTGGTCGTGACGTGAGTACAGGCATGGGCGAGCAAACCCTGCAACTGGCCAGAGCGCAGGGTATCGTGACGCTGTTTTCTTGTAGTCGGGGGCAACGTTCCTACGAACTGGCGGATCTGGAACAGGGGGCGTTCACTTATACCCTGCTGCAGGGACTGCGGGAGAGCACCACCCCACGGGTATTGGAGCAGTATTTGACCCAACGATTACCAGACCTCAATCGGCAATACGGGAAGCCTGTGCAGGTGCCGTTGGTGGTGCCAGAACCGGGGTGGAAGTACGACTGTCCGCTGCTCTTGAGTGCCGCAACGCCGTTTGACCTGAGCTTATTGGCGGTACAGGCCCGGGACGCGGAACTGGACGAGGACTACGATCTGGCTGAGTCCCAGTGGTGGCAGGTGATTGAGGCTATGCAGTCCACACCGAGCGATCGCTCTGGAGCGAGAAGAGCACTGGGGCGAATTGGGGGGAGGCGTAGAGGACAGTTGCAGCCACAAGCACGGCCAGAGCCAGCACAACAGGTACAGCCGGAAACAGAACCACAACCAGAGGTACAGCCACAGCTGGGAGTTGAAACGAAGTCGAGTCAGGTTGCACTACCAGTTGAGCCGAGTCAGCTACCGACAACAACGACTCCAGTACTGGAAGAGGCGGCAGCTAAACCACCAGTGGTGCAGTCAACACTTGCTTCAGAGACATCGGCTAGCAGTGAAAGTAGCCAACCAATGGCTTCCCCGCCCTCACTGCCAAGCGATTTGAGTCAGGCTGCACCAACAACTCCAGGTCTTCAGCCCTTTGACTTTGCAGTGTTGACGTTCAATGCCGAGGGACAAAAAACTAGTCAAAAGCGAGGACAGTCACAGTACTTGACTGAAGACCTGGGCAACGGTGTCAGATTCGAAGTGGTGTCTCTTCCTGGTGGTAGCTTCCTTATGGGCTCGCCAGCAGGGGAAGGCGAGGATAACGAGAAACCGCAACACCTAGTTAACGTGAAGCCCTTCTTTATAGGTAAGTACCCTGTGACTCAACAGCAATGGCGAGCCGTAGCAAGTCTACCCAAGCTTAAGTATGACCTGAAGGACGATCCGTCGAGGCTCAAAAGACCAAAGTATCCAGTTGAACGTATTTCCTGGGCTGAAACCGTGGAATTTTGCGAGCGCTTGTCGTGTAAAACTGGGCGACAGTATCGCCTGCCAAGTGAAGCCGAGTGGGAGTACGCCTGTCGGGCTGGAACGACAACGCCGTTTCACTTTGGTGAAACAATTACAACCGATCTGGCAAATTACAACGGTAACTTCGCCTATGCGGCAGCTCCCAAAGGCATACGCCGAGGTCAGACAACGGCGGTAGGCAGTTTTCCCCCAAATGCGTTTGGTCTCTACGATATGCATGGCAACGTTTGGGAGTGGTGCCTGGATCATTGGCACGACAACTATGACGGAGCGCCCAGTGATGGTGGTGCTTGGGTAGAAGGCGGGGAGCCAATTCGTCGGCTGGTTCGCGGTGGTTCTTGGGATCACCCTCCGTCATTTTGCTGTTCTGCCTCTCGCTACTACTACACACCTGCTAACCTCTACACCACTGTCGGTTTTCGAGTAGTTTGTGCTGCCCCGTAACTTGCTTGCCACAGGGTCGATTCTGTAGCAACCTTCACTTCTGCTTCTCTCGTTCTGTTCCCAAGCATTGCATTGCCTCTTGACAGCGCTTAATGAGTGAACCGGGTCTGCAAGAGTCTGACTCTTGCAGTCATTGCTTTTGACGCTCTTTCTGAATCTCGGGCAGTAGGCTCTGCGGCAGCAGTAAGGTGGCTTCAATTTCTTCCCGCACCGGGTTTGTCACGTAGCAGTCGCTGTTCAAACAGTCAACTAGCAGTTTGTTGGCTGCATAGTATTGCTCTAAGAGTTCTGCTTGTGTGTCGCTAAACTGCCAGTCGTGTCCTATCTTGCGGTGCTGGATCATGAAGGCCCGAAACTGCTCAGCCCACTTGGGACCACGCTCTTTCCACCACAGTAGGAAAGCAGGATGGTCACCCTGAGGGGAAGGAAGTGGCTTTCTCAGACTCTCTAGTGCTTGTTCTAACTCATCAAGAGTTGTCGTTTTTTCAGAAATACGATCAAGGTAACGATCCAAGTAACGGGCATTGTCAAGAACATTGGAAAAGTCAAAGAAACGTTGACGGCTAAGGTTAAGGTTAGAGTCAAGGGTGCTCACAAGGCTATGGGCACTGGTGCAAGCACTCACAAGGTCACGGACACGGTCCTTGTTACGGGCAAGTTTGCGTTTACTGCCAGGGTTAAGGTCTCGATCACTCACAAGGTCGTGGTCACGGTCATTGTTACGGGAAGGTTTACTGTTAAGGTCACGGGTACCGTCCGCGACACCGTAACTGGCCAAGAAACTGCCAATGTAAATGCACTGGGCAGAGGCAAAGGCACTGACAAAGTCATTGTCAAGGCTAAGGGCACTATCAGTATCACTGGTATAGGCATTGATAGTGACAAGGCTAAGGCAGCTGTAGTAGGCCCTAAGGGCAGCGGGTTTATAAAGCGTTTTAATAGAGTTGGCTTTTTCGTTTGCCCAGTGGAGAAACTGTTGGAGCTTCTCCTCCTTAGCCACATACCCATCAATTTGAGCTTTCATCAACAGCACCAAGTCATCAGCGGGCTGTAATATCCCTACAGTAAGTAAAAAGACCTCCTGCCAGCGCTTTTCAGTAACGTGGGGCGCTAAGTCTTTCAACGCTTCCATTGCTTGGGCTGCAGTGCTAGAGGCAATCTTTTTGGCAGTAAAGTACTCCTGAAATGTCAGGTGCGAGAACGAGTAAATACCTCTTGCCCGCTCGACCAGCAGACCGTGCTGCGCTTCAATCGATTTCAAAATGGCTTCACTATCAAGTTCCAAAGACTCTGGATCATTACTAATGCCACGTAGGTGAAGAATAAATTGGGCAATATATTGCTCTACAGCTTGTTGTTTGAAGAAAATATCGCCGTGCTCAAAGGTCGTAAAGGCAATGTGACTCAGCAAGGCTTCTTTGCGCTGTAACGAGAGGCTCTGGTAAATCTCACTGCGTTGGTGCAACGCATCCCGTTCAATATTGCGTTTGGCATCCCACTTTTTGAGCAGTACGTCCAGTCCTTCGCGGTACAGCTCGGAACGGTTTGTCGGGAAGTCAGCTGATTCTTGAAACACCCAGCATAGTAGTGTTAGTAGTAGTGGATTGGTCGCCAGTTCTCTAATCCGAGTATTGCTACGTAGCTTCTCCAGGAACCGCTTGGGCTTCACTGGGTCTTGTTTGGCTGCAAACCACTTACCCACAAAGTTCTTAATTTGTGTGTTATCAAAGTCAGCGACTTCGACTTCGGTGAACTGCTCAAAGGTATATTCCCGTGCAGCAATACGGCAGGTCATGACGAACTGGCAGGTGCGGAAGCGAGTCGAGAAGGCACGAATCTCGTGCAACACGCGGTTCTGATCGACATCCCTGACCTCGTCGAGACCGTCTAAGAGAAGCAAGACTCGTCCTTCGTTCAAAAGTGTTACGGCTGTCTGAGCGTCTTTCACCCCACAGTCGGCCCACTGCCCACAGAGGTACGTCAGCAGATCCGGCTGCCCTTTCGCCTCTGCAAACGCTTTGAGTGTGACGAAGACGGGTACTTGGTCGGCTCTTGGCTGACCGTTATTGCATTGAATCGCAATCCACTTGAGAAACGTCGTCTTCCCTGCGCCTGGCTTCCCCCGAATCATGAGCCTTGGGTGTTGTTCCACGGCCGATAGTCCGGGAACTCGTTTCTCTTTGACTGGTCCCAAACGGGTTAATTCTTCAAAGTTGCACTCTTGCAACAGTTCTGCAATGTCTCGTCGTTGACGTCCAGTTACGTTCTCAAGAATATTGACTGTCGTGTAGATTGCATCCAAACCGATCGCTTGCGTCATGTCCAACACCTGCATTGACCCACAACGGTATTGAATGTCGTCATGAACCTGCTTGCGGACTGTTTCTACCAGCACATCAATGGCAGCATTACTCTCTGGTTCGGTGATTTCTGGTACAGCAATCGACTCCCAGTTCAATTCCAGTTCCTTGCAAACGGCCATGAACACGTCACAATCAATGGGATTGCCTTGTAGCAGACTCCAGATCGTCTGACGAGTGCAGCCCACAGCACCGGCTACATATGTTTGCCCGCCACGCTTGCGCTTCAGTGCCTTTCTAAGCAACGCAATTCCTTGTGTAGACGCTTGTAGTGATCGTCGTCCCATAGCCACGCCAAAAGTTTTCCTTTCAATTCTGTCAAATTTGTCAGACTGACACTTTGACAAAAAGCTGAACAGACGCTCTGACCATGCCTTTGACGCTTTTTGCGATTCTAAAAGAGTCAACCCAAGGCTTTCAGCAAAAGAGCAAAAATGAACGGACCGAACACCAATACAAACGCCTTTCAAGAAGTATTCCTGACCGTCTTTCTTCTGACCTTACTGTCAGGTGGGGCCTCTGTTTATCTGTCCTCCCAGCAGACACTCTCCACGCAGCAGCGGCATATTTTCGTCAGTCTAATGACCACCTGGCAAATGGGCGTTGGATCAATCTTCGGGCTGCTAGGACGCAAGACAAATGACCCCTTCCGCATCAAGAGTAAAGCCGACGAGAATGAAGCAGATAAGTAAGTCTGTCCTTTCGTAGCAGCTCTTAACCTCGTCAGCAATGGCGGGGTTTTTAAATTGTTGTTTCTGTTAGCTGATCGTGCTGAGTCTGTGAAATTGCGGTCAGGTGTCAGTGGAGCCTGCTGATAAGTTCCGTAGCGTCTGGGAGGTTTTGGGTCGGCAGTTCGCGCATGGTAGTAGGGTGCCTCGGTTTAGTCGAGGAGGACTCACTCCGCTTCCAGAGGAAGCTCGCTCGCTGGGGCGTGGCCCCTCGACCCCCACCCACCTCGTTGCCGGCCACACTCTGATTTCCACACGCACCCATTTCGGGCTGAATTCGCTATGCCTGGTTTCGCCATTTGTCGCGTCGCTAAACATAAAAGTCGAGGGTCCATTGCGGGCTCTGCCAAACACACCGATCGCGAACAGGAGACCCCGAATGCGGATGAAACTGTTGAGAATGTCGAACTCGTGTCAGGGGCCGAAGGCAAGAGCCTGCTTGAGTTAGTGGATGCCAAGATTGGTGACATCAAATATCGTAAAGATGCCGTCCTGTGTGCCGAATACTTTCTCGGTGCATCACCCGAATACTTCCGTCCTGATGACCCCAATCGGCATGGTTATTATCAGCAATCAAAGTTAGATGCCTGGGTTGATCGCACCATGACATTTCTGCACGAAAAGCATGGCGACAACCTGGTGAAAGCGACATTGCATCTTGACGAAAAGACGCCCCACATTGCGGCATTTGTGGTGCCCATTCATGCGCATCCGAGCAAACCAGGCACCATGATGTTGTCCTATAAACGTGACTTCGGTGGTAGCCGTTATACGCTTTCCCAACTGCAAACGGAGTATCACGAAGCGGTTGCGGATCTGGGTCTGCAACGGGGGGCTAAAGGGAGCAAAGCAGAGCATCGAGATATCGATGAGTATTACCAGGCCGTGGAGAACTATCGCGAGTTTGACCCCGCCAGTCTCAGCCCGGATGACATCAAGGCGCTATTCGCCAAGGCCCAGGAGCACGATGCGATCGCCGCGAAACTCAAGGCCGTGCAGGAGAGCCTGACCAAAGGACACTATGACCAGCTCCATGCTTCTATTCGGCGCTTGACCAGCGAGAATCGCCGCATCAAGGATGAGCAGAAGGTCGCCGCAGCGGCGAACCACCAATTAGAGCGCGAGATGGCGACGCTTCAGCAGGCCCTGGTGACGGAGCAGGCCCACCGCATGCAGGTTGAGCAAGCGCTGAAGGAGATGATGGCGACGGACCAGGCCAGGCAGTTTGTCATGATGACGGGGATGCTGTTGTATGAGCATCAGACTGACCACATCGCGATCGGTAACTACGGTCTCAGTGCTCGTAATGGTGTGGTGCAGGTCGTCGATCGGCGCGACGGTCGCACGCTGGCACTAAAGCAGGACGGCAAATTCGTGCTCGGAGCGGCTACCACCGCAGCCGACTTGGAGCTGTTTATGCAACAGGTGGCGCAGCATCAACGGGAGGTGCGATCGAATGGCGCAAAGTCACAGGGGCGTGGGCAGGGGCGGTAGGGGCAAGCAAGTATCGCTAGAAGATGCGGTAGACAGTTGCTGCAGTAGACAAGGGATTGAGTTGAAATCAATCCCGATGTCGGCTCAACCCCGGCTCAAAGCGGGTCGGGTTGTGGTCTAAAAGCGGTTGTTTTATGGAACGGCGTTCATTCTTGGAGTAGAACTAATAAAGTTTCTATTCGGAGTGCTGGCAATGGAACCGATCTCCTTCACCGCTGCAGCGATTGCGACCCTCGTGTTTAGTGAAACATTTAAGGAAGTCGGCAAGACATTGGGAAAAGGCACCCTGGAGGCTGGTGGAAAACTCGCCACTTTGCTGTGGAATAAGCGACCAGGGGTAGCCAAAGCCCTGCAAGCCGGAGAAACGGCACCAGAGTATCCAGCCGCAACGGCGGAAGTAGAAACTTTAGCGGCCAATGATGCCGAAATTCGAGCCGCGATCGCGGCCGTGGTGCAAGCGTTGCAGGCTCACCCGCAGGGCCAGCAAATCATCAATTCATTCGTGCAAAAAGCCGCGAATGTCTATAACGCTCCGGTGACAATCCAGAAGCAAGACATTAACTTTTGACTACAGCCGTCGGCTGCCGGCTCCGACCAAGTAACGCCGTTATATAACATCCCCTATCCGTCGTCTGCCACATTTGTCGGACGGGAGGACGAACTGGCGCGACTACACGCGCTGTTGCAAGCGTCTGACGGAGCGCGGATTGTGGTGGTGGCGGGTATGGGCGGCCTGGGTAAAACGCAGTTGGCGGTGCAGTATGCGCGGCGAAACCAGGCAAGTTACCCAGGGGGTATCTATTGGTTCAATGGGCGCACCGGTGATTTAGCAACTCAGATTGTTTTGAAAGCAGAAGTTGATCTGCATTTACCAGGATTACAGGCCGCGAAAGAGCAGCTTGCCGATGCGGAGACATTGGCCCAATGGTGTTGGCAGCATTGGCAGCCCGATGGCATGACGCTGATCGTGCTTGATGACGTGACCGACTGGGCCGAATGTCGCTCGCGGTTGCCGCAAGCGAATCGTTTTCGCGTGTTGGTGACGACGCGGTCACAGGATCTCTTACCCAACTTTCCGACGTTGGCGTTAGCGGTACTGCAACCCGAGGCGGCCCGATCACTGTTGGCACAATTGGAGCAGTTTGGGCGCGTGGCCCAGGCGGTTGAAGTGGCCGATCAGCTCTGTGCTGGCTTGGGCTATTTGCCGTTGGGACTGGAGTTAGTTGGCTGCTATCTGTCCCATGACCGCTATCAGACGCTCTCTGGGGTGTGGGCAGCGCTACAGGCCAATGGGATGCGCGAGGTATCGCTCGAGCGCTTACCCCATTACGAGATGACAGCAGAGCGGGGTGTCAAGGCGGCCTTTAATTTGACATGGGAGACGCTGTCGGCAGAGGCGCGACGGGTAGCACAATTGCTGAGTTATTTTGCGCTTGATTGGGTTGCGTGGGTGTGGGTCGAAGGAATGCTGCAGCGAATTGAGGGCGAGGCGTATCAGTTGGGGACCCTGAAGGCACGATTAGAGAATGCGTCACTGGTGCAGATTGAGGCGGATCAGTTGGGCTGGTGTCGGCTTCATCCCCTTGTGCGGCAGTTTTTGCGGGAGGAGGAAAAGCACGCCGTTGAGACGACAGGCGATGATGCCTTGCGAGCGGCATTTGTGGCGGAAATGATCGCGATCGCCGCTCAAATGCCACAGAACCCAACGACAAAGGATATTGAATGGTTTGGATGGGTGCAGTTCCACATTCAAGAAGTCGCCGAGAGTTCTCTTCAGCCTCAAGCTGACAATGATTTCTTTTGGATCTACATCGGGCTCGCCCGTTTTTATCAAGGACAAGCCCTGTTTCAGGATGCAGAGGCTCAATACGCAAATTGTTTGGCGCTCACGCGACAGTTGTTTGCTGGCGACCACCCCGATGTGGCCAGCAGTCTCAACAACCTGGCATACCTCTATCAGTCCCAAGGACGGCTGAGTGAGGCGGAACCCTTGTGTGCGGACGCCTTAGCGATGACGCGACGGTTGTTTGCTGGCGACCACCCCGATGTGGCCTTAAGTCTCAACAACCTGGCAGCTCTCTATCGAGCCCAAGGACGGCTAAGTGAGGCGGAACCCTTGTATGCGGACGCCTTAGCGATGACGCGACGGTTGTTTGCTGGCGACCACCCCGCTGTGGCCAGCAGTCTCAACAACCTGGCATACCTCTATCGAGCCCAAGGACGGCTGAGTGAGGCGGAACCCTTGTATG
>JAJPKC010000343.1 GCA_021323955.1 Oscillatoriales cyanobacterium Centralia_MAG_596 | reverse complement strand
TACAGCCGCGTGCTTTCATGCCAAACCTTCCCTACAGGTATTTTGTTCGCTCGAAATCTCCTCAGGGATCAGGATTGAATCAGATCAAATTGTGCGCTAGCAGGGATAAGCCTTGCCCCTACAGATTGTCGGGTTGAACCCATCAATCTCATTCACGGTTCTTAGTCTAACCTCATCTACCGTAACAGCCTACACAGCGACATCGGCGCGATCGCGGTTAAGATACATTGGCTTAAAAAACGCAGATTGCTATGGCAACGCTTTTTAGAAACGCTCACATTATTGACCCGGCTCAAGGGATTGATGGACTGGGCGATCTTTTGGTTGAGAATGGGAAGGTCGCGGCGATCGGCACCCATGTGGCAGTGACCGACGTTGAGACGATCGACCTCTCTGGGCAAATCCTCACGCCCGGATGGATCGATATCCACTCCCATGTGTTCGATACGGTTGGCGATTTTTGCCTGCCAGCCGATCTGGTTGGTGTCCAGTCCGGCGTCACAACGGTTGCTGACGCTGGCACATCGGGGCTGTTAACCTTCAGTGCGCTTCGTGAAACGGTGGTGGATCGGGCGCAGACGCGCGTGTACGCATTTCTCGACCCATCGCTGCTTTATATCGCCACCTCCGATTTCATTGCCCATCGGCTGGGGTTTGCGACCAGTCCCAAAAACCAGGATAGAGAACGGGCCGCAGCCGTTGTTGAAGCCAATCGCGACATCATCGTTGGCTTTAAGGTGCGCCCCACGCTCAAGAGTGGCGAAACGCGATCGCCCGTGATGGACACAGCGCTGCCCCTAGCCGACCAATACAACCTCCCGATCATGGTGCATGTGGGGCGGTTTCCGGCAGATGAGGTGCTTCCCATCGATGTCTTGCTCGACATGCTGCGTCCCGGTGACATCATTACCCATGCCTTCCAGCCCCGACACGGGCTCTATGATGCTGCAGGACAACTGCTACCAGCCGCGAAACGGGCGATCGCGCGCGGTGTCATGCTGGATGTGGGACATAGCTCCAGCGATTTTGCCTTCAAAACGGCGCGATCGGGTCTGGATCAAGGCATTCTACCGCATACGCTTTCTACCGATTTGAACTGCTTCAACACGGAAGTCATCGGTAGTCTTGCCCTCACCATGACCAAGTTTATGGCGCTGGGACTGACCCTGGCGCAAGTGGTGGAACGCGTCACGATTAATCCCGCTCGTGCTCTGCGAAAGACCGACGCGATTGGTAGCCTGCGACCGGGGATGGATGCCGACTTCACCCTGGCAGAACTGGTGCCCGAAAATGCTGAATTAGTCGATGGCAACGGCGGCATCCTGCCCGTTTCTGCGATCCTTAAGGTTCGCGGCGTTTGTCGTGCGGGCAAGTTCGCACCGATCCGCCAGATGCCGTTTGACTACGAACCACAAACAGAAGCTATAGAGGAGTTGGTGGGGTAGGAGGCTAGGTATAACTCGTCATTTATAGGGGGCGAAGATCAAGCGTCATAAGTCACTGGTCATAAGTCACTGGTCATAAGGCCCTACGGGCATATCAGAAAAGTCATTGGTGGGGAAAGCATCCACGCACAAGCCTGAGGCATGGATGGCCTATTCCAACCCCCTTTTAGGGTGACGTGTACTCAGGGCTAAACGCGCAAAGGAGCCAGAAGCCAGAAGTCAGAAGCCACTCAAACCTCTCCCCTTATCTACTCACGCCTTTTTTTACTTACGCCCCTGTCTATCTCTCCCCGCTCTGACAGCTCAAATCTTAAAACTCAAGACTTTAGTAAAACAGTAAAACCAATGGTTGAAACTCTAGCATCATCAACGGATTCGATCGATACCTGGGCTGATTTTGTGCGATCGATCGAGGCGGAACTGGACAGTCATCGCGATCGTGCTTTTGTGGCTGCACCCGAAGAAGCATTTGCGGCAGCAGCAGCGGTTCGCAAGCCGTGGTCGAAAGCACGGGTCATTGAGTGGCTCAGTTTTCAGACCTATTACGAGTATCAGGCGATTTTATTCATCAGTAAATGGCTGCAATCGACGCCCGAAACTGATGCCCTCGTGCTGCTGTGTCAGCAGATTGAAGACGAAGCCAATCATTTCAACTGGTTAAACCAGCACCTGGAGCAGTTGGGCGCACGGCTTTCGGACTGGCAGCCGTTACCCGAAATTGTGGACTGGGTCGAGACGTTTTATGGGTCGTTGCCAGATACGATCGCCCGTCTTGCCGCACATAATCTCGCTGGAGAGTCTGGTGCCTGCCGCTCCTTCGACAGCATTGTGCCCTTTTTGCCAGAAGACCTGCAAAAAACAATGCGGCGCATTATGCCAGACGAACATTTTCACCTCAAGCTGGGGCGGCGCATCCTGAGCAAGTACTGCATCACCGATAAACAGAAAGCCCAGGCCCGCCATTACGCGCTTCGGGTCGCCGAATTGGAGACGCGCGCGATTAGGGCGTTTAATTCTAAACTGGCCGCGATGGAAGCATGAGACAAGGCGTTTTACAGCCGCTTCCAAGTGGG
>JAJPKC010000201.1 GCA_021323955.1 Oscillatoriales cyanobacterium Centralia_MAG_596 | reverse complement strand
TCAGTCCTGCCAGCTCATTCATGCGCTTGTTCACTCCGATTCACGACTACAGCCTGTTCTCTGGAGCGGTCTATGTAATTGTCTTTGTGGTCTACCTAATCGTCGCTTAATAACACCGTTATCAAAGGCATAATCGGCTTCTGGGAACTGCCGTTCTGCCTCAATTTGCCGCACTACATCTACCACTATCTCGGTGCGTTTGCGATAGGCGAGTTGATGCTTCTGATGATGTAACAACGCCACCAGGCGTTGCATGACCTGCGCCATCTCCTCGTAGCTGGGTTGAGCCGTCATCTTCAGGTAGCCTCGCTCTGCTTCACTAAAGTCTGGCATCTGTACCTCAACCGCAATTCCATCAATCCGCACAGTATTGGCAATCACGGTTGTGACTACGGTTTGAAAGCGGCTCATGCCGTGATTGACATCGTCATAGGAGCGTTTCACGCCGTAGATCTCAAAGCCGTCTTCATGATGTGATATCGTCCAGTCCAAACTGATGATTTCTCGCCCACCGCCCTGGTGTTGCTTGCCCACGATGGCTCGTTCGCGTAGCGTTGCCGAAGGCATTTGCTGCGCCATCAACTCGTCACTCTCCCAGCCGGCTTCAAACACCGCTGCGTGCATCGCTCGGCGGCGGCTTGCTTCCCCTTCAAAATAAACTTGTTGGGCATGAATCGCTTGCAAGGTCTTGTTCTCACTCAGCAGCAGTCCACTAATGTACCGGCTGACGTGTTCAAAGCCCTCATCTCGACAAAACACTTCTTGGTAGGCACTCAGACCGTGGGCGTTTGCGTAGCGTCTCCTTTGGAGAATCGTCTGGGGCACTCCAACAAAGGGAACCATCAAACTCTCCGGTTTGCGGTAGGAGGACCTCTCTATTTTCCTCTATTTGTAACTTTCCAAGTCCTGTTCCATAGCGATCAAAGGCCAATAGCAGGTCAGGTTGCAACCAGTGCATAGGATTAAAGCCCTGGTACTCTTTGAAGAATCTTTTGAGTGACCAGCATCTCAAACTGAGAACGAATGGCTCGTGCCGTAACTCGATTAGAAAGAAGGACGCCTGCCTCAATATTGCGTTGATGAGCTGCCTCCGTGAAATTGGCTGAGGTGATGAACACTCGCTCCTCATCGACAACAACACATTTGGCGTGCAAACAAGCATTGCTATGGGTAGAGAGTTCAAGTGCTCTTGGATCATGAAAAACTTCTGGTAACCGTTGTCCTGGCCAAACATGCTGCCGAAAAGTTTCTGCAAACTGTCTCAATAAAGCAGAAGTAGGTGTGGTGTTGTTGTACTGACGTTTGACATTGAGAAACATGCGGACATTTAGGTCTGGATTGGCATCCATGCGGTTTGCCAGTGGACGAAATAGTTCGTACCCCTTTGCACCCTGATCGATCGCGAAGCTAGAAATCAACACACTTGATGCAGCACTGCTAAATAACTCGCGCACGACAATACCCGTGTCTCGGCTTTCCGCTCCTAATACTTCTGGCCCCGTCCACACCAGATCAATTTGGTCTTGTTTCACTTGAGACGCTGCTCGTTCTGAGGACAGCAACCTTAGCATATAGGCAATGTGGCTAACGGTCATGCCTTGCTGATGCAGTTGGTTAAGTTCTGCGACCACTTTTGATAAATGACTGCCAATGACGTAGCTAGAGATAGAGACAGACGTAGCAGGCAACCTCAACCGCCCCGTCTCTAAGGCTTCAGCAATACCATTGAGAGCCGGGCGACTCAAGAGAAGAAAGGGTGCCATCAAAACAGGTCATCCGAGAAGAACTCTGCCCCTAGACCCTCTACAGTGCTGGTGACTAAGGCGCGGTCTAGCATCTCATTACGTCTCTCGCAAGAAGTTTCAGCAATGAGTAGACACCCGTGGCAGGCTGCCCCTTGCAAAAAGCGATCTTCTTGTACGTTGTCAGGCTGATGCTGGGCGCAAACGGGGTCGTTAGAGCAGAGACGACTGTACTCTAACGCGTTGTTGAGATGCGCTTCTATCCGTCTACCCACTTCCACGAGACCACCTAGAGTGCCTTCGGAACCAGAGGTGCCCGTGTGCAGGAGAATGCCATAGCCAATCTCTGAGAAAGCATAAATTCGCTCCCGAATGGCGCTGGATGCATAGCCACACTCAAGTGATACCGCTGTGATGAGTAAATGGGAGAGGGAATGGAGCATGATATAAGCGGCTCCTGGGAACTTCAGCTTATCGTTGGGAATGCCTCGGCTTTCAGCCCATTTCTGAAACCCTCGTTCTAAGGCTTTTTCCCGATCGATCACCGCAGGTTTGCTGAGCCAAGCTTTAATTAGATCCGGCTTAAAGCTAATAAATACGCCTTCGCCCAGGTTCTCAATTGCAGGCACCCACTTCGAGTCGAAATCTAAGGTGGCGCGGCGAACCCCAATTTCCAGGTCATCAATTTCGCCTTCAATGTTAGGCATCGCCGCTTCAAAGCGGGTGAAGCCAATGAGGGCAACCACTTCACGTAGACGATGAACCAGGACAACCTGATGGAGAGTACTCTGCCACTGGGGATTGAGAGAACTTAGCTGGCGAGTGTAACCCTGAAAAATTTTGCCATCGGCAGATGGTGTTTCTTTGCCTTTTTCCTGCGGGCATGACAACAGGGACTCTAATTCAACCTGCTTAATGCTTTTCTCAGGCGTAGACAAATTTGCTTTGCGGCGTTGGATCTCCGACCAAACGGCCTCGGCTCCAAACTCCACCAAGTCAGCAAACTTAGCTTTTCTAAGTTCTTTGTTCACATCACTCAAGTCCTCGGTGTACTGGAGGTCCTCGTGATAGAAGCGGTCCACTGCTTTTTTCAGTTCAGCATCTTTGTCTGGCATTGAAATGACGCTGAGAATCTGACTGAAGTAGGCATTGCTAGCCGATCGCACCAGTAAGCGGTTGTATTCTGGCTGGTCAGTAGCGACGATTTCTCCGGTGTCTGTCACACGGTGGCGACGACAGGGTTCTT
The DNA here is from genome assembly GCA_021323955.1 of Oscillatoriales cyanobacterium Centralia_MAG_596. GTDB lineage: Bacteria > Cyanobacteriota > Cyanobacteriia > Leptolyngbyales > Leptolyngbyaceae > Stenomitos. The sequence goes on along the minus strand of JAJPKC010000201.1, from coordinate 8,216 downwards.
TACCACGTGGTCCCAACCAGGGACGATGACCTTCACAAGTGCCCAAAACTTTAGAGTTGGGAATCTTCGCTTGAGCAAGGGGACGAAGCTCGCCGCATTGGTCGCAGCGAACAAAAATTTCTTCAAAGTCATTGCCCGAACCGGCTTCATCCAGCCAGAGTTGCCCACGGCACCGAGATTGAAAGTCGTTATGAACAAAAGCATTCCAGTTAATATCGCTCAGATGCCCATTCGTGCAGGCTTGGACAAAACGGACAGGAACGGCCTGAACACGCTTCCCTTCGAAAGAGAGTCCCCCTTTGACTGCCCCCCAGGGAACCAGAGGACGTGTTCGATAGGATTTGCCACCGCGCTCAATCGCTCGGTCTATTTGGGCTAGAAACCAGCTGGGAAAGATGAAGGCATCAACACCACTAACAGACGCTTGCGGATCGCTTGATTGTTTTGGGGGGGTAAAGAGCTTAATTTCTTGCCCTTCCGGCAGCCTGTCCCGCAAGCTTTTCGCTACCTTGTACGCAAGACGCTCTTCACGAATGTATTGTTTTTCGCCTTTCCAGAAAGTTAAGCCAGAAATGATGACCGATCGCGCGGGCAAGTCCACCATCGAACCAGGACCGAACGTCGTGAGTAACTGGCTCTGGCGCAGTTCCCCATTTGGCTTCGTTTGTGCTTTCTTCGCTTTACTCATTCGTTTCCGACCTCCACGTCTTCAAGGGTGTAAGGATCGCGTATCCATAGATTGACTGTGGCCTCAACATCTCGCAGACTGCGCTGAGTCTTGAATTTCTGCTCATCAGCCGTTTTCTGATCGGCATGAGGATCAAGGGCATCAAGCAGGAGGGGAGTAGCTAAGTCTGTCTCCTTGTGATACTGCAGCCGCTGATCCCGAACGAGCAGGCGCTCCCAGGTGTCCAGCAGGTCAATGACTTGAGCTCGCACACTCATGCGCAAGGCATTAGCAGTCTCATCATCCATCGGGCTGTGCCCCTCGGCACGGCGAGCAATGGTATCGACTACCGCATCGACAGCAGCCCGTTGCTCGGTCAAATGAGAGGCTCCTAGCGGTGTCGTCATTTCAGGAATCCCCAAGCGTGCCAGGGCCACTGTGACACCAGCCAGCCCTCGGTCAAGTGCCCGTGGCGAGAAAGGGGTGACACTGGTGGCTTCTACAGCCCGGTAGAAACTGTTGTGCCACGTCTGGAAGCGTTCGTAATGAGAGCGATCGCGCGGTCGGTGAATGTTCATCAGCGTCACGACTAAACCTGGTTTAGTTGGATCACGCCCAACACGACTGGTGGACTGGATATACTCAGCGGCCGTTTTGGGCTATCCCAAGACGACCATGAGACCCAACCGCACAATGTCTAGTCCGACTGAGATCATGTTGGTCGCTAGGGCGACATCAACTCGCTCATCATCATGAAATGGGAGTGCAAGGCGGCGTTTGGTATTGGCAATTTTGTTGGTGCTCACCCGTGACGTGAGCTCTTCTGGTTCTTCGTCAATTTTTCGATTCAAGAAGGGACCCGCTTGCTCATCTTTCCGCAAACGTTCACCGTATTTAGTCAGGCGCGAGTTCACCTCATCTTCGACAATGCGGCGGCTACCACCCAGCTCACGCAAGGAGTTGAAGTAGCCCATGAGGGTCATGTACGGATCGGCAGGATTCGCTTTGTTGCGTTTGCCCCCGGCTGCCTCCCATTGCGTTTGAGCGGCGGCTAGCAGCGCCAGGTACACTCTCAAAAGGCCAACCTTCATGCTGCGACCCTGAGCGGCGACGCCGACCTAGAGACGCCCTGGTTCATTAAATTCAGTTTTGGCAAAGAAGGAGTCATGGCGATCGGGTCCAGGAGGAGGGAAAATATCAACGTGATTGCGACCAAAGAGCGCTTGAATTTGACGGCTAGCACGACGGACTGTAGCGGTTGACGCGATCACTTTAGGGCGAACGGGCTTGCCATTTTCATCGCGGCTACACAGAGCATCAATGGCTGTGTCATACAATCCGACCATTGTGCCCAGTGGTCCTGAAATCAGGTGTAATTCATCCTGAATAATCAGATCAGGGGGCGGTAGAAAGGTTGCAAGCGGACGTCCAAACTTAGTTGTGTCACCGTGCCCACAGAAACCATCATGCTCCTGGTAGTGGGTGACGCGCCCAAAAAGTTTTGCCGTCTGGCCGACCCAGGGGAGCCCAGCAAATTTATCGACGGTGGCAATGACAAAGCAGGGTAGACGACGGTAAATTGGCTCATCCACAGCCAAAATGGGTAAAGGATTACGACTGCGAAAATCACAGTCGCGGTTGACACACATGACCTTCAGATTCTGAGGCTCCTCCTCGGTGGGCAACAATTGAAAGGAATTGGGTGTGAATTTCTCGCCACACCAGGGACATTTTTCCAGGGGAATGGGAGAGGGCTTACTTTTGCTATCAGCCTTAAAGTCCAGGGTGCGGGAACGTGCTGAGTATTCGTCCTTATCGCCTCGCTTGCCCATACGATTCGGGGTGGCACTTTGACCTACCCACAAACCAATCTCAAAGGGCCAGGTACCGAACTTGTCAGGGTTTTTCTGGCGCTCCAGTTCCAGAGCACAAATGAGACGTGAAGCTCGCTCCAGCTGATCCAGAGTGAGGAGTCGCAGCGTATAACGCATCAGGATGCTCACACCAGCCGCTTGAATACCAGCATGCTTGAGCCGTCGTAAAACAAGAGTGAAGGCCGCAAGCCCCAGGTAGGCTTCGGTCTTCCCACCGCCTGTAGGGAAAAACAGTAAGTCTACGACTTCGCGGTCGCTGTCTTCGGGGTTCGCCAATCCTCCTAAGTTGAGCAAGATAAAGGCAAGCTGGAATGGCCGCCAGGAAGGCGCTCCAAAACTGTCTGGGGGGTAGTTCCGTTCCTGACTGAGCTGTCGTCGCCGCCCGATGGCGATTGCCCGGTTCATCACCTTAAAGGCTTCTAACACGTGTGGATCTGTGAGTGCGTTCAGCCCGGCCTCAATGCGATCGCAGGCACGGTTGGCTCGATCCATTAAGTGCCGTGAGGCATCCGCAGCGGCCTGAGGGCTGATTGCAAGGCTCCGTTGGGTCGAAATCCAGGCACGATAGCCCGTCACTAGCGGCCCAATCATGCCACGAATGGTGGCAGCATCAGGCGCATCAGCCAACGCTTCCATGCCCAGCCTCACATTGGGAATATCGGCAGGGGCAACTCTGGGCACCTCGGCTGTGGGAATCCAGGTAGTACAAATTTCAGTACACTTTGCTCCCTCGACTCCAGTGGCAATGGCAGAGACGTTATGTCCGACTGCGAATTCGTAGTCGTAGCGGTATTGTAGGGCTGCTACCGCTTCATCCCAGTCATTGGTACTGACACTGCGCGGGTCACAACGGGGTACAAAGCCTTCATCACATTTGATGCACAGGTGAGTTTGGAAGGCAAAGGTGGAGTCGCGATCGCCGTTACTTGCTTGTCGATAGTTCACCAAAAAAATTGAGATGGCTTGAGTACCGCTTGGGAAGCGATCACCTCGCACGGGGCGACACGTGACAACCAGGTTTAGCCCACTACTACCAGGCACATCAAGGGCATAGGGCTCTGACTTTTCTTCGATCGCCACCAGGATGTCGGCGCGTTGGGGAACGCGCTGCCAAACATCGGGCTTTTTTCTCTTCTTGCCACGTTCCTGTGAATCGTCCTCATAGGCTGCTTCTGGGCTGGGGGAGATCGGCAGATAGTCTCCCCATGTAACCGTGGCTGAAACAGTCCTCGTTTTTCCTAAGACGAGAAAGCTTAACCCCATTGAAGAGGGAAACAGGGCTTTGCGGGCAGCGGCTTTGTCAGGTGACTGGCTGTCTTCGCCCGTATCGCTTTGGGTAATTTCTTCGGGAGTTTCATCGTCGCTGTCATCGTCAGAGCGAATTTCAGGGGGCGCACCAAAGGGAGCCAGGAAACCGGTGAGATACCACTTAGAAGGAGCCTGGGTTAAAACTTCCTCAGCGTGCTCGGTATCAATCGGTGTCGGGCCTACCAGGTCAAGCTGAAGTGCATCGACTAGAGTAGAACGAATTTCTGCTGAGGTTAGTTGAGGCATGGGTAATAGCGCATTTTTGGGTTAAATCAGCTAATCCGTTCTGGAATTGAGCTTCGGGTAAAGGCCGTTAAATCAGCGGGGCATGATATCGTCTAAACGAAGCTGGAGATGGGGCAGCAGAGGCGATCGGATGGCTTCCCCTAGACGATATGGCTGGAGAGTGTATTCTTCACCTTCAAGATGGCAAACGGTGAAGGTAGGTTGTTTCGGTTTGCCAATGAAGGCGATGCCACCTAACCCGCGATAGTCAACAATCCAATATTCGGGGATGCCTAGCAAGGCGTATTCTTCCACTTTGCGGGCATAATCAGTTTCCCAGTTGGTGCTGACGACTTCCACGACCAGCTTGATGGATCGCCCTAGAGTAATGATGGGTTCTTGCTCCCAACGGGGTTCGCTCGACAGCACGGTTTCATCTAAGACGACGATATCGGGGCGACGAGCGGTGGCAATGTCGGAAAAAGGGCGAATGAGACAAGTGCGGGGAATGAACCAGGGATGTTGTGCCTGTGTAATAGCAATACCGATTTGGGTTGCCAGTTTGCCGCCAACCGTCTCGTGAGGTCCGGTAGGCTCCATGTCAATCAGTTCTCCATCAGCTAGTTCATAGCGAAAGTCATCGCCATATTGGGCAATGAATGCGTCGAAGGTGAGGGTTTGGGTGGGGGTGAAGGTCATCGTTCGCCTGCCAAAACTTGAGCAACGGTTAGCTTCAGGTCTGGGAAAAGGGGCGACTGCATCACGTCTTCGCCCTGAAACTCGGTTAAATCGTAGAACTCGTGATCAAGCAGGCAAATGGTGATCTTCGCTTCCAGCGGATCGACGAGCCAGTATTCGGGGATTTCCAGGAGTCCATATTCGGAGCGCTTGGAGCGATAGTCATCGGTTTGGGTCGAAGGGCTAACGACTTCAACCACCAGTAGAGGCGGCGGCTCATTGAAGTCAATTACGGCTTCTCGGTTTTCCATCGCTTCCCACTGTGCCAAAGATAGAACCGTTACGTCGGGAATGCGGGCGGTATCCCAGCGTCTACCGCGTGGCGATCGCACACCCACCAAAGCAGGTAATGCCACCCAGGGCTGCTCGATTTGGGTAATGATGTCCTCAAATTGCCGCGTCAGGAAATGAATGATGGCTCCATGCTTGCCAGTGCCTAAGCTCATGGGGACAAGCTCTCCATCAACGAGTTCGTAGCGGGTGTCGGTGCCACCGTTGTAGGCAAGGTAGTCCTCGAAGCTGAGCTTTTGGGTGGTCGTCGTCATGGGGCTGGCTCTGGGTAGGGGGCAGGCAGTTCTCTAGAGGAAGGCTTACGCCACTGCATATCCAGTGTGGGGGCGGACGTGGGGCGGGTGGAAGGCTAATACGATGTGGTCTTTGGAGACTCCGGCGGCGACGAGTTCATCGGTGATGCCGTGATCGAGTCCATCGTGGTGGAGCCAGATTTTACCGTTGCGAATTTCAGCATCAAAAATGAGAGAATGAATTCGCTTTTGGTCAGTCCAGCCTTCGTCGATCACGAGGTAGCGTGTTTTGTCGTCTGCAATAATCAGCTTGCAAAAGCTTCCGTTTGGGTGACGGTTGAGGAGTTCGCAGTATTCTTCTATGATGCGCTGCAACTCGGTAACGGCGCGATCGAGTGAGGTTAGGGTATCCATTGCAGAATTGCCTCCTGAGTTTCGTCAAAGATAAGCAGGTTAAGGTTGCGGCGTTTGAGAACGATCTGAACGATCGGTTCTTGGAAAAAGGTGTTGTAGACCGTGTTTCGGATCGCTAAGTAGAGTATGCGGTCTGGGTATTGGATTTGCATGAGGTCTTCGTAGAGCAGGTATTGCCCCAAAGCTTGCTCAAGGTCGGATACGGGAGAAGCACTGATGAAGCTTTTTACTTCTACGGCGATCTTCTGCTGGGCACGATCGGCAATGAGCAATTTTTCGGCTCCCAAATCAATCAAGAGATCGCGCTTTCCGACTTTGAGTGGGAATGGCTCTGTGATTGTCCAACCGTCTTTGATTAGAGCGATTTTAACGGTGTCGTGGTAGAGGTCTTTGGCGGGCATGGTTTTAGTTTAAAGCAGGTCGAGTTGTTCAGTGTCGGGCGGGATGAGGTCGAGCTGCTTTGGGGTATGGGTCGCTGTTGCTGTTTGATCGGCTGCTGCTGGGTTTTTAGCGGCAACTTTACGTCGGGGGGGACGACCTAATTTCTCTTCTTCAGCCCGTTCCTGGTTGAGTTTGAGGAGTCGGGCGAGGACTTCATCGTGGATTTCTTCGGGCCAGCGGTAGCGCCAGGGTTTCTTGCGTTTGCTGGTGCCTTCGGGGTCTTCGTCTTCGTAATCGAGGAGGAATTCGCAGTCGGTGGGGATGTCTGTCCAAGCGTAGGCATCAAGGACGGCGCGATCCATCTGGGCATGGAGTTCGCGCAGTTTGAGGATGTCGGGGTTGGTTTCGTCGGGGTCGTGAAAGCGGTTGTAGGTGGTGGTGAGACCTTCGTCGTGGCGCACCATGAGATCGGCGCGAAACTCGTAGTAGGTTTTGCCCGCGGCTTCAAGGGCTGGGTTGTTCTCCCAGTCGGGCGGAAAGGGGAAGGTTTCAAAGCAATCAGATGCAGAATACCGTAAATCCCGCCTCAAGGATGAGGAGCGGACTCTTGCCCAAATTTCGTGAGCATACGATTATAAGACTGCATAGGCAGTATAAGTATCTAGTATTCCACGGCGTAAATCCACCCCTCCTTTTTCAGGCTGCTAATGCCTTACCCTTATATGTCCACTTAAACGGTTTCGCCGTTGTTCGATTGAAATAATCGATGAACGCAAGGATACGGTCTTTTAAGTTGGCTTGACTCAGAAAATTGCCCCGTCTGAGTAACTTCCGCATCAAGATGCTAAACCAAATCTCAATCTGGTTAAGCCAGGAACAATGCTTGGGCGTGAAGTGAAACACAATCCGATGTGTGGAGTCGGTTAAAAACGCGGCTCTCGTTGCCATTGAGTGGAGAATGCCGCTCTTGCCCTTGATACCTAGGTCGAGGTCTAATCCTTCGACTGCTGCCACATAGCGCACTAACGATTCGGACGGATGCGTGTTTAAGCAGTCCATCACCAAGTGCCACTTCGTCGCGGTTGGATCACTGGCGAGGGTCTGCTGCACATGGGCAAGGTAATCGCTTTCAGTACGGCTCTCGCCCACGCTCGCATGAATCACCGCACCGCTAGCTACGTCGAAACTGGCAATCAAGGTTTGGGTGCCGTGCCGGATGTATTCAAACTCCCGTCGCCGGATTTTGCCAGGATGCATGGGCAAGTCCGAGGCTTTGCGCTCCAATGCTTGAATGCCGGTCATCGCATCGAGACTGATGGTGCGTTCACCAACGCTTCTACGTTCCTGCGCCTGGCGGTACGTTTGGCAGATGTCTTCGACCTTCGCGTCAAAGGCAGGGTCGGGGGGGATTGAGCCAGTAGCCGCTCTGGTGCGGTTTTAAGCTCGCTTCTTCTCGTAATCGTCCCACGTGGCGCGGCGATATCGATTCGACAATCCCTTGCTTGACCATTTCATCGGCTAACTCCCCTGCGGTCCATTCACTGATCGGACGTCCATACTGCTCTGGCCGTTCGCACGCCATTGCAAAGAGTTGCAGAATTTGTTCCAGACTAAACGTTGCGGGGGCACCAGCACGTTCCGCATCCTGCAACCGTTCCACTACCGCCACCTCCTTCTGGCTCAGTTCCAGCCATCGGTTGCGCCATCACCTTGCCATATCTCGACTAATTCCCAGTTCACGAGCAATTTCCTGATGATTGCGTCCCTGGTCTGCCAGCAGAATAATCGAGGCTCGCAGTCCCAGTTGTTGCGGTGTATTGTGGCGATTGACCAACTGCTGGAGTTGTTCCCGTTCTTCCGCGTTTAACTTGAGAGGTTTGGGAGCAGTTTTCGGCACGCTGATTGACTCCTTGACCAAACATCAGTAAGCGTAGCTCAACTGACGCCGCAGTGTACTAGCTACCAATCTAACGCCCGGAGCTACGGTAGGTAACTACGAAATCTATGTGCGCGACCTCCTCACCGACACTACGTTTTGTGCTTCCGTTAACTCCCAGGGGCAATTGGGAAATGGCATTTCGCAGT
>JAJPKC010000533.1 GCA_021323955.1 Oscillatoriales cyanobacterium Centralia_MAG_596 | reverse complement strand
GATCGCTGACTTGAATGCGATCGCTGCTAGCTAAGCGCTTTCCTCCAATACGAGATGACGATGAAAGCTGTCGTTTTGAAATGTTTCAGTCGGAAGGTCATGAATGCTGAATCATTCATCAACTCAATTGCCGGGAGTGCAGTTACTTAGTACAACTCGTCATTCATCGGGGGCGGAAATTAAACGTCATTGGTCATTAGTCATCAGTCATTAGTCATTAGTCATCAATCATTGTTGATGGGGAAAGCATCCAAGCATGAGCTTGAGGCATGGATGTCTAATGCCACCCCCTTTTATGCCCTTTGAATCACTTCGGGAAAAGTAAACTTGGTCAAAATGGTGAAATCCTTACACAGCGGAAGCCTCAGCATATACAGCTTATTTCCGATATTGCCAAACATTCGACAATGAGGTGTATACGCTCAATAACTTGCTGTGAGGTGGTTTCAGCATTTAGAGACTGTTTTACTTTGCATAGACTGATTTATAGGTGTTAAAGGATCTTGAGCTGTGCAATAGCTATTTTTTGACGTAATTAATCTTTACTGCTGCAGAGGCATGTTAAGAAACGGTAGTGGCAGCCACTGCTGATCTAATCTGAAATGGAAGGGCCGTCTTTTGACAGCCCTTTATTGATGGACGTTCAAAAACAGCAGGCGGTTTGCACCATTTCGATGATTTGCGTGGATGATGAATAGTGCAAGGCTTCATTCACACGCAGAGATTGATGTGCTAGCGCTTACAACAGTGAAGCGTCTTGTCTCAGGCACTCCTGCTTGCTTGTCCCCTCCAAGACAGTCTGCGATGACTTTTCCCGTTTACCTGAACGTTGGTCCCTGGCAAATTCACCCGCACCCCGTCTTTGAATCCTTGGGGTATGCAGCGGCATTCCGCTTGCTACTGTGGCAGGTCAAAGCGGATTCGATTCCCTTCGCGCAGCGCAGTGCCGTTATGATCGGGGGGCTAGTCGGAGCCTTGGTGGGTGCGAAAGGGTTGGTCTTGCTGCAACATCTTGACCTGTTGTGGGCGCACTGGCAGCAATGGCTGTTGCTCCTTTTGCAAGGAAAGACGGTGGTGGGCGCACTCTTAGGTGGATTAGTGGGGGTGGAAGTGACGAAACGCTGGCTCGGCTTCACCCAGTCCACAGGGGATGCCTTTGTGTATCCGTTATTGGTCGGTACGGCGATCGGACGCATCGGTTGCTTTCTCACAGGGCTCAGCGATCGCACCTATGGCATCGCCACAACCCTACCGTGGGGTGTAGACTTTGGCGATGGCGTCGCGCGCCACCCCACGCAGTTGTATGAAATCGTGTTTCTGGTCGTTTTGGCCTGGGTGATCTGGTTGCGTAGCCGCTATCTGTATCGATCGGGCACGTTGTTCCAGCTTTACTTTGCCGCCTATTTAGGGTTCCGCTTTCTGATTGACTTTCTCAAGCCCGATTTTCATCCCTTCCTGGGGCTAAGTGCGATCCAGTTTGCTTGTTTGCTGGGGTTGCTCTATGCCGCCCACCAGCAGTTTCAACGCTCCCTCCCTTCTTCCTAACCCTTATGCCTACGCGTCCCTATCTGTTCTACGCTCTGACTAATAGCCTCTGCTCACAATGCCTGATTAAGGTGGAGGCAAAAATCATCTTTCAGGATGGGGGCGTGTATCTGGTCAAGCATTGTCCCACTCATGGACGGGAGGCGGTGCTGATTGCCGATGACATTGACTATTATCGGATGACGCAGGCATTCATCAAGCCAGGAGACATGCCGCTGCGGTTCAACACGCCCATCAAGTATGGCTGTCCTTATGACTGTGGTCTGTGTCCCGACCACGAACAACATAGTTGCCTGACCCTGATCGAGCTGACCGATCGCTGCAACCTCACCTGTCCAATTTGTTATGCCGATTCGGGTGTAGATGAACGAGAAAGTACTCGCCAACCGCGTCGCCATCGCAGTCTCGCTGTCATTGAGCAGATGCTGGATGCTGTCGTGGCCAACGAAGGTGAACCCCAGGTAGTGCAGCTCAGCGGTGGCGAACCGACGCTGCATCCAGACTTTTTTGCCGTGATGGATCTGGTTAAGGCCAGACCCATTAAGCACTTGATGATTAATACCAACGGCTTGCGGCTGGCTCAGGATCGCGCATTTTGCGATCGACTCAGCCAGTATATGCCGGGCATCGAAGTGTATTTGCAATTCGATAGCTTTGAAGAGCATGCTTTACGAGAGCTACGCGGTGCCGATTTACGTGCGGTGCGGGAACAGGCGATCGCGCATTTGAATGAATTTAACCTTTCCACAACGCTGGTTGTCACCCTCAAAAAAGGCTTGAACGATCACGAAATCGGCAAAATTATTGACTTTGCTTTGCAGCAGCGGTGCGTCCGGGGTGTGACCTTCCAACCCATTCAAGTCGCAGGACGGTTAGAGAGCTTTGAGCCAACGCGCGATCGCTATACTCTGACTGAAGTGCGCCGTGCCATTCTGGAGCAAAGTCCCCACTTTCAACCCCAGGATATTCTGCCGGTTCCCTGCCATCCCGACTCTTTAGCAATGGCCTACGCCCTCAAGCTCCAAGGCAAAGTGATTCCACTCACGGGCTTGTTTGATGTACCCACCTTTGTCGATCTGGTGCCCAACTCCGTCCTTTACGAGCAGCATCCAGAACTCAAAGAGCGGATTTTTGAACTCTTTTCCACCAGTCATTCGCCCGTTTCGGCAACGGCATCGCTCAAACAATTGCTTTGTTGCTTACCTTTGGTGCCAGTGCCCAGTAGCTTTACCTATGAAAATATTTTTCGAATCATGATCGTGCAGTTTCTCGATGCGTATAACTTTGATGTGCGATCGGTGAAACGCTCCTGCATTCATATCGTGCATCCCGATGGGCGCATCATTCCCTTCGATACCTATAACCTGTTCTACCGGGAGGGCAGTGCTGGGTATGACATGGTCACCCAAATGCAGCAAAAGCCAGCGTCTGTCTAGAGCCTTTGTTACGCATGTCTGACCCGACTGCCAGGACTTAAGCACAGGAATGATGAGGATGAGAAACACGCAACCAGAGGGGCCGGGTGGAATCATGGAGGGACTGCTGTTACTCTGGGTCTTCCATGTTCTGGCAGGCGTTCTGATCTTTTTCCTGGGACCCCTCATTGCTGCCCGTCTAGGCTACACTTTTGTTGCTGCTTGGAATGTTGGCTTTCTGGGCCTTTGCTTTTGGCAGTTGCTCTATGTCGTGCCACTGGTAAGGAAGCTAAACCGGCAAGGCAAAACCGCCACAATGACTGGAGTCATCATTGGTGCCCTCCTCACTGCTCTAGCCGATGGCGCTTGCTACCTAACAAGCACTCGCTAAATATTTACAACGACGGAACTTAAAGGTCTTAAGCAAAGGACTGATGATGACTGAAAACACCGAACCCAATGAACCGTTTGAGATCGTTAAGGGGTTGTTATTACTTTTGGGTTGTCACATTCTAGCGATTATATTCATCTTTCTTCTGAGCCTCGTCATCGCTCCTATGCTGCAAGGAAGCTACGCCATTCTGGGAGTTTGGCTTATTGGTGCAATGGGCTTCTTGTTCTGGCAGTTGCTCTACGTGCTGCCGCTGACCATCTGGCTCAAGCGTCGAGGCAAAATTGGCATGATGAAAGGAGTCATCATCGGTGCTGTGATCACGGCGCTGTTAAACGGTGCTTGCTATCTCGTGATCGCCCGCTAAACGATGAGTTCGCGGGTCAACAACTGGTGCCAGGATGTGGGCTTGAAGGGCAACTATGGCAGCCATACCCTGTGGAAGACATGGGGCTACTGGCAACGACTGGAGTGCAGCACAGCGATTCCCCTGCTGATGGAAGCGTTTGGGCATGCGACCCATTACCAAACGCTAGCGTATCGCGGCATTCAGTCGAATGAGATTGCAGCCATCTATGAGCTGGAACTCTGAATCGCCTTATCTTTGAACGCCAGGTCTTAAAGTGCTCGCAATGCCGCACCGAAAAGCCTTAAAGTTTTGGTGGTGACAACGAAGGGAGACGCTGCGATCACGGCATCGCACCCTAGTATGAGTCAAGTTACCACTCAAACCACCCCGAGATGAAGCCCAAACAACACAAATCTACTTACGCGTCACCCTATGGTCAGAAGGCTGTCAAGAAGTTGCCTGAAGTGACCGTCATCTTCTGGATCATTAAGCTACTCACGACGGGAATGGGTGAAACGACATCCGACTACCTCGCGCATCAACTGCCCCCGCTTTTGGCAGTCGCACTTGGGGGGAGTGGTCTGGCGGTGGCGTTACTCCTCCAGTTTGCTGCTCGGCGCTATCATCCGTGGGTGTACTGGTTCGCCATCACAATGGTCGCGATCTTCGGCACGATGGTGGCGGATGCCATCCATGTTGCCTTGGACGTGCCCTACCTCCTCTCCACTGCAGGCTTTGCGGTGGTGCTGGGGCTTATTTTTGCAGCCTGGTATCGGAGCGAAAAGACGTTGTCAATCCAGCAGATCAACACGGTGCGCCGCGAGTACTTTTACTGGGCCACGGTGATGGTAACGTTTGCACTCGGCACCGCCGCTGGTGACATGACAGCATCCACGTTGGGGTTGGGTTACTTCACCTCAGGCGTCCTGTTTGCCGTCCTGTTTGCGCTACCAGCCCTGGTCTACTGGCGCTCAGGCGGCAACGCGGTTGGGGCGTTTTGGCTTGCCTACATTCTGACTCGACCACTCGGTGCGTCCTTCGCCGATTGGCTCGGTAAAGCGCGCGAGTTGGGGGGCGTGGGCGTCGGGACAGGCCAGATCAGCCTGGTCTTAGCACTGCTCATCGTGGGTTTCGTGGCTTATCTCAGCTACCCTAGCCAGGACAGTCAGGTGGCTGGTGCTGTCAAGCCAAAAGCGAAGTAGTGCTAATCGTGTTTATCACACTGACCCGAACGGTTGCATGCCTCTCCTCGGCCAAGTGCACGTCACCATAGAAGGGGGTTGGAATTGAATGTCTATGCCTCAGGTCATGCTTGGAGCTTTTCCCCATCAATGACCTTTCTGATATGGCCATAGGGCCTTGTCTGCCACTTTGCTATTAAGGTCAGCACGAGATCTTTTTCACAGCCGCATTCAGGCAGATATTGCGCTTGGATTGGTGCAGTGGCGCAAGTGGTACTGGCCTATTAGCGGGTGATGAAACCAGTAAAACCTTTGTGGGCATCGATTTCAGAAATTCGAGCTTTGATCGCCTGAAATCTTTTTCTGGCAGAGGTTTCAGATAGTCATGCTCCTTTTAGATCCCAGTGCCGACTGCTCACTAAACCGTTCCTGCAAAAAGTTGATAAACAACCGAATTTTGGCAGAGAGATGACGGTTCACTGGATAGAGCACATACATTGAGATCACAGGTGGATGATAATCTGGCAGCACAATGGTTAGCGTTCCTTGCTCTAGTGCTGGCTCTACAATAAATGTTGGTAGTAGCGTAATACCAAGCCCCTGAATTGCAGCCTCTCGCAACACTTCGCCATTGTTTGAGCAAACAGCACCCTGCACTGAAATTGAGTGTTCGCCATCGGGGCCAAGCAATAACCACTGGTTGACCGTAGCTAAATGACCATAGTGTAAACAGGAATGTTGGTACAGTTCGTTGGGATGGGTTGGCGTGCCGCGATCGCGCAAATAGTTTGGGGCCGCACACAGCACCCGCTGGACTGGAGCCAGTTTATGCACAATTAAGCTCGCTGCATCGGGGGGCGCTGCAATTCGGATGGTGACATCAAATCCTTCTTCGATGGGGTCAATAAAGCGATCGTTCAAAGTCAACTGCACCTGTAAATCCGGGTAGCGCACCAGAAAGTCCGCTAGAGCCGGGGCCAGATGCAGTGTGCCAAAGGACATCGGCGCATTTACCCGGAGTTTCCCCTTTGGTTCCTCGTGCAGTTGAGTCACCGCCTGTTCAGCCTCCTCTAGATCGGCCAAGATCGCCAGGCAGCGATCGTAAAAGGCCAGTCCAGTCTCCGTTGGACTAACCTGTCGTGTGCTGCGATGTAAAAGCTGGACGCCGAGATCATTCTCTAGATTGATCACAAGCTTGTTTACAGCCGATCGCGACAGGCCCATTTCTCGCGCCGCGGCCGCAAAACCACCCGACGCCACGACCTGAGTAAAGGCTCGAATTGATTCAAATTTATCCATCGCCGCTATTGTAGAATATTTGGATACAATGTGTTTACTTTTAACAGTATTGTCTTATCTAAAGATTCAATTTATCATGAATCTATCCCAGGCAATGGGATTAACAGCGATGGTATGCATCGGGTCTGATTGACAACGATTTCCCTTCAACATGCACGCTGTTAGTACATCATTTTTAGGAGGTTGATCAAGTGATTACTGTTCGTCCCGCTCATGCCCGTGGTGTTGCCAACTTCCGCTGGCTCGACAGCCGTCACACCTTCTCCTTTGGCGAATATTTTGATCCAAATTACATGGGTTTTGCCAACCTGCGCGTGATCAATGAAGACAAAGTTGCTCCTGGTCAAGGGTTTGCGTCGCACGGACATCGCGACATGGAAATCATTTCCTACGTCTTAGATGGTGCGCTCGAACATAAAGACAGCATTGGCACTGGTTCGATTATTCGCCCTGGCGATATACAGCGGATGTCAGCTGGCACTGGCATTGTGCACAGCGAGTACAACGCCTCCAAGTCTGACCCAGTTCACTTTCTGCAAATCTGGATTTTACCTGCGCAGAAAGGCATCAAACCAGGCTATGAGCAGAAAACTTTTACGAACGAAGACAAGCAAGGCAAATTACGCCTGTTGGGTTCGCAGGATGGCCGTGATGGATCGATCACGATTCATCAGAATGTGGACTTATATGCCACACTGCTTAACGATGGTGAAACGGTGAACCACACTCTAGCGAATGGTCGAGTTGTCTGGCTACAAGTGACCCGAGGCACCGTACAGGTGAATGACCAGTCTCTTTCTGCTGGTGATGGTGCCGCTGTCAGCGAAGAAAATCTCCTCATCCTGCAAAGCACGTCAGACAATACAGAAGTCCTATTGTTTGATATGGCCGCGTAGGTTGGTAATGCGTTAATTGTTCAGTGAGAATAGGGGCGTGATTCGAACGTACTGGGTAAAACGCCCCCTTTTGCTGGGGTGCTCGAGCAGCAGCTATAGGGCGGTCGATCGAGTCAGCCAGTGAGATGCCAGAGCTAAAGCTCACCGTCATTGAATTTGCCATTTGTTTAAGGCCTGGTGAGAGTTTTTGTACCCATGTGGGCATGACTAAGGTTAACCACCGTTGTTTGGGTAGCAGCCTTATGACAGCCATCATGACGCCAGGACTACTAATTGTTATTGACCTTGGCACCTCTTTGATCAAAACGATTTATACTGGCCGGCAGGGTCAACCGGAGCCTTTAGCACTCCGACCAGAACTAGTGAGTGGGATTCTGCCCAGTCAAGCGAATGCCCAGCTTGCAGAGTATGCTGATGATCCTATTCGCTCTGCTGTGGTCGAAACGAATGGCACAGTGTATGCAGTTGGAGACTTTGCTTTAGATTTAGCGGGCCGACAATACCACGAAGTTTCCAAGTGGGCACACCTCACGCCGCGTCTGCTGGCTATTCTGGGGCTGGTCTGTACTCAGCTAGGCCTCAACCAGGGCTGTACCGCTACAGTAGGACTTTTACTGCCACGGGATGAACTGCAACCGCCCGATCGCGAAGCACGGCTCACCGCTATGCAACAGGCCGCACGTGCCTTTACTTTTCGCGGTATGCCGCTGAGTTGCGAAGTGCAATTCAAAATTACCACTGAAGGTGCCGGTCTTTTTACATCCCATGCTGCCGCTTTAAATGCCCAGGGTCGGCAGGCAAATCGGCTTGATCTAGCCGTAGTGATGGGTGGAGAACGCAATACCTCACTACTCACCTATCGTGCCGGTAAGATTAATCCCGCCTACTCGTCATCCGATGGCTATGGCTTTTATAAATTTGCACTTCAACTGAAGCAGGCTGTTGGTGGCAGTGTGACTCTCCCAGAGCTGATCCAGGCCGTCGCCCAGAAGCGAGAGCGTTTGCGCGCCATTGGCAACGAGGTCGTGCAGCTCACCCCCCATGTCTCTAGGGTTTTAGAGGCATATGCCAGCGCTATCACTGATTACCTACAGGCAAAACTCCCCCCTGGAGAACTGAATGTAGTTTGTGGTGGTGGTGCGCTGGGGTTAATTTGGCCTCAGCTTGAGCAATGGTTTCGCGACTGCGATATCCCTGCCGTCTACGTGGGCAAAACCTTGACGGGTGAACTGCAGCAAATTTTTAGCGAGCGGAGCGATTTTGATCCCACCCAAACCGACCAGATGTTACGGTTTGCTGATGCTCTGGGTTGCTATCGTGCCATGAGCAGCCGATTACAGCGTGAACAACAGCAGCAACAGGACAAAAATGGGCTGATGAACGCCATGACAGTCCGTAAATAGGACGTAGAACAACGAGAGTTGTGAACCGTTTGGCTCTAGAGCAGCCTTCAATCGAGATCAGGCTTGCAGTATTGCCTGGGTAACTAATTGCTTTCAAGCCCCAGTTAAGTGCATGGAACGAGAAATTGTGTCATATTTTTCTACCATTTGAGGGTTTCAGCACGACCGCTCAAACCAGCCGAACCGCTCTAGGCGGCGCTGCTTCAACTGTTGAACCAGCATTTTTCTGCAAGACTTGATGATACGAAACGGCGTCGTACATTTACTGAAGACAGATTAGCCAGAGTTGCGTAAGTTGGGATCCGTTTTGCTGATTAACCCTGGAGTCTTCCATTGCCTCGGAGAAAATCTACGGTTCCGCACGCTATTGCCCTTACCATCGCGCGGCTGTGTCCTGGTCTTATGCTGGTGCTGTATGCTGTGGCGTGGCTAGGCACCTTCCCGACTCCTGCCTCTGACGGTATGAGCCTACCAGTACAAGAAAAACAGAGCCGCTGCACGCGTGGTGTTTGTTTACTGAGTGCCGCCCAAGGCATGGTTGTTTTACAGCGTTTCTACAATGCTAAGAATGGGCTCTGGCAGACCACCGGCTGGTGGAATGCGGCAAATGTCCTGGAGACGACGATCGATTACTCCATGCTGGCGGGTACTACCACTTATCACAAGACGATTGCCAATACGTTTGAAAAAAATAAAGATAGTAACTTTCTCAATCCCTGGCTGTACGATGACGAGGGTTGGTGGGCATTGACCTGGATCAAAGCCTATGACTTAACGAAGGAAACGCGTTATCTTGACATGGCAAAAACCATCTTCAAAGATATGACGCATGGCTGGGATTCAACGTGCGGCGGTGGAATTTGGTGGCATAAAAAGCAACAGTATAAAAATGCGATCGCCAATGAATTATTTCTCTCGATCGCCATTCGTTTACATCATCGGACTCAGAACGATCGAGGCCGTCGCAGCTATTTAGATTGGGCGATAAGGGAATGGAACTGGTTTAAAAACAGCGGCCTGATCAACGAACAACACCTGATTAATGACGGGTTGAGCACCTGTCGGAATAATGGTGGAACCGTGTGGACATACAACCAGGGTGTCATTTTGGGTGGACTGGTCGAGCTGTACAACAGTACAAATGACAGCGCATTGCTGACGGAAGCGCAAGCGATCGCGGATGCCGCACTGCGCCACTTGTCGCAGAATGGAATTTTGCAAGAGATCTGTGAGCCTGACTGCGGGGATGATGGCCCCCAGTTTAAGGGCATCTTTATGCGCAACCTGGCCTTGCTGTATCAAGCCACCCACCAACAGCGGTACAAGGAATTTATTGTCAAGAATGCTGACTCCATCTGGATGCACAGCCGTAATCATTCAAACCAGCTTGGCCTCAGTTGGATCGGCCCGTTTGATCGCGCCGACGCTGCACGACAGAGCTCTGCGATCGATGCCATCAATGCCGCTCTACGGCTCAGTCCCAAAGAGACGGCAAACTGAATACCCGTCCCGAACAGCGACATGGACGATATCTGACCCGATCCACGCATCAGGACTGCACTGGAGTCTGGGTCGATGCAGACGGTTGCCGCGACTGAAGGAATTGTGAACCAACGATCAAGACCAATGTTGGCACGCCCACAGCAACCAGGCTTTTAAGACTGTTGTGCCCTTGCAGTAAATATTGGGCACTGCTTGAAACGCCAAAGGCCAGACTGGTCATGCCAAAGCGCTGTGCTTGCGGAATGAGCGCCGCGATCGTCAACAAAATGGACGCGTACCAGGGCATTAACCAGGGAGTGGCGTACAGGAGCAGCGTGAGCGTTGCCCAACCAATGTCTTCAACTAAGTTGAGTTCGGTGTAATGGCTCCTGGTATAACCTCTAAGCGCCAACCAGAGATAAAAGCCCAGGAAAGCGATGATGGTGTAGTGGCTAAACTTTAACAACACATGGTTGATCTGAGCCAGGGTAATGGCCGTTGGCAAGAACAGATGGAAGAGGTGCAACCATGAGTTAGCTAATGCGTGCAGCGAAGACTGATATTGGCCAGCCACACCAGGATTCAGTAAACTCTGCCATGCCCGCATTCCCGGTAAGAATGAAACCCAGAGGGCGGCAATCAGCGCGATCGACAGAGCAGTTGCGCCGATTAACGATCGCCAGCGCTTCTGGCGAAACAGAAAAATACCAACCAGAGGCATCCAAATGATGGGCAGTGTTTTGGCCAGAAATCCGCCCCACAGCGCTACTGATGCGGACAGATACCGTCGGGTAGTCAAACTACCCACTGCTACAATCGCGCTGGTAGACAGCAAAACATCGACGTGGCCAGACCCAACTTGCTCCATCAGCAACAGTGGATTGAGTAAATAGGCAAGCGCAATCGTGTCTCGCTCCGGGAACGATAGCAAGCGCCAGATCAAATAGCCATTCAGAATATGCAAACCCAGGCAAAGACTCTTGAAACCATAAATTGCCCAGACAGGATGTGCCGGGATGATCGCCGCCGCCGCTGTAAACAATAGCTGTGACAGTGGGCCATAGGTTGACGTTTGCCCCCAATCAACAAACGGTGACATTGCTGTAGTGAACGCCTTTGCCCGAACCAAAAATGGATTAACGTCACTCAAATTCATCAGGCCCGAGTGGAGATACAAATAAATATCGTCACCCAGGGGATAGGCCACAAAAGCGATCGCTAAAAAGACGGCACAACGTTTTAACAGGCTGCTGAACTGAGCGGATGCTTGCGGCTTTGCCGCGGCAAAAAACCAAATCAGATAGAGTAGATTCAATATCAGGTAGCTCAGACCAATTCCCACCTGGGTTTGCCAGTCAGGAAAGGTCGCAAATTTTTTACCACCCGCCAAAATGTAGTGAAACTTGTCGAGTCCCAAAAGGGTCAGCGTCAGGCCAAGGTAGAGCGCGCACACGAACGAAACCACCGCCAAGGCTTTAGATTGTTTCACTTCTGCAGAATTAATTAAGGTTTTACTCAAACTAGCACCTGTATGCGTTGGCCAAATCAGACTCCAGATAGAAGTCATGGCTGAGTCATCGAAACTAATTTGTAAAGCATAGAATTTTGCGATTACCTGTTTCGCCTGTTGCCGCTCTGAGTATTGATCCATTGCTAACTTCAGCAACGAATATTCTTTGCTAATCTATTGCTAAGGCTGAACTGGTTGTGACTCAAACAAAATCCTGGCAGTTTTTGGGCGCAATTTGCGCGATCGCGGTGATTTGTGTGGTCGGTAGTCATTTTTTTTTCGCTCTGGAGCGTGGACTGGCTGCACGCATTCCTCATGGGGTGTGCTTTCCATTACAGACCGACCTTTCAAACTGTTATAAGCTACCGCATACGCTTTCAACCAAATTAACGACCAACATTGCAGTGAGTCCAGACGGGCAAACGCTTGCTGGCAGCCAACGCCAGGTGATCCACCTCTGGGACGTACCGCGCCAAAAGGGAGTGCGATCGCTGCGGGGACATAAAGACTGGGTGACGGCACTGGCATTCAGCCCAGATGGTCAACTCCTGGCCAGCAGCAGCCTTGATCAAACTATCAAGCTCTGGCAGTTGAGTACAGGGAAGCTGCTCCTCACAGTCCCTTCTGGGCGCATGACATGTCTCCGATTTAGCCCCGATGGCAAAGTGCTATTCGCCGGTAGTCGGATCGGTCAGTGGGCAGACGGTCTGGTTAGCCCCAGCGGGATCCAACG
>JAJPKC010000640.1 GCA_021323955.1 Oscillatoriales cyanobacterium Centralia_MAG_596 | reverse complement strand
CGTGAGAAACCAGAGAAAGCCGAGATAGGGGAACAGCGAGACGGCAAACAGGGTTTCCTTTGAGATGGCGAGTCCCGCAGCGGGCAGTAGCAGGAGCATAACCGGAAGCGGCACAATGGCTTTGAGCGAAAAGGCCTTGTCTGCTGTGGTCTGATTTGGTTCGCGGGTCGATCGCCAGATCCACCACGCAGCCATCATCTGGGTTGTATTCCCCACAACGGTCATGGCGGCTTGCGTGGTGACGAGCCAATCCAGCGGTGCAGCATTGTCAAAAAAGTGCCAGGTACAGGCGCACATCGCACTCACCAGCGCTGGCAGCATGGCGATCGACAGTCCCCACCAGGCCCGATTTTGAGTTGCTTCACCGTAGCTCCAAATCAGCCAGATCGCGGCAACCCATTCAATCACGCTAGAGACGTGAATAATCCAGGTTGGAATTGAAAGAGCATGCATGAAGCTATACGTTAACTGCCAATGGCGGCCAGAATATCGCTGGCGTGGGTTGCGGTTTGCACGGTGGTGTACACCTGGGCGATTTTGCCGTCCTCACCAATCACATAGGTTACCCGTTGAGCGTAAGGTGTGCCGTTGTAGTCCCCCAGCACATCGTAAGCTTTGGCGATCGCTCCATCCACATCAGCCAGCAGCGGAAACGGCAGATTAAACTTTTCGGTGAACTGCTGATGCGAGGCTTCGTCATCCAGACTGACCCCAAACACTGTAATACCTTTGCTCAAGTACTGGTCGTAGTTGTCCCGAAAGCTGCAGGCTTCTTTGGTGCAGCCGGGTGTGTCGTCCTTGGGATAGAAGTACAGCACAACCGATTTGCCCGCATAGTCCGACAGCGATACGGTGTTGCCATGAGTATCTTTGACGGTGAAGTTTGGAGCGGTATCACCTACAGATAAAGGCATAACGTTAGGTTCCTTGCTGATACGAAATCATTACGGATTGTAATACTGATTGCGTTGCTTTGGTGCGTGCTGGTCACTACGTAACGTTCTAAAACAAGGGCAGCACAATTAAATGAT
This sequence comes from Oscillatoriales cyanobacterium Centralia_MAG_596, assembly GCA_021323955.1. Classification (GTDB taxonomy): domain Bacteria; phylum Cyanobacteriota; class Cyanobacteriia; order Leptolyngbyales; family Leptolyngbyaceae; genus Stenomitos. Next base: position 12,833 of record JAJPKC010000640.1, on the reverse strand, counting down.
AATTCTGTATCATAGACTACGGAATCAATTTTCTGCGCCTTGATTTTCAGCCGGATCGATTCATTGTTGATGGGTCTGTCCAATCCCTCCACGCTGGCGCAGTTTCAGGTGAATGAGCGATGAGACTTGAAACCGAATTTCGGCTTTGCCTCCAACGGCAAATGTTGGAGTGGGCATTGCACAATTCCGCAGACGACGTGGCTCCACCGCCAGTCTCTAACGGGCAATTCGCGATCGCGCCATCAGTTTGGGTAAAGCTCCTGCTTTTGCCAGAGGCGTTTTGCTCGGACGAGGCTCTACTCTTGTGCCAGTATTCTGACAGTCAGTGGCTTGCCTGGATTCCTGACTATGGTGAAATCCTGCTCGATCGCGGCCAGTTCGATCCGCTGGTTTGACGCCGTTCATTTCCCACCCCATTCACTACCAGAGCGCGGCCACTTTGGGACGCAGAGTGACTACAATTGGCGTACTGCGCCGGTTAACGTGTCTCAAGTTAACGTCATAACTGGATTTCGCAGACGCGCAAAGCACAGACTGTAATGGTGGCGCACAGACTGTATGATGGCACACAGCCCGGATGTATCCTCAGATTCCGCTCTGACGCGTTGTCGCGTACTGATTGTTGGCGGTGGGCCTGCGGGTCTGGCCGCGGCGTTGATGTTGGCTCAGCGGGGATGGACAGAGATTATTGTCGTTGAAAAGCGGGCCGCGATCGATGACTATGAGCCGGATAAATCATTCCTCTACCAGATTGATGGGCGTGGGCAGAAACTAACGGATCGGCTGGGCATCACGCATCAACTCGCTGATGTAGGGATTGCTAACACCGCCTTTTATCTAACGCGAATTCAACCCAACGGTAGCCGCAAAACCGTCCAATTGCCGCTCATTGACCCGAATCGAAAGACTGCCTACTGGATTCCCCGCAGCGCCTTTGTCCGACTGCTGTACGAAGAGATTCAACGGCATTGGCACGACCAGATCACTGTCTTGTTGCAGGCTCAATGCCTTCGCATTAACAAGATTTTAACCAATGAGGGTACAGGCGAAACGCTAGAAGTCCTGGTTCAGGACATCCAGAATCGGGTCGATCGCCTTGTACCTGATCTGCTGATTGGGTGCGATGGTATTCATTCCATTGTGCGAGCCACATTGAATGAATGGGACAGTGGGCGATCGGGTCGCTTTGAAATGAAGCAATTGTCGTCTCCCAGTGCTGGTTTGCGGTACAAGGTGCTCAGCCTACCCCCCAAATTTCCGCTGGATGATCACGGTCAGGAGCACGCGGTGGCGAGTATGTCCTACGCCATCCGGGGTGCCTTCCGCGATCGGCGACGATTTCTCTCACTGGGACTCCTCCCACTCAAAGATCCACTGGCACCCCGCACGGCCAACCTGATCACTCGCCCCAACCACTACCTCTGGGACTTGGACACAGGTGAGACGGTGCTTGCCTTTTTGGAGCAGTCATTCCCACAAATCCCAGTGCGACAGATCGTCTCGACTGAGGAAGCCGATCGCCTTGCGCACAGTCAGGGTGGCACGTTCCCCACGCCCCAGTACTGCGCTGGCTTGCAGCAGGTTTTGCCGTCGGGCTGCGGGGTTTTGCTCCTGGGGGATGCGGTGCATTGCTTTCCGCCCGATATGGGGCAGGGCGTCAACGCCGCTCTGGAAGATGTCTGCGTCTTGCAGGAAGCACTATCTCAGCAGCAGGATGATCTGTCCCAGGCTTTACCGCTGTACGAAGCAATGCGTGCTCCTGATGTGGAGGCGATTGTCCACCTTGCCCAGACGACCGCACCCTGGCAGTACAACCAGGCTCCCCTGTGTCAACGCCTGTGGGCTGTCAACTTCTTCGCTCGGCTGGCGCTCAGTCGGCTCATCCCCTGGATCCGCCCTCCCGCGTTTGCGTTGATCCAGAATCATCAACTGTCTTATCACGACATTTGGCGACAGGATCAGCAAACTGTCCAGACCCTCTATCGACTGGGCATGCTCTTTATGGTTGGGATACTCGTTTTGTTGTGGCTTCTAGGTTCTACAGTCGCTCAAGCCCCTTCACCCTTGACGGTATCCTGACCGCGTAAATATTGGTTGACCTGAATGAGCACATTCTTGGCACCTTCAAAGCTGAGTCGGGCGATCGCCTGCTCATAATCGGCCCACACGTACGCCTGAATCTCCTGCTCCTGGCAATGTACGGTGGTTGATTTTACCCACGCCGGAAAGTAGATCACCGTTTTCTCAAACTTTTGCCCGCTGCGAGTGAAGGGATACTGCTCTGAAAAGGACACGCCCTCAATGATCGTATAGTCTGAAATGCCTGTCTCTTCGACAAACTCGCGGCAGGCTGCCTGTAATGCCGACTCGCCGGGATCGGCGTGCCCTTTTGGAAACCCCCAGTGTCCGGCATTGTGTTGGATCAAGAGGAACTGACGCGCGTTATTGGTTTGGAGGATGGGCACAATGCCAAAGGCTTCATCCCTGGCGATCGTTGAGTTAACCATGCGATTCAGATTCAAAAAGGTGAGGCGGCGGAACCGGAACAGTGAACTTGGCTCAGAAGCTCAACATATGATAGTCCTGGTTAGGCTGCTACGGCTACGGCTTCCTGGCCATGTTTCCGCAACAAATCCATTAGTTCCTCACGATAGTCGTGAAAAATGGGGTGCCGTTTAACCGCATGACCGCGTTCTGGCAGCTTGACAACAATTTCCTTGCGCACCGTACCAGGACGGGCACCGAGCGCATAAATGCGGTTAGAGAGAAAAACGGCTTCCTCAACATCGTGGGTAATCATAAAGACCGTAATGCCGGTGCGCCGCCAGAGATCAAGCATGAATTCGTGCATCGCTTCCTTTGTATGGACATCGAGTGCACCAAACGGTTCGTCCATCAGTAACACTTTGGGTTCAGAGGCAAGGGCTCGCGCGATCGCCACCCGTTGCTTCATCCCACCCGACAGCTCTTTTGGCAGCGATCGGGCAAACTTGGATAGCCCCACCACATCCAGGTAGGTGCTTGCTTTCTCACGCCGTTCTTTCTTCGATAAGCCTTGCAGCTTGAGCCCAAACTCGGCGTTTTCCTGCACGCTCATCCAGGGATAGAGCGTGTAATGCTGAAACACCATGCCACGATCCGGCCCTGGTCCTGTTACAGGCTGGTTGTCAATTTTGACTTCTCCCGATGTTGGACGATCAAGCCCTGCGATCTGGCGCAGTAAGGTCGATTTCCCCGATCCCGACGCACCAACCGCACAAATGAATTCACCGCGATCGATCACCATATTGATGTCCTTGAGGACAACCAGCGTACCCTGTCTCGTCTCAAAACTTTTGTAGAGATTATTGATTTGTAAGTACATGGGTTGAACCTTTGAGTGGGTGAGATGGGGAGGAGGAAGCCTCAAACGTTTTGAGCTTGGAATTTATTTTGACTTCTGGCTTCTGACTCTTGACTGCACAGGGTTACCGGTTACGCTTTACCCTTTGCTTCTACCGCTTCTGACTCGCCCAACGGCAAGATACCCGCAGTAGATATTGAAAGAGCAGGTCAAATGCGAGCCCGATCACGCCGATGACGATGAGCCCAACGAAGATTTCATCCGTTCTGAGGAAACGGCCAGCAACGCTGATCCGACGGCCTAAGCCTTCTGTGGCTGCAATCAGCTCCGAGACGATGACTAGTTGCCAGGCGGCGGCGAGGTTAATGCGGCAAGCATCAATGATGCCGGGGAGAACGTAGGGCGAAATGACCTGGAGCAGGGTTTGTAGCCGATTGCCACCCAGCATGTACGTGGCTTCGATGAGTTCCTTGGGCACAAACTTCACCGTGTCCATGACCATCAAGGAGTTAAAGAAAAAGACCCCGATGAAGATGAGGGTGATTTTGGGTTCTTCGCCAATCCCCAAATAGAGGATGAGTAGGGGAATGAAGGCTGGTGCGGGCATGTAGCGCACCAGCCCAAATAGTGGTTCTAGTAGCGCACGGATGCTGGCAAAGCTGCCCATCAATATGCCCACTGGAATCGAAAACAGGGACGCAAGAAAAAAGCCGACCCCAACCCGCCACAGACTGGCGATCGTGTCTTTCTGGAGGTCGCCGGTGCTCCACAACCGCTGGAATGCTTCGAGCACGCCACCGGGCGAGGGGAGAAATTTGGGGTCGATCGCGCCAAATGTGGTGATCAACCACCAGAGCACCAGCGGTATCAAGATTGATGCCGCCATGAGGCTCCAGGTTAGAGAGGGCGGAATGTCCTCGGCCAACCGCCAGAAAGTCGTCGATCGTAGGGACTTTACGGATCGAGTTGGGAGTTCGGCTTTAATCGGTCTGCTGGTTTGCGTCATGGCCCTGTAGGAGTTGGGGATACGGAGCAATTGGCGATCGCGGGGGTGGCTTAAGCCTTTTTGGCTTTGGCCGCGTAGGCTTTTACAAAGCGATCGTCAAATAGTTTGCTGAGGTCTGGCTTGGTCTTGGCCAAACCCACATCGATCAAGAACGTTGACATCTCCTGTGCCGCAAAGTTGAGAGAGGTCATATCTTTGCCTGGTTGGAAGGCTTTCAGGTTTTCTTCGACGGTGAAAATCTTGGTGCCGTTGGCGTAGTCCTTGTAGTCCGCTACCGAGACGCCGCCTCGTTTTGCCATAATTTCAATGGCTTTATCGGGGTTTGCTTTAATGTAGTCCTGGGTATCAAACCAGGCGTTGACCATGGCCTGCACCTGATCGGGATGCGCATCGACAAATTTGCGGCTAAAGACCAGGTGATCAGGGATGGCACCCGGAAATTCCTTTGAGCTAAAAAGTTCTTTACTCTTCGGACGCTTCAGCGCTTCGGTGGTAAACGGCGCGAATACGCCAACGGCATCTACCTGCCCCGCGACGAAAGCGGCAGCGGCTTTACCCGTTTCTAGCGGCTGAAAGTTGATATCTTTGGGACTCAATCCCGCTTTTTTCAGCCCCAGGAGTAGCAAAAAGTGATCGACCGTTCCTTCTTCCGCCGCGACTTTCTTGCCCTTTAAGTCCGCGATCGAGTTGATTCCATCGCGGACAATAATTTTGTCGTTACCCGTCGAGTTGTCATTGACCAGTACCACAACCTCGTCGGCACCGCCTGCGACCGCACTGATTGTGTCGTTCAGGGTCTGTGAGTTCGCATCCAGTTGTCCGGCGGTCAGCGTATTAATCGATTCCAGGTAGCCGTCGAACCACTTTAAATCGACAGGTATGTTATTCTTTTCAAAGAGTTTTTCGTCCTGTGCGACTTGCCAGGGAAACCAACCGGGCCATGCGCTGAACCCAAGCTTCACGCCCGCTGCACTACTCGAAGGTGACGGAGCACTCGATCCACCTGACTGAGTAGACATCTGGCTGGCAGGGTTACTACAACTCACAACCAGCAGTACACTCGCTAGAAAAAGTCCGCTAATAGAAAGTAACGATCGCAGTTTCATTTCACGTCCTCACAAGGAATAGATAATTGATAATCGACGCAGCCCCGCAAGCGACTAATCCCTTGTGACAGTGAACCATTGCTCTTGTAGTAACGAATTGTGCGAACGCGCGTCCGTTACGGCGGATACACAATTAACTCTCACAGTGGATTTGGCTGGAGGTTCAGCGGCATTCAAATTTCTGACGTATCGGCTTTAAATGCATCGGTTACAGGTGATATCGGTCATAGATGCACTGATTTAGATGATCATGACAGCAAAAAAGCCCAGAAGTACAGTACCACTTACCGCTGGCACATGCTCCTCCCGGGCTTTTATCCCGCCGTGTCACTGCTGGCCTGCTTTAATGCGTCAGGTAATCACAGTGTGCCTCTCTCGGACCGAACACTTAACCTTTCAGCTCAGGCTACAAGCTCAGGCTGGAACCCTAGAAGCGAATGAATTGTTGCTCAGATCAAGACTGATCACAGTGCCCGTCCGAATCGCTAACGAATCGGTTAAACCACTCAAATATACGCTTTCCCGATCGCCGTAGGATTAAGAACAGAAGGATCCCCCTCAAACAAGATCCAACCTTCAATTAGTCGTCACCTAATTAAAGTCTAACCAGATGAATATACACGTTACTTGTACCAATGACGATTCGCAAAAGATGTATCGAAAATAACGAAAATTGTTGTGACCACCTCCTTTGTGCCGAAATCGGCTACGTGCTACAGGCATAATCCATGCACAACCCAAATAAAACGCATAATATAGAGGCTAGGTTATACAAGTATTTACGCTTACTGTTAGGCGCGTCTATCTCGTTGCATTCATCGCATCGATCAAAACCGATCTGCTACTTTGACTAAAATGACCGTTAATCCGCGTGCTCGTCACGCTGTTGCCTACCCCGAACGCACTGTGCTTCGTGCGCAGCGAGCAATGCGATGTGCACCCTTTCAACGGGCGTTGTTCACGACAATGGTGCAACAAAGTGTTTCATTGGGCGCGATCGCGGGGAACGCTGGACTTCAGAACCAGTACACCCAAAGACCTCTTTCTGAACTGGCTGTAGAGTCTGAACTGCTCTGGCTAATTCAGGTAGGGCTGTTGCGGCGAGAGGTTGATGGTCAAGGATTAACAGACAGTTTTAGAGTCACGCCGCTGGGTCGCCAAATTGTACAATCGTGGCCCGTTGACCCCGTGACGGATCGGGTGCCCCCATCGATCGGCGATCGTCTTCGCAATGCCTGGAGCCGTTGGTTTCGTCTGCCAATCTAAATTCAGGGATGAAGGATGAGTCAAAACGTCTTTCTATTTCGCCCTCTCCCCATCCCCCTATCCTTCAGTCCGTTTTACTGGGAGTCTGTATGAAAGCCATTATGGTTGTGGGAACCACCTCTCACGCAGGAAAATCGCTGATTACGGCTGCCATTTGTCGTATTCTGAGTCGTCGCGGGTGGCGGGTTGCTCCGTTTAAAGGGCAGAATATGGCGCTCAATGCCTATGTCACCGCCAGTGGGGGTGAAATTGGGCATGCCCAGGCAGTCCAGGCCTGGGCCGCTGGTGTGGCCCCCTGGGTGGAGATGAACCCAATTCTGCTCAAGCCGCAGGGGGACATGACCTCTCAAGTCATCATCAAAGGTCGGGCGGCCGGTAAGGTTGGGGCAGCCGAATATTATGAGCAATTTTTTGAGGTGGGCTGGCAGGCGATCGAAGAGTCGCTGCGTCGTCTGGGCGAAGAGTTTGATCTACTGGTGTGTGAAGGGGCCGGAAGTCCGGCTGAAATCAACCTGAAGCATCGCGACCTGACCAACATGCGGGTGGCCAAATACCTGAACGCACCCACAATTCTGGTCGTTGATATTGATCGCGGGGGGGCGTTTGCCCACGTTATCGGTACGCTTGAATTGCTTGATCCCGATGAACGCGCCTTGATTAAAGGGGTGGTGATCAACAAGTTTCGCGGTCAGCGATCGCTGTTACAGTCTGGTATTGACTGGCTTCAAGAACGCACTGGCATTCCTGTCATTGGCGTCATTCCCTGGTTAGATCAAAGCTTTCCGGCTGAAGACTCGTTGAGCTTGATCGACGGTCGATCAAGCAATCCTACCGGAGATCTCAACATTGCCGTCATTCGTTTACCCCGCATTTCCAACTTCACTGACTTTGACCCCCTGGAGTCTGAAAGCACCGTTTCGGTCAAGTACATCAGTCCCAAGCAGCCGCTGGGCCACCCTGATGCGGTGATTATTCCCGGTTCCAAAACGACGATCGCTGACCTGATTGCGCTGCACAAAACCGGCATGGCAGAAGAAATTCAGAACTACGTTGCTGCTGGCGGCACAGTGCTGGGTATTTGTGGTGGCTACCAGATGTTAGGCAAAATTCTGGCCGACCCAGAGGGCATTGAAGGTCAGGAAGGTCGCTATAAAGGACTGGGCCTGCTGCCGCTAAAAACTGTTATCGCTGGTCAGAAAGTGGCGCGTCAGCGTCTGGTGGCCTCTAACTTTCCCCAGGAAGGACTACCAGTCGCAGGCTACGAAATCCACCAGGGCCGGACTCGCCTGATTGAGGGCGAAGGGACACAACCACTCTTCGATGATCAGAACCTGGGCGTTGTCGATGATACTCAATCGGTCTGGGGCACCTATTTGCACGGTATTTTCGATAACGGCCCCTGGCGGCGTGCATGGCTCAACCGCTTACGTCAGCAGCGTGGCTTAAAATCATTGCCTACTGGCGTGCCTAACTATCGTGAGCAGCGCGAATTGATCCTTAATGCTCTGGCCGATGCCGTTGAACCGCACCTTAATCTAACGCCCGTATTGCCACAGAGCAATTAGGGCACTCCTGCACCAATATCCGGTCGGTGTCGATCAGGATCTAGAATAGCGAGAGCGCCTCCAGCCGTGCGATGTGCTGCCAACGCCTAATGCCGCTGGCTTATGTGCCGACTGTTCGCAACTGGTCTGGAGATATCTCGGCCAGAACGTTGACGGCACAGTAAGCGACTGTAACTTGCAGTCGCGGTCAGTTTCCTGACTCGCTGCTGCCACACGATGGATAGCGACGGCTATAGTAGCAGAGTGAAAATCCATTGCTGGTGTGCACAACGCCAGCACAAATAGATAGGTACAAATAAATAAGCGCACCGTATTCTGATGCGCTTAATATCCCTAACCCTTTCGGTGCAACGTACCCATCTGTCCTTGCTTCATACAGTACAGGGCAAGTATCAAAAAATGCACCACGTTTAGACATTCTTTAGAATCTTGCCATGAGCATTTGTATTCACTTTCTACCGGATGACGTGACGATCGAGGCCGAGCCTGGTGAACCACTGCTGCGGGTAGCAGCCCGTGCAGGCGTATCCATTCCCACAGGTTGCTTGATGGGGTCGTGCCACGCCTGTGAGGTGGAGATTGATGGGGCCGAGTCTGTCTGTAGCTGTATTAGCGCCGTGCCCCCGGATCGGCCACATCTGACCATCAATTGCTTCGCTGACCCAACCTGGTGATCGGGCGATCGCGCTCAAGAGTGTGGCGCAATGGTTAATGCGCTCGATTGCTGCTGCCTACGCACTGACATCCGCTAAGGCGTCGGGGGCCTCAAATTTATACCCGACACCCCGCACGGTGTGGATCAGTGCTGGTTGGCTGGTGTTGACTTCAATATGGCTGCGAATTTGACCAATATGGACATCGACAACGCGTGGATCGCCGACGAATTCATGTCCCCAAACTTCGCGAATTAGTTCTGTCCGAGTCCAAACTCGTCCCGGATTGCTGGCCAGAAAGTGAAACAGGTTGAACTCAAGGGCGGTTAACTTGACAAGTTCCTGGTTGATTTTAACTTCGCGTCGCAGGGGATCAATGGTCAGATGACCAAACGCCAGTGGCTGATGCTGCGGGGACTTCCGCTCTCGTACACGTCGCATCACCACATCAACCCGAACGGCCAGTTCCTCCAGGTCAAAGGGCTTTGTCATGTAATCGTCGGCTCCCTCCGCGAGGACATTGAGCATGCCCGTTCGATCGGTAGAACTGGTCAACATCAACACGCAAACATTGGTTTCAGCCTGCATGTCGCGACAGAGCTGATACCCATTGGTATCGGGCAGATTGATATCCAGAATGACTAAGTCGGGGTTAAATTCCTTGAAGCTGGCAATCGCGCTTTTGCCATCGGCCACTGATTCCACCTGGTAATGCTGTTTGTTACTCAAAAAGCGGTGAACCAGATTCCGGATGGCTGGGTCATCTTCCACAAGCAGGATCTTTTTATCAGTATTTTTTTCAATATTCATCGCCAAATAACCTGGAAACAGTACTAAGTGGTCATCCGAACGCAACGGTGCATCCGCGATCGTCACTCACGACAACCATGTTTGGTCGATGCTAGGCACTAGGCTCTTGCTTGCTACTGCCAGGGGCTTCAAACTTATAGCCCACCCCTCTCACAGTCTGAATTAAGGCTGGTTGACTCGTGTCAAGTTCAATCTTCTTGCGAATTTGCCCAATGTGAACGTCTACAACGCGCTGGTCACCCACATATTCATAGTCCCAGACTTCCTGAATCAGTTCGGCCCGCCGCCAAACCCGACCGGGATGGCTGGCAAGAAAATGGAGGAGATCAAATTCCAGCGCGGTCAGTGGAATGATGTCTTCGTTAAACTTCACCTCGCGGCGGACGGGGTCAATCACTAGCTGGTCAAACGCGAGACACTGCTGCTCGGCGGATGTAACCGGCCGTTGACGCTTCAAAATCGCCCCAACACGAACCCCTAACTCTCCTAAGCTAAAAGGCTTGGTAATATAGTCATCAGCACCCTGGGAAAACCCTTTAATCTTATCGGCTTCATCAGTCCGACTGGTCAGCATCAAGATAAAGACATTTGTGCGGCTCTGCATCTCCTGGCAAAGGTTGTAGCCATTTGCATCTGGTAAGTTCACATCCAAAATAACGAGATCTGGGTTGAACTGTTCGAAGGTTGCCAGCGCACTCTTGCCATCCTCTGCTGATTCCATCTGATAGTTCTGCTTGGTTAGAAAGCGATGAATGAGATTCCGGATTGCAGGATCGTCATCAACTACGAGAATCTTGGCTGGAGCCATAGCCATAACCTTGCGTTTGAAGGAGGAATAGAACGGAACAACTGAAGTAGATGCGAAACAGAATGAAAATTATAGAGACACAGCTCTGCTAAGCAACTATGCTAGGTCAAGCTAATGCATTCAACATTTTAGACAATGACCTTTAAACTGCTCGCTAGTTAAGTATGCCTCGTGACCGGCGTGATGCATCACTGTAGAGTATGCAAACCACTTAGTTTGCTATTACAGAGCATACATCCTTCGATCAGAACTCTTATCAGCAATAGTATGACTCAGCTTTTGCCAGTGTGTCTCGCCCAATTTGGGGTTTCCCTAGATTTGAGGCCAAAATGGGTGACGATCGATACCGCATTCTAAGCATGACCAAGATTTTGCAATCGATCGGAAAAATGCTTGTGGACAAGTAGCAGACTAAGTTAGCCTGGAATAGAGGTGGAGAAGCGGGCAATGAGTAGTCAAAATCCATACGAACAGCTTGGAGTTACAGAGGCTTCTAGCTTTGAAGAGATTCAAGATGCTCGTAATCGTCTGTTTGCCCAGCATGAGGGCGATCGTAAGCATCTAGAAACCATTGAGGCTGCCTACGATGCCGTTTTAATGGACCGCCTGCGTCTGCGCCAGGAGGGCAAGATCAAGGTACCCGATCGCATCCGGTTTCCAGAGAAGGTGGCACCGCCACCGCCCAGCCCACCGCCTGCTCCGACCAATCAGGGCGCGGCATGGCTCCAGCAGCTCATTGATACGCCCAGCCGCGCCGATGTTCTCATCCCGGCGGGCATTTTGACGGCGCTGAGTGCGCTGGTGATTGTTGCACCCAGCAGCCCGAACGTGCTGCAAATTGCCCTGATCCTGGGGATGGGCACCAGCTTTTACTTTCTCTACCGCAAAGAGCGTAAGCTGGGTCGGACTATTTTGCTGGGGCTGACTGGGCTAATTCTCGGATTTTTAGCGGGTGGCCTGCTGGGAGCGCTGTTGCAGACTCAACTGGTCAGTATTGGGTTGAGCACCGAAGCCTTTGCCAGCGTGGTGACGTTCTTGCTGCTCTGGCTAGTCAGCAGTTTCCTGCGCTAGAGGCACCTGTAAGCTGCCTCGCTTCATCTGTTCGCGCTCGATCGCCTCAAATAGGGCGCGAAAATTGCCTTCCCCAAAGCCTTGGGCACGTCCCACAGGATTATCTGAACGGCTGAACTGACGCTGGATCAGCTCGAAGAAAAAGGTTGGTTCGTTAAAGATCGGCTGGGTAAACGTTTGGAGTAAAACCGCTGGCTGGACCGCGTCCTGCCAATCGACCAGGATCTGCTGTTGCTCGACTTGCTGCAGCACGGCTTCCGATAGGGGCAGTCCCGGTCGCTGTCTCAGCTGCGTATAGTAGATTGGCGGTACATGGAGCAGGGATAGCCCGTTGTGGCGAAACTGGGCGATCGCGCCTATCAAATCGTCTGTTTCGAGGGCAATATGCTGTACACCCGGCCCCCGATTAAGATCCAGAAACTCTTGAATCTGTGAGTTTTCGGATGCCGGTTCGTTGATTGGTAGCTGGATGCCGCTTTGAGGATGTCGCAGGACGCGGCTGCAAAGGCCAGAGTAGTTGGTTTGAATTTCAAATCCCTGCTGGGGGTGGAAACCCAGGACGCGTTCATACCAGGCAACCGATGCTGCCAGGTCGCCCTTGGCCACATTCAAAACCACATGGTCAATGCCGGTCAGGTCAGCGTTGGGGCGCGATCGATGGCGGGTCTTTGCGGTTCGCTGGGACGTTGGGCTACTGCTGCTGGAAACTGCTGGCGATACAAGTACCTGGCTTAGCCCTGACGTTGTGGATTGGGGCAACAGCGAGGTCGTGCCTACTCGTTCAAAGATGGTGTGTCTCAGATCGCCCAGTGCCGCAATCGTCGCCCACTTGAGCCGTCCCTGTGCTTGCCACTCTGTTTGGATCGGCTCGATCAGGATGGCACCCTGACGCACGGCCGCTGTAATCGTGATTTCAATATCGTCAACGCAAAAAGCAATGTTAGACACGCCGGGGGGGTGGTGTTGCAAAAAGTGAGTAACGGCGCTGGTGGCATGTCGAGCCGAGCCGAGTACGAAATAGATTGAACCAGCGTTAACCACTTCGATCACACGATCGCAATCGTGACCGCTGCCGACAGCCTGAAATCCTAGCTTCTGGACGAACCAATCACGGGCGGCGATCGCGTCGTTCACATAGAAATAAACGTGGTCAATATTCATAGAACTTGAAACTTAAGCAAAATGGGCTTTCAAGTATCAATTTT
>JAJPKC010000636.1 GCA_021323955.1 Oscillatoriales cyanobacterium Centralia_MAG_596 | reverse complement strand
GCCGGTTGCCGGAACGCCGCTCAAAGAAGCGCTACCCGTAGATACCATCGAATTGGTGCGGATGGTGGCCACCACGCGGATCATGTTTCCAACGGCGATTGTGCGGCTGTCTGCCGGACGACTGCAGATGAGCGATGAGCTGCAAGCATTGTGCCTGCTCGCGGGAGCCAATTCCATCTTTACCGGCCCGGTATTGCTGACGACACCCAATCCCGATAGTACTCAAGACCAGCAGTTGCTCCGCCGTCTGGGGATGGTGCCGAAGGAGAAAGAATGAAGGTTATAGTGTCTGAAAATTGACTCTGAGGGCGTGAGGCGGGATTGTGCAGAAGTTTATTCGATCGGAGAGGCCAGAGCCGTTTTCGGTATTGGGGTTGCCCGTTCACTTGCTGAATGACTATGTCAGTTGGCTAATCTCCCGTGCTGAGCATCAGGAAGGCTGCCATGTGGTGACGCTCAACGCCGAAATGACGATGGCGGCAGAGCACAACCAACCGTTAGCCCGGATCATTCGGCAGGCGGAGTTGGTCATCCCGGACGGGGCAGGAATTGTGCTGTACCTGAAACTGTACGGTCGATCGACCACGCGCTGCCCTGGGATTGAGCTGGCTGAGAAAGTACTGCGCGAGTTTGGCCGATCGCCCGCTCTGGGAACAATTGCGTTTGTGGGTGGACAACCAGGAGTCGCCCAACGGGCCGCCAACGTTTTGCAGGATCGGCTCCCTGGTCTGACGATCGCGATCGCGCAGCATGGGTATCTCACCCCCGAGGATGAACCGATCTTTTTGCAACAGCTCAAAGACACGCAGCCCCGGCTGATCCTGGTCGGTCTGGGCGTTCCGCGCCAGGAGTTTTGGATTGCCAAACATCGTCACCTCTGCCCAAACGCAATCTGGATTGGGATTGGCGGCAGCTTTGATATCTGGGCTGGCGTCAAAACGCGGGCTCCCGGCTGGCTCAAAGACAACCATCTGGAATGGGTCTATCGTCTGTATCAAGAACCCTGGCGCTGGCGACGGATGCTGGCGTTACCGAAGTTTGCCTGGCGGGCGCTGGTGTATCGCCTGACGCGGCAGGGGGCCGTCAAGGTCTAGACGCGCGATCGATGGCGGGTGGCAGCGCTCAGGCTGGATCAGCGGTCTGGTTCGCCATTGCAATCCGTCGTTGACAGTGGCTATCTTTCATCCCTCGCCCGATCGCCCTCAAGCCCCTCGGCGTTACAGACTATCAATCGGCACGCCGAATGGTTGGCTTTTGTGGTGTAATGGGTGGGGTTCTCCAATCGTCATGCTGTATGACTCAGGTATTAACCAATCAGGCAACCACCGCCGCGAGTGGATCACCGCCATCTGCGCCGCCATCAAACGCAGACGCGATGGTTTCGCTACGGGGGGTGAGCAAAGTTTACGCCAACGGCAGCAAAGCCTTAATAGAAGTCAACCTCGACATTAAACGCGGCGATTTTTTGTTTGTCACCGGGCCATCGGGTTCCGGCAAATCAACGCTACTCAAGCTCCTGTATGGTGAAGAGCACGCCAACGATGGCGATGTGATTGTAGACGGGCACAACCTGTCCACCTTACGGGGCGATCGCCTCTCCCATCTGCGCCGACGTATTGGCATTGTCTTCCAGGACTACAAGTTAATCCCACGACGTACCGTGCTGGAGAATGTCGCGTTCGTCCTGTGGGCGCAGGGAATGCCGCGTAAAGAAATTCACCGACGGCTCCAGCCAGCGCTGAAGATGGTTGGGCTGGCACACAAGGCCGATTGTTTCCCTGAACAGCTTTCGGGCGGTGAACAGCAGCGGGTGAGCATTGCGCGGGCCATCGTGAGTACGCCACCGATCCTGCTGGCTGATGAACCGACTGGAAACTTAGATCCTGAGAACTCGTGGCAGGTCATCAAGATTCTCAAGAAACTGAACTCTGTGGGCATTACCGTAATTGTGACGACCCACGACGAAAGCCTGATTCGTCTGTCAAACCATCCCGCCGTGCAGCTCCGCAATGGCTACCTTTACCGCCCCAGACAGTAGCAATGGACAAGTAGCATGACAATTCGCAACGCAACGCCGACGCACGCCATCACTCACCAAACAGGCTTAAAACGTCTCTGAGAAACCCTTTGAGTTTTTCACCCATTTCGGGCGTGGGGTAGCTGTTGCCTTCAAACGACCAGCGATCGACGGTCGAGAGCCACCACTGCTTGCCGCGATGGTCAAACCCCGCAATTTCGGCCCCGATCACGCGCCGTTCTCCTGTTTGTGGTTCGGTGTAAAAGCGAATTTGCAGCAGAATACTGCGACTCTGAAGCAGTCGCGCAAAGCCAGGAAAGTGAAACCCGATGTCGATCGACTCGGGGTCAACCAGATCGCGGGTATCGGGATCATTGACCCACGGTTTCAAGTCTGATTTGGCATCTGGGAATTCAGCTTTGAAAAGATTCACGGCGGCCGCGATCTTACTGGTTGTCTCCAGAGAGGTTGCCTGTTCGGCTGCGTTCACTTGCGACTCCTTCATGCCAGTGAGTTGAAAGCCAGGCATGGCAAAATTAATGCCAGGTTAACTTCAAGATTATTCACAAACCGCAAAGATTTTCAAGCCTTTGTTCGGTTCGCCTGACCTCAGGACGACAGGCACCCAGGAGAGGCGGTGTCGTGATCAGCACTTCCCGCCCCTGCACCCTTCAATGTTCCTGTCCCGCCTCCTGTTCTAGATTCCCATCAAGAATCACCAAAAATCGGCTGACGAGAGAAAAGAGAATCCAGCAGTCGGGTTTCGAGTCGGGTGAGGTGATCGACTTTGGCTTCGAGTTTGGCAATTCGTTCTCTCGTGTCCACATCAGATAGTGCCGTACTGACGACGCCACTGGCATCAGACTTAGCCTGCAGTCCCTGGCGTGAGTATCGACACACCAACTCTGTGACGGATACACCATCGGCCTCTGCCTGCTCTTTGAGATCCTGCATCAAGTCGCCCGGTAGCCTGAAACTGACTAATTTTCTCTCCATGTCATTCTCAGAATCGCTGTCTATACGTATGATAGCGAATTATAGCTAATAGTAGTACATTCGTACAGACACCTGTAAAAACCGATTAATCAATGCTCTGTGAAGAGCCTCTCCGGAGCATGCCCTTAGCCAATGACATACAAAATATATAGAACAGATATACTATTAATTCAGTATGTATGTACTATAATAAGAAAAGAATTTCAGGGTGATTTCGATCGCATCGTGAGACGAACTGAGTGCATCTGTCGAACCATTTATCCGAGCATGCAGGAGGACACAACATGTTCGCTCCCATAGACGATACGAGTTACGAACAACATTTACTCAACTACGCGGCAGTTTACGCCGGCTACGTCTTTCAGGAATACCCTGTGGGCCGCAAGTCCCGTCACGTGTTGCAACGACTGCAACGGAGTTTGAGCCTCCGCACAGAGCATGTTCGGAAAGCGGAGTCCATCATTGGTGTGCACAAAGCGGAGCTGGAAGTCGCTTCTAGAGATCGCCATAGCGAAAGTTTACAGACAGCGCTACGTTGGATTGTGACCGAAACGCTCCAACCAACCAATCCGGTGGCCCCTGCTGCTCCTGCCCCACCACCCGCCTCATCACCTGCCCCATCACCGTCAACTGCACGATCGCCGCTCTGGTTGTGGGCCGGTGTCTGGAGCGCTGCCGGGCTGTTGGGTCTGATTGCGATCGCGTTCGCCATCTATACACTGCACAATCCAGGGACAACGGCTGCACCGGCCAGTCCGGCCCCGACGGCGGCCAGTCCCCCTCCGTCATCGCCAGTCGCGCCGTCGCCTGTAGACTTGACCCCAGATCCTGGATCATCGGCCCCTGGATCATCGGCCCCTGGATCATCGGCCCCTGGATCATCGGCCCCTGGATCATCGGCCCCTGGATCATCGGCCCCCGAATCATCGACAGCGCCATCGGCAGCCCCAACCCCACCTGTGGTAGAGGCGCAAGCCCTGCGCGATCGCTGTCAGCAATTGCATGTTGACTATCGGTTTGTGCAGCAGTTAGCCGCGCAACCAGCCGTCATGATGGGTGATCCCACCGCAGCCTCACCCAGCGCGACCACGCCGCTGCAGGCCAGCCAATTGCTTGATCGACTGGAGCACGCCCTCGATCGCGCCATTCTGCCCAACCTGGGGCTGTATACGCCAGCCCAGGCACGGCAGCAGCAACAGCGCATCGTTGAACTGAACCAATCACCCGACGACATTAACCGAGAAGCCGATCGCCGCTTTCAGGTGCTTTTCCCGCACTGGCACAAAGGCGACAAGGTGAAAGGCACTGGCCTGGATCAGGTCTGGTTTGCCCTCGTCGATGAGATTTTGAAGGAACGGGAGACGCGTCGGTGAACGGGTCTGGCTACCATGAGCAGGAGCGATGAAAGCAGGCCTGCTAGATGGCCTTAATGGGCAATGGCTGTTTGCTGCTAGGGCCGCGACAAATCGCGCATGGCTCCCCGTGCCATTGCCGCGATCGCCTGGTCGTTGGCTTTCGGCAAATGGTAGTACTTGCCGCCTGCGTGCTGCGCCAATTCTTTGGCAAAGCCCGTTGAAATAAACTTATTTTCCGTGTCGATCACCAGTAGCTGGATCCCAAGGGCACGAATTTTAGCTGCAATATCAAGCAGTTCCGCTTTGATATCCGGCTTTTCGTCCGGTGCCAGCGTTTCACCCAGCGATCGCGCCAGCGGAATATTGCCGCGCCCATCCGTGATCGCGACCACAACCACCTGCCCAATGTCCCCAGACTGCTTCGCATTCATCCCCACGCGCACAGCCTGGGTCAACCCGTGGGCCAGCGGCGACCCTCCGCCACAGGGCATTCGATCAAGCCGCCGTTTTGCCGCTTCGATCGATCGAGTCGGCGGCAGCAAAATCTCGGCCTGTTCGCCTCTGAAGGGAATCAGCGCCACCTGATCGCGGTTTTGATAGGCCTCCGTTAGCAAGCGCAAAACCGCTCCTTTGGCCGACTGCATCCGATTCAGCGCCATTGACCCAGAGGCGTCCACAACGAATACCACCAGTGCACCAGCCTTCCGCGCCAATCGCTTCGAGCGAATGTCGGCTTGCTCGACAAAGACACGTTTGCGGGGTGTAGCGGGGATTGAGGCATAGGGGGTGGATGCGGCTGCCTCCTGCATTCTGCCTCTGCTCACCTCATTCCGCGTCCGTCGCGATTTCTGATAGGGCGCAGCGGCCCGCAGGGTGGCATCAACGGCAATTCGGCGGACTTTGCCTTTGGGCAACATCGGTTTGACGTAGCGACCACGATCGTCCGAAAAGATCAGCGTCCGACTGCCAGATTTGCCCTGTCGTGATGCCATCTGGGCAAAGTAAAGCACAGACGGATCCAAAATGACCCCTTCTGGATCGAAGACAAACTCTTCGGGAATGCTGGGCGGCTCCTGCTGCTCCTCCTGGTCTTCGTCTTCGTCGCGATCGTCCTGATCCTCGTCGGACTCCTCCTCTGGTTCTTCTTGATTTTGCGGTGGCGGCGGTGGCGGCGGTGGCGGATCGGGTGGCGTTTGCACAATGGTCGATCGCGGTACAATGACCATCTCGACTGCGCGACGGAGATCCTCAGCCGTCACCACTGTGCGACCGTCCAGAGCCGCGTGGGCTTTGGCAACGCGCACGGCAAAGAGTTCCGCCCGATGCCCCTGCACACCACCCCGAATGGCCTCGTTTACCAGATACGCCACCTGGTCAGACGTGATCTGGACATCTTGCAGCCATTCACGCGCCAGCACAATTTGGGTTTTGAGCGAGTCCAGATCATCGCTGTATTGAGCCAAGAATTCCTGCGGCGAGTCGGCATAGCGGGTTGCCTGCTCCACGGCCAGCACGCGATCGTCCACGCCCAGCACCATATCCGCCGACAGGGCGATCGCAATCCGGTCTAATAAATGCTCGCGCAAGCTCCCTTCATCGGGGTTGTAGGTCGCGATCAACAGCGGTTTACAGGGATGCTGAAAGCTGATGCCCTCGCGCTCAATCTGGTTGCGACCATCGGTTAACACGGTCAGCAGCAGGTTGGCCGTTTGATCGTCCAGCAGGTTAATCTCATCCACATACAGGACGCCGCGGTGCGCTTCTGCCAGCAGCCCGGGCTGAAACACCGTTTCCCCCTGCTTAATCGACTGACTCACATCCACCGATCCCAGCAGCCGATCCTCTGTAATGCCCAGCGGAATCTGGACAAAGGGTGCCGGAATAATGGTGGTTGGCAGGTTCGATGCATCAGGGCTACCCGTGACACCTGCACCCCCATCGAGCCAGAACCCTTCATCTTGCAGCCTTGCTACGGTGTCATCATCCCATTCATCGGGACGGTGGGGGTCACAGTTAAGCGATCCAGTGACAATCTCGATCGGCGGCAACAGCGCATGGAGTGCCCGCGCCATCACTGATTTTGCGGTTCCCCGACGGCCAGCAATGACCACACCGCCCAACCCCGGGTCAATGGCGGCCAGCAGCAGCGCCAGCTTAATGGCTTCCTGCCCCACAACAGCCGTCAGGGGAAACGCAAGCGGAATAGTCGGAGACGTGAGAACGGACATGGGTTTGATCAGCAGGCGGTCTGGATATCCAGCATACCAATCTGCGTGGTGCAACGGACGGCACGATCGCCCTTTCTTGATCGCCTGATCGCAAATGGTGCTTTCTGCCTCAGCCCGTTGGCGATCGACCCGTTCTCTGGCCGTTGGCGACGGGCTGTGCCTGGGTCGATCGCTTCACCTGCGATTCTAAAATGACTCCGTACAGGGGGCTGTTTTGCATCAGCTCGTCGTGCGTCCCCTGCGCGACCAACCGCCCCTTGTCCAGCAGCAGAATGCGATCGGCCGTTTTGACCGTGCTGATGCGCTGGGCGACGACAAACGATGTGCAGGTTCGTTGCCGCATCAAGTCATCCAGGGCGGACTGAATTTGCGCCGCCGTCTGCGCATCCACAGCAGATGTACTGTCATCCAAAATCAGAATTGTGTAGTCGGTGAGGAGCGTCCGTGCGATCGCGATCCGCTGCTTTTGGCCACCCGATAGCCCCACGCCGCGTTCACCCACGATCGTGTCATAGCCATCGGGCAGACCGACGATAAAGTCGTGGATTTGGGCTGTCTTAGCAACCTCAATGACTTGTTCCAGGGACGCGCTGGGCTTGGCGTAGGCAATGTTTTCCCGCAGCGTACCGGAAAATAGCGTGGTTTCCTGAAACACGATCCCAATGTGCGATCGCAAACTCTTGAGCGTAAAGTCTCGCACATCACGGCCATCAATCCGTACAGCCCCGGCAGTGACATCGTAAAAACGAGGGATCAGGTTCATAATGGTGCTCTTGCCCGATGCCGTCATGCCCAGCACCGCAATCAGCTCGTTGGGTTTAGTTTCAAAGGAAACCCCTTTCAGCGCTTCGGTTGTCGCACCGGGGTAGCGAAAGGAGACATGTTCAAACGTGATGCGGCCACCGCAGGTTTCAAAGGGGACGGCATTGGGACGATCGCGAATGTCGATCGCTGCATCCACGACTTCGTAGACCCGTTCCGCCGAAGCCGCAGCCTGTGCGATCGCAGGGGCCGCAAAGCCAATCAGCAAAATCGGCTGCAGGATCAACAGCAAGTATGAGTTGAACGCCACCAGCTCGCCCACCGAAAACTGGCCACCAATCACTTCCGCGCCGCCGTAGCCAAATACTGCCAGCGTCACCAAATTGCTGAGTAAAAAGATAAACGGAAAGGTGTTACGAATGGCCCGAATCGTCTTCATATTCGCGCGCATCAGGCTATCATTCATGCGGGTGTAGCGAGTCCGCTCGGCTGTCTCGCGGACAAAGGCTTTGACCACCCGAATTCCCAGCAAGTTCTCCTGCAGAACCGCGTTGAGATCCCCCAGTTGCTCCTGCACCTGCCGAAACAGATCGCCATTGCGGGTGAGAAATCGTGCCAGCAGCCATCCCGCCATTGGCACGACGGTGAGCGTAATGAGCGCTAGCCGCCAGTTCATCACCAGCAGAATCACCGCGATCGCAACCAGCGTCACCACAGAGCTGATGACCTGGATGAGGCTGGTGCTGAGAAACGTGCGGATCTGGTCAATGTCGCTGGTCACACGAGTCAGCAGTTGCGACGTTTGCGACTGATCGTGGTAGCTAAAGCTCAGATTTTGAATTTTGCTGAAAATCTTGTTCCGCAGGTCATAGGCAACACCCTGCGAAGCCGCTTCGGCCCAGTAGCTCTGCCCAAAGTTAGATAGCCCGCGCGCGACCGCCGCCAGCACCATCCACCCCGCGCTATAAAGCACAACCTGCAAGTTTTGCTTCGCAATTCCCTGATCAATGCCCCAACGAAACAGTTGTGGCGTAACGGCACTGGCAGCCGTCAGGAGTAATAGACTGCCCAGCGCTCCCAGGGCAGTCCAAGCATAGCGGCGTAGACTTTGCAGTACGCGCCAGATGGGCGGCGTTGCACTCTTTTCGGGAAGATTCGATTGTGAAATTAATGCCATTTATCACCCCATATTGACCGATCGCCGCTCTACAGGCCTGATCACCCATCGTCAGCATTGTAAACCGTCTCAATTTCTGGCGGGTTGTCTGCCACTATCGCATTGGTCAAACAGCGAAGCATCAGGCTCCTGGGTGAAACACGGAATCGCGTCCAGGGTATTAACTCGTCGTTACTAACGGTGGGAGGGAACGGCCACACTGTCCAGCACAAATGCTAATCTTCGATCGGTAGTTGTCGTCGATTTTTGTCTAGCGCTAAATAACTGAAAAATATCACTGCTTTTGCGTAGGTTCGACCGATTTTGGGTTTATTTTTTATAGACCCCAGTTATGGTGCTCTGCCTGGCGATGCCGCTTAACCTATCCCCGGACTCCTCATGGTTGATTCGTTCCTGAATTTCCTTGTTGGCAGATCATTTATTCCGCACGGGCACTGCTATCTCTGGAAACCAGAGCTGGTTGGGCTGCATGTCATTTCCGATGGTCTGATCGCGATCGCCTACTACTCCATTCCACTCACGCTGCTGCACTTCGTGCGTAATCGGCGCGACCTACCATTTAACTGGATGTTTCTCTTGTTTGGCACATTCATCGTTGCGTGTGGAACCACCCATATCCTGGAAATCTGGACGCTCTGGCACCCCATGTACTGGCTGTCAGGCATTGTCAAAGCCGCAACCGCTGCCGTATCTTTGTTTACCGCGTTAGAACTCATTCCACTGATGCCCAAAGCCCTTTCCTTGCCCAGTCCCGCTCAACTGGAAGCGGCTAATCGGGAACTGGAACGGGAGATCGCCGAACGCAAGCAGAGTGAAGCCCGCTACCGTGCCATTGTCGAAGACCAGGCCGAACTGGTCGTCCGGTTTCAGGCCGACGAGACGATCACGTTTGTCAACGAATCCTACTGTCGCTACTTTCAGAAACCACGCGAGGCGATCGTGGGCCAACGATTTCAACCGGATATTTTTGGGGAAGACTACAAAGAAGTACAGCGGCTCATCCATTCACTCAATCAGGAAAACCCCGTAGCAACCCTTGAGAACCGGGTGGTAACTGGTGGAACCGTCCGCTGGATGCAGTGGAACAGCCGCATGTTATTCGACGAGCACAATCAATTTGTGGAATTTCAGTCAGTGGGGCGAGATATTACCGACCTCAAGCGGGCCGAAGATGCGCTGCGCCAGAGTCAGCGCTTTATTCAAAAAATTGCTGATACCAGCCCGGTCATTCTTTACGTGTACGACCTCTCAAAAGAGTGCAACGTCTACGTCAATCACGACATTACACACCTGTTGGGCTACGAGCCTGAGGAAGTGCGGCCACACACCTCGTCCTTTCCTGACCCGATTCTCCACCCCGATGATGCGGCTCAGATGCCAGAGAACTTCAAGCGTTGGCAAACGGTTCAGGATGGTGACATTCTTTGCACCGAACTGCGAATGCGCCACCGTACCGGCGAATGGCGCTATTTCCAGTGTCAAGAAACGCTCTTTGCCCGTCATGCCGATGGCTCACCACAGCAAATTTTAGGTGTTGCCGTTGATATTACGGCGGCGAAGCGTTTAGAAGAAGTGCGCAAAGCCGAGGAACGATTGCAAGCATCGCTGAAAGAGAAGGAAGTCCTGCTGAAAGAAATCCACCATCGGGTCAAAAATAATTTGCAGATCGTGTACAGCTTACTCCGACTGCAATATCGCCGGATTAAAGACCGATTGGCAGCCGATATTTTGCTCGAAAGCCAAAACCGCATTAAGTCGATCGCCCTCATTCACGAAAAACTCTATCGCTCCGAGGATTTAGCAAAGATCGACCTCAGTCACTACATCCCCAACCTGGTCACCAGTCTATTTAGCTCCTACAGCATTAATACCAATACGATCACGCTCAAAACCAGGGTTGACGACGTATCCCTCGATATTGATACCGCTATCCCTTGTGGACTCATCATCAACGAACTGGTTTCCAATTCGCTCAAGTATGCGTTTCCCGCCAACCGCGCCGGCACGATCGCGGTCGAGCTTCATGCCACCGGCGATCGCACGGTCATGCTCACGGTTCGCGACGACGGTATTGGGATTCCCGACAAATTTGAGTTAGCCAGAGCGGGGTCACTTGGACTCAAGCTTGTGAACGATTTAGTCAAACAACTGGAAGGGACGATTGTGTTGAATTGCCAGCACGGCACCGAATTCAAAATTAGCTTTGTAGGAAATGAAGCATGATCGAAACCGCAGCCGAATCCGATGTTGCCAGTATGGTTCAAATTCTTGTGGTTGAAGATGAAGGTGTGATTGCCGCCGATATCAAAGACTGCCTCGAAGGGCTGGGCTATGCTGTGCCAGCCGTTGCGGCCTCTGGAGAGGAGGCGATCGCCACAGCGACTACCCTTCGTCCCGATATTGTGTTGATGGATATTCGGCTGAAGGGAGACATGGATGGGGTGCAGGCCGCCGCTCAAATCTGGCAGCGTCTCCATATTCCAGTGGTTTACTCGACTGGCTACTCTGATCGCGTCACGCTGGAGCGGGCTAAAGCGACCGGGCCGTTTGGCTACGTTTTGAAACCGATCGAAGAGCGGGAACTGTACGTCGCGATCGAGACGGCGCTTCAGCGGTATCGGTTAGACAAAGACTTGCAGGAACGCGAACAGTGGCTGTCCAACATTCTGCGTGCGATCGGTGATGGCGTGATCGTGGCCGACGCTCAGGGGCAGATCAAATTCATGAATCTTGTTGCGGAAGGGCTGACTGGTTGGCACCAGGAAGAGGCGATCGGCCGAGACGTGAGCGAAATCTTCCACATCATCGACGAACAGACCCAGGCAGCCGTGCCCAACCCCATCATCGAAGTCCTTCAGACCGATCGGCTGGTCTATTTGACTGAGAATATCTTGCTGCTCGCAAAAAACGGCACCGCCATGCCCATTGCGGATAGCATCGCGCCGTTACACGATGAAAATGGCGCGATTACCGGCGTCGTCATTGTCTTTCGCGACATTACCGAACGGCGACAGGCCGAAGAACGGAACATAGCCATCTCACGGGCGCTACAGCTTGAAGGCCAAATGGTTGAACTCCAGCATCTCAACCAGTTAAAAGATGACTTTCTCAACACGGTCTCCCATGAGTTACGAACACCCCTGACCAATATCCGGATGGCAATTCGTATGTTGGAGATCACCTTAAACCAGCATGAGCAGTGCAGTCCAGCACCACTGGTGACGACCGCGAATTCCAACCCCACCCTGCGGTATCTGAAAATCTTGAGTGACCAATGCAACCGACAGCTCAGCCTGGTCAATGATTTGCTGGACTTGCAGCGGCTGAATGCTGATGCCTATTCGTTGGAGTTGACGCCTATTCAACTGTCTAGCCTGATTCCAGAGCTAGTCGAGCAGTTTCAGGAACGTGCTCACAACCAGCAGCAACAGCTTGAAGTGGAACTTGACCCCCAATTGCCCCCGATCGTCTCAGACGCATTTAGCCTCAGCCGTGTCCTATCAGAACTGATCAATAACGCCGTCAAATACACGCCACAGAATGAACGCATTACGTTGACCGCGACGACAACTGAACCACTGCCCGTCAATGATACCCCCAGCGTTCAAATTCAAATTAGCAACTCTGGCGTCGAAATCCCACCGAACGAGCTGCCTCGCGTGTTTGACCAGTTTTATCGCATCCCCAACGCCGATCGCTGGCGGCAGGGCGGTACCGGCCTGGGATTAACGCTCGTCAAAAAATTGGTGAACTATCTGGGCGGGTACATCCAGGTTCAAAGCAGCAATCGTCTGACGTGTTTTACGATCGAGCTACCAGTGCTGCAGCCCAATGCCGCCGTTCATCCCACGATCGAGCCACCCAGTGCAGCACCAGAGTCCTGACTCATCCCAACCGCCCAGACCCTTGACACCGCTCTAGTGAGAAAACTTTGGCTAAAAACGCTCTATCGCCGTAGCCAATTCAAGCGGGTAGTGAGTCAGCCTCCCCAGAATCGGCCTTCATCACGAAGCGTAGAGACACGAGTAGTCTGACCCAGCGCGGATCGGACGTGATCCGCCCAACCCTTCCCAACCTTCGGCCATGTGCTCAAGGCAGAGAAAATAGAGAGAACGGATCTGAAATTGTTGCAACACCACATGGCCCAAACGCCAGGAATTTGATCCCCCCACCAATGCGAAGCGCTACAACGCCACCCCACGTTAACCTCGTCTGGAGGGGGTCTGGGGGACGCAGCCGTCCCTCAGATCGGGGGGTTGGGGGCCAGCCCCCAAGGGTCGGATGCCCCAGGTTTGTGAGGACACAGCAGGAGTACCGAGGTCATGCTTTCCCCAAAGGACGGATGCCCCAAACTTTTAAGCACACAGTGCTTCATAAGGGAGATTGAGGGGGATCGTAGCAAGATAAGCCATTCATTTTGAATGGGGACGAGTGGCGTTCTGGTGCGCCTATACCACACGGTGTCCAGCAACGGCGATACAATTCTGAGGAGCGCGGTCACTATAACCGACAACGCTCACGTCACTCTGTACCCCTGTTTAAACCGATTCTGCTTTGGATATTTATCGATCGGCCATTCGTCCAGTCCTCTTCTCCGGGTTAAAGGCAGACCCAGAATGGCTGCATCAACAAACGCTCAGTACCTTTGGATGGCTCGATCGCCACTCCCACCAGCCCTATCTAAGCTGGCTTCAAACCCGGTTGGCGCGATCGTACAGCCTGACCGATCCCCGCCTGTCGCAAACCTTTTGGGGACTGAACTTCAGCAATCCCATCGGGCTTGCAGCCGGCTTCGACAAAGACGGGGTTGCGTCTGGCCTGTGGCACAGCTTTGGGTTTGGCTTTGCCGAACTGGGCACGGTGACCTTCCACGCCCAACCGGGCAATCCGCGCCCGCGTCTATTCCGACTGCCGTTAGACCAGGCAGCCCTGAACCGGATGGGCTTCAATAACCAGGGAGCCGCCGCGATGGCCGCAACGTTGCAGCAGCGATGGGGAGAGCAGGAAATGAGTCAAGAGGACGAGGCGACAGGCCGCAGCAGGGAACAGCCTCTTGCCGCCACACGCCATACCCCACAGCCCTTCTGCCCCCTCGGCATCAATCTGGGCAAATCCAAAATTACGCCCCTTGAGGACGCGGCAATGGATTACCTGAGCAGCTTTCGCCTGTTGAAACACTGGGGCGATTATTTCGTTGTGAATGTCAGTTCACCCAACACACCGGGACTGCGATCGCTCCAGTCATCAGAGCAACTCGATCCCATCCTGAGTGCCCTCCAGCAGGAAAATACAGAACGCAAACCGCTGCTGGTCAAAATTGCGCCTGATTTAGAATGGGACGCGATCGCGGCCATCCTGGACTTAGTCCAGAAGCATCAGCTTGCAGGCATCATTGCCACCAACACCACCATTCGTCGAGATGGACTGAAGACCCAAGTGGTGTCATCAACCGGAAACACCGTCCAGAGCGAGGCGGGCGGCATTAGCGGTGCGCCACTGCGAGAGCGTTCTACCGCCGTGATCCGATTCGTATGGCAGGAAACCCAGGGGCGGTTACCCATCATTGGCGTTGGGGGAGTGTTCACACCAGAGGATGCCTGGGAAAAAATTACAGCCGGAGCCAGTCTGGTACAGGTTTACACAGGCTGGATTTACGAAGGCCCAACGATGGTTAGCCGGATCCTCAACGGACTTTTGCACAAGCTGGAGGAACGCGGGTTAACGTCCATTTCGCAGGCGATCGGTCTGGTGGAGTAGGGGTATGACTCTAGCCGCACCAGCCGCCTTACCCAACCCGATCGGAGGACGGCAAAACCCCGCAAAGCGCGTTAGCCTAAAGGTAGAGCGCGCTCTTCAGGAGGAACTCCGGTATGCGCCACACCACTTATTTCTTCGCCGCCGTTATTGGGATGATAGTCATCAGTCTGACTAGCGTGGCCGATGCTCAACAACCATCTCCCGTCGGTGGATTGACACCGCTCCAAATTCAGCGATTTTCAAACGACCTGGTACCTTCCAGCGCTCATGACTTCTTTAAGACAGGTCAGGCAAAGCTGGAACAGGAAATTCAAAATCTCAGGCAATCGCGATCGCGGGCAAACGAACCCTTGCTCAAGATCAATCAAAACATCAAGAGCCAGCTCGATAATTCTTCTGAGCATGTCGCTCACACAGGCAATCACCGAGTCAAGGATTCCATCTCCGAGTAAAGTCGATAAAATTGTCCAGGGTTGCCCTGATTCAACACAATTTCAAGACAATTCAATGCGATGAATGTTTACGCAGGGATTGACTTTGGTACATCGGGTGCACGCATCGCGGTCGTGGATGCTGAAGGCAACCGCTTAACCCAGGCCAGTCAACCGTTTGACTCTGTACCTGAGTCCCAGCTACCCGCTTACTGGCGAGAAACCTTATTCTCACTGCTGGCCAGCATCAATCATCACGATCGCCAGTACCTCACCGCGATCGCCATCAATGGCACCTCCTCCACCGTTCTGCTGTGTGATGCCGCTGGCCAGCCTATCACGTCGCCCTTACTCTACAACGATGCCCGTGCCGCCGCCGCTGTCGAAACCTTGCGGGCGGTCTTTGCCCAAGTGCATCTAGCCAACGCGCCGTGCAAAGATACCGTGCTGAGCGCCACGTCCAGTCTGGTAAAACTGCTGTGGTGGAGTCAGCTATCCCTCTTCTCGCAGGCAAAATATCTCTTCCACCAGGCTGACTGGCTCGGATTTCTGCTGCACGGGCAACCAGGCATCAGCGATTACCACAACAGTCTCAAACTGGGCTACGACGTACAGCAGTTGCGCTATCCGGCATGGTTGATGGATCTGGCGATCGCCCCCCTGTTGCCACGCGTGGTCGCACCGGGTACGCCAATTGGCGCTGTTACGCCAGCCGTAGCCAGCCAGCTCGACCTACCGCCGCACTGCCAGGTTTGTGCTGGCACTACCGACAGCATTGCGGCCTTTTTAGCCAGTCCCGCCACCGAACCGGGCCAGGCGGTGACATCACTGGGTTCAACGCTTGTACTCAAGCTGCTGAGCAAAACATGGGTTGAAAATGGTGCTTACGGGATTTACAGCCATCGTTTAGGCCATCAGTGGTTAGTTGGCGGCGCGTCTAACACAGGCGGCGCGGTCTTACAGCAGTTTTTTACAGCCGCCGAATTGAGGCAGCTCAGCGATCGCATTCCAGCCGCCCAGGAAAGTCACCTCAACTATTACCCACTCCTCCGGCCAGGAGAACGGTTTCCCATCAATGATCCACAGTTGATGCCGCGACTCCAGCCCCAACCGGAGGATCCCGTTGTCTTTCTCCACGGGTTACTAGAGAGCATGGCGCGGATTGAGGCCGAAGGCTACCAGGTATTGCAGGCGTTGGGAGCGACGCCCCTAAAGCACGTCTACACCGCCGGGGGTGGAGCAGATAACGCTGCCTGGACGACCATCCGAGCGCGACGGCTGGGAGTTACGGTCACGCGATCGCCCCACTCAGACGCCGCTTATGGCACCGCTCTGCTGGCACGGCAGGCGGTCAACCAGCCGCCAATTAACCGTCAATAACTGAGCCAAGACTGGTAAATACACGGCAACACTCAAAGAAAAAACAGGCGTACTGTAATCACGCGCAGCCGATAAAGCAACGTCTGCGCAAATAAAGCATTTGTGAAATAAAACTCTGCAACGCTAAAATCAGCTATATCACTTATTTTTAATGCTACAAATGGCTTAATCTTTTAGATATTTTCTGCCGTTGTCTGCCTTGCTGGGGATCCCCCTCGTTAGGGCATCCGCAATTCTGCGTAACCAGTTCACGGCAGGTTTAAGCTCAAAATCAGTACATCTACACAGTGATCAGCCTGGGGTTTCCCTTAAGCTGGATGACACGTATGACACGTTACTTGGTGTACATCAAAAGCTCATAAGTTGTTTTTTTAGTCAACCAGAAGCTAGCTGGATTTGCTGAAACCACACTGCATGGCGTTGCAGACACCCGACCATCCGGCAGCCCTCCTTCGATCACCACAGCATCGTCAAACTGAGCCAGCCTACCTCCCACGATCGCCACTAATGACTAGCAAATCGATGACATTTCGGTTTCCAGCACTGCTGGCCGAGGCGATCGAAACCCAGGCGCGAGCAACGGGTAGAGATCGCACCACTGTAGTAGCCGAAGCACTTGCCCAGGTCTTTGGTCTATCGTTGCCTTCAAAAGCACCCATCACGATCGAAATGCTGCAACAGCAGATCGAGCAAACCGAGAACAGCGTTTTTCAGCTTTCAGAGCAATTTTCGGCACTGCGGCAGGCGCTACAGGCACAGAATGATGTGGTGGGTCGGTTAAGTGCGGTGGAACAACTCGTGGTCGTGTTAAAGCCGTTGCTGTCTGGGACTGCCGACAGCCAACTGGCAGGTCTCTTGCCACAAAGTGCAGTGGACATCGTTCGACACCGTGAGCAGGAGTGCGGTCTGGAGCGGGAGACAACCAGAAGCAGACTCCAGCTCAAAGCACGGCTTGATGACCAGGACAATTTGTCTGAGCAAATTCTGGCCGCGTTCTCAGCCAATCTCTTTGTGTGCGATCGCGCGTTTCGGCTGATTTATATCAATCCTCTAGGGGCACGATCGCTGGGACTGGAACCCAGCCGTCTGTTACACCAGTCCCTGCTCGACGTCGATCTACCCACCACGCTCAAAACCAGGCTGACAGCCCAGATTGAAACCGTGTTTATGACCGGGCAATCAATCACCGGGGAAGTGAGCATGAAGGGTTCCCGGTCGGAGCCGCGCGACTATGAGTACACACTCAACCCTGTCCCCAATGAAGTGGGTCAAATTGATGCTGTTCTCGGCAGTATCAGAGATATTACCGAGCAGAGGGTCGCCGCCGCCGCGCTCAAGGTCGCGGAAGCCAATTACCAGAATTTATTTGAGTCAACGCACGATGCGATCGTCATTCTGGATGTCGCTACACAGCAACTCTTGAATGCCAACGGCAATATTGCCAGATGGTTAGGATACACACGGCAAGAGTTAGTCAGACTGAGCATTAACGACATCATGCCAGCATTAACCGCTGAACTGTCCACAGCGCTGTCTCAACAACTCCGCGCCTCCGGTCAGGTTCGGTTTGAACACTATTTGCGGCGCAAAGACGGTTCGACCATTCCCGTGGTTGTGAATAATTGGCTGGTCGAATATGGCGATCGACTGGCGATCCAGAGCTTCATTCGCGAAATTGTTCCAGCCAAACCGCACGCTCAGTGATACCGCTGAAACTGCGTGTCGCCAACGTCGTTTGAGACACCCCGATCTGAGACGGGGAACGGTTAAGGCTGGCAAGCACGCTACCGCTCGCTGTCTGGCGATGCGCCATAGTACGTTGCCGCGTATCGCCAGTCCTGTGGATCTAGAGTCCAATCAACTCTCGGTCTCAACGCTAAACGTGCTGACTGACACTTGCAGATCTTGCGCAATCCCCACAGTCTGCTGTAACGAGCTGGTTACCTGTTGCGACAAGCTGGCCGTTCGTTGGGACATCTGAGCCAACTCTTGCATCAGGGACGCAACCGATTGCGAGATCTGGGTCTGCGAGATCGTGGCGGTGGAGATCGATCGCACCAATTCATCTGTTTGCTGCGAAAGCTGGCGCAACTGGCCCAAATTTTGTTTCGCATCTTCTACTAAACGCGTTCCTTCCACCATTTGCACCGTGCTTTGTTCCATTGCTTCAAGCACCTGGCGCGTTTCACGCTGAATGTCGTCAACAAGCTGTTCAATTTCCTGCGTTGCCGAAGACGACTGTGCCGCCAGTTCACCAACCTCTTCTGCGACCACTGCAAATCCCAGGCCGTTTTCGCCAGCACGAGCAGCCTCAATTCCCGCGTTTAATGCGAGCATGTTGGTCTTGAGCGCAATCTGGTTGATCAGGGAGATTACTTTTGAGATTGCCTGCGACGATTCACCCAGACGCTTCATCTTGTGGGCTGTTTCGGACATCGTTTCACGTAGCTCAAAGATACTGCGCACGGTAAAGTCGATCGCGACCTGGCTCGCTTCAGCCTTAGCCGATGCCGTGTTCGTCACGATTGTTGCCTGATGCGCATTTTCGGCCACTGCCTGAATCGCGTGATTCATTTGATCAATCGAGCTTAACGTTTGCGTGATGTCTTCCGATTGTTTGAGCGCTTCGGTTGCAAGCTGCTGAATCGTCGCTTCGTTTTCGCCTAGCGCTGTGTTGACCTGGGTTGCGGACTGTTTCACGCGCACAACAATTTGGCGCAGGCTTTCAATGATGGCGTTAAAGAAATCGGCTACCGTGCCCATTTCTTCAGCCGTCACATCTGCCCGCACGGTCAAATCACCCAACGCGGCACCTTCCACCTGCTCTAGCAACAGCACGAGCTGCTGCTGCAGGGCGTCTTTCTGCTGGCGTTGGTCGTGGGCGAGGTGTTCTGCCGTCTGGCGCGCCTGGTCGAGCTGGGTCAAGACCGCCGCCCGATCGAGGGCAAGGCCAATCTGAGCCGCAATTTCTTTGAAAAAGCTGATCTCTGTCTTTTCCCAAAGTCGAGTGCGCGAACACTGATGGACAATCAACAGACCATGAAGGTTGTTAGCCGCGATAATGGGAGCCACCAGGTTAGCTCTGACTTTGAACGGTTCCAGTTGGGCCAGGTGGCAGTCCGTGAGTCCAGCGTTGTGAATGTCTTCCAATGCCTGAACGCGCCCCTGCCGGTACTTCTCGACATATTTTTCGGCAAAGCAGGGGTCTGCGATCATGGCCCCAAGCGCCGAAGGATAGTCCTGCCCAACTGATTCTGCAACCACCGTGCCCTTCCAGTCAGCGTCGAATAAATAGACGATCGCCCGATCGGTTTGCAGCGTCTCGCGAACGCCACGGACGGTACGCATATAGATCTCTGACGGATCGAATGAATTCCGAATCTGCGAACTGATCTGATACAACTGCTGCACCTGAGTCATCTCAGCATTCTTCTGCAGCAAAAATGTGATGCGGTCAAGCGACAGCCCAATCTGAATCGCGAGCTGCTTCAGAAACTCCACTTCCGCAGGCTGCCAGCTGTAGGTAGTCTGGCAGTGATGCGCGATCAACAGGCCGTATAGCTGGTCATCCTTCAGAATGGGAGTCACCAAATTTGCTTTGATTTGCAGCCTGGTCATCAGCTTGAGGTGATCTGGATGAAACCCGGCGTTAAACACATCGTTAGTGGCCACGACACGTCCCTGTCGGTAAGACTCCAGCAGTTGTGGGCTGATACAGGGGTCTTCAATTTTGTCCGCCAGCGCGATCGGCAATCCTGGCCCAACTGACTCGGTGGCGATATAGCCACTCCAGTCATGATAAAAGCGATAAATCACGACGCGATCGACATTCAAAATACTACGAGCGCCCTGCACCGCCTGTTCTAAGACCGCGTTGAGGTCTTCGTTTGTTCGCACACGGGTACCCGCAATTTCGTTGATCAGGCGTGCCTGCTTAATTTCAATTTGCCGCTGCTGCGCTTGCTCCGACAGCATCGTTTTGACCGACACCGCGCTGTCTGCCATCTGGTTAAATACGGCTGCAAGCTTACCAACCTCATCAGCCGCGTTGGCGTCAGCTCGAACCTGCTGATCACCCAACGAAAACATCTGCATATCCTGCTGTAGCTGCTTCACGGGTCTGGCCAGCGCTCGATAAAGCAGGATGGCTAGACCAGCGTTAGTTGTCAGTACCAACGCCAGTGCCAAAAGATTTTGCTGCCATACAATGGGCAGCAGCGTTTCAGTCAGGTGCTGCTTGATACTAGTGGATTCCGCCTTCGCCTGATTCGCCAATTGAGCCTGGTCGATCGCGCGGTGGGACCATGTTCCAATCCCGATGATTCCCGCGATCGACAGCGTTCCCGCCGTTAGCCAACCGATGAAGCACTTGCGCCCTAACGACTGGTCGCTAAACCACTGCCCCAAAACCGCTTGCTGACGAGTACTCGTTTGGCTCAATGTACTGGTGCGGTCAGGCAGTTGCGCCCGCTGCAGTCCTTCTCGCTGGTCAGCAGCATTGATTGCGATTAGCGCTTGCGATTGCTTGGTGAGTTGATTTGTCATGAAAGCGGTACCTCAGAGTGCTTAATGTAGTCGTCACGCAATTCGTCATGAATGATTTTGCCGATCAGCATATGTGCCGATCAGCGATGCCATCAGGCCATGGCCGTAACAAACCTGAACCGTTGGTGAAAAAGATCGTTGTGAACAAGACTCTCCGCGAGCGAGCCTTTTCACAGTCCAAACCGAACCGCTACGGCAGTACATTCCCAGCCAGTAGCCGCGATCGAATTTGACATCATTAATGGCCGCAATGTGTTGGTGGTTGCCAATGCGGCGAAGCCTTTAGCCGCGATCGCCGCTCAGCACCTTTTTGCAAACAGCACGCGCTGCGGCAGAACCGCCACCGGTCAAGATTGCCAAACCGGCTGGCCCACCAACGGCTTGTGCCGCGATCGCCAGTTCCGTCGTTACAGCCGCGATGCAGTCATGCAAATCAGCGTCCGAATCGACCGAAGCGTCCGGGTGTTCATCTTTCCAGGTTTGAGCAAGAAATACCGCCATTGCTTCCAGGTGTCCAGCAAAATCAACCGCAGGTAATTCCCGGTGCAGGACTCGATCGACATCGAGCGACGTTCGCCGCTCAAGCGATTGTCCATCGCAATTTAATTTTGAATTGAAAACATTCATAACCAGTACATAAAACAACATCACCGGAAGATGAACCAAGTTTGAAGCGAAAGATAGACAACCCTGGTGATGCTTAACCCCAAAAAATAGGCCAAAACAAGGCCACCCGCAATTTCATTCTGCAATCAATTGCATGATCAAAAGATTTCGCTACGTAAAACACGTTTTACAAGCTCATATTTTGTAGATTACAGCTAAATAATAGGGATTGAAACGACTCTATAGTATCTTTATAGGATCTTTATCTAGAGAAGTTATCTATAAAGAATGTTGCTCAAAAATGTCAGAAAATGATGAGAAACGCGGCAGTAATTCAAGGAGGCAGCACCAATCAATTAATTATCTAATCGAACACACGTTTATCGACATAGCGTTGCCCTATCTGTTGCGGCACAGCTAGTCTTTTGTTCGTAGAGACTTCAGGCTGGAGAACGCAAGCCATTCTGCGGGAGTCACTCCCAAAAGCTTAGTCAAAGAGCACAACAGCCATATTAGAACGAACAAAATAATTCCAAATTTCTAAGGCGAGAGCACCCTCAAATTCTAACCGTTCAATACCAACTCCCCGATCAATGTTCGGCCTGGTGTCCCCATCGATCGATCCCTCTGGGAGCATCAGACAGAGGTTAACAGTAGGAACGGCCTCTACCCCGCCTGATGGAGTATAGTTGCTGAGTTTAGCCGTCGCAATACACTCAGTATTAATGATTAAGTCTGCAAGTTGAATAAACGCCAAAACAAATCTAAAGCCTCACCATAACATAATCAAAATTGGATTCAATCGGCTGTTTAACATGTAAAAAAGACGATTAAATATCGGCATAATGCCTTAACCCAAGCATATTTCATCTCAAAGTCGAAAATAACGTCTGCAGTTAAATCGCCGAATCAGCCAAATCGCTGAACTAGCTAAAACAGGCAGATTAATCCGACTTAACTTACCGCTCAAATTCAGAGTAACTTTCAAAACTGCAGGCTGTCCTTTGAGCAGCCACCAATCAATAAAGTCATCTCAGTCTTGAAGGATGTCTTGGTTTTAAGGGCATAGCCAACCCAACGATAAGCAAGTAATGGGGCAGCAATGGTTCAGAATCCGAGAGAGACCATGGACGAAACGCGAAACCCTGTAAAGGCAATCAAAACCGCTTAACCAACCTCTACATGCGAAAAGGAATCGCAGTGAGGTGAACCAGTATGTTTCCAGGTGAACAAGGCAAAGGGCAACCAATTCTGAATGACTAAGCCCATCACTGAGCGCCCCGCACGTCTGTATTACGGGTCATACGCACCCTATTAGCAGAATATCATGTAGAAATTTAAACTTTGTCTGATATTGTGCTGAACTCGTCTAGACATTAGGCTGAACTCCTAGGCCACAAAGCGTAGAAGAAGCGGTTCTGAGCCCCTTATCCGTTGTATTGCTGGTGAGAACGCTGAGGACGGTTCAGTCGTGTGCGGGAGACGATTATCGGCTTCTTTTACCGGCCTCTTTGGGAAGACAGGGTATTCCGTTCCCAAAAAACGCCTTCGGTATAGCCTTGAATCGCATCACTGACCGCTGCTAACTCTAAACGCTTTTCCGCAAGGAGGCAGTACTCTTCATCCAGCTCAATGCCCAGGTAGCGTCTGCCCAGCTTTTTGGCCACAACCGATGTCGTGCCGCTGCCCAGGAACGGATCAAAGACGAGATCACCGGGGCGTGAGCTGGCAAGAATCAGCTTGGCCAGCAATTTTTCGCTTTTTTGGGTCGGATGGCAGGTGTTTTCGGGCATCGACCAGAACGGGATGGTGATGTCTGTCCACAGGTTGGACGGGCAGGTATCGCGAGAGTTACCATTCTGCGTCTCCTGCCAATCTTTGGGGCTGCCATCCTGACGCCGATAAGGGGCGATAACTCGCCGCCGAAGTTTGACGTCATCAACGTTGAATGTGTATTGGTCCGATTTGGTGCAAAACCAGATGTCTTCACTGGCATTTTTCCAGTTAGCCCGTGCGCCGCGTCCTTTTTCACGTTCCCAGGTAATCCGATTACGCACCACAAAGTGGGCAGAGGCCGCCGCGAAGATGGAGACGGATGAAAACCAGTCGCCACAGATATAGATCGATGCCGAAGACTTAAGTAACGGGCTGAAGGCATCGATCATCTGGCTTAACCAGGCTGTATAGTCTGGCACGGCCTGGCGGGAAAATCGTTGTCCATTAAAGTCTTTGTTGCAGTTGTAGGGGGGATCAAGAATCAAGAGGTCGATCGCCCCCTGCGGTAACTGGTCGGCCCAGTGGAAACAGTTGCCATGAATGGTTCCCTGGACAAGGGAAGAATACTCGAAGCCAGCCGATTGCCGGATGAGCCGGGGCCGCAACCGCAGACGATCGGAAGCGGTCAGTGCCAGCGTGCGATTCATCGGTGCTCGTGTCAGATCCCCCAGCGTCGGGGATTGAGGCGTCGATCGCGGGTCGGGTTCGGAGCACACGGCATCTGACTCTTGCCAATCTGGCTTGGATTGTCCTTCCATGATTTGCTGTGTATCATCCGGCTTCGTCCAATTATTGCCCAGCTCACGCGAAAGGGCACACTTTTTATGGCTGGTGCCAGACGGGTGGAGACATCGGGCTAGGACTGACGCAAAAGCCGTTAAAACTCACCCCATGGCTCCCAACTCTAGGTGAATTGAGCCTTTTAAAGGTTCCAGCATTGGGCAGTGAGGGAGGTAAATGTCTGAGTCCTGAGGGCGCTAAAACGAAATTGGGCGATGAACTCACGGTTCATCGCCCAATTATCAGGCTGCCAACGGCGCTAAAGTGCTGTAGCGAACCGACAACCGCCCTATATATAGAGTCTAGAGATTCTTCTCGCTCAGCTCGCGGGCCATGTAGTCAAACGGCTGGTCGATAAAGGCCGTATCGACAACGCCAGCTTCAGCGGCTTGTTCTTTGGCCAGCGCTTTCAAAATTTGAATGCCACGTACAGTTGGGCCAGGGGGAACACCCAGAGAGTTATAGGTTTCGCGCAGTCCTTCTAATACGCGCTCGTCGAGAACGTCGGTGTCGCCAGCAACGATCGCGTAGGTCGCATAGCGCAGATAGTAGTCCATGTCACGCAGGCAGGCGGCATAGCGACGGGTCGTATACGCGTTGCCACCCGGGCGAATCAGTTCAGGCTGTTCGTCAAACAGCTGCAGCCCTGCTTGTTTCACAATTGCAGCCGCGTTGGCATTGATCACAGTCGCCGCTTGAACCCGCGCCAAACCAGTATCGAAATAAG
>JAJPKC010000257.1 GCA_021323955.1 Oscillatoriales cyanobacterium Centralia_MAG_596 | reverse complement strand
TGAATCAGAATTTGAAGGGGTCGGCGTGGCCTCTGTTGGGGACGTTGATGGCGTGGGCGTGGGCGTTGTCCCTGGCGTGGGGGGAGTAATCTCAGTTGGGACTGTGGGTGCTGAACTGCCGGGATTAATCTGAATTTGGTTTGGGGTTTCTTGTTCTGGCGTAGCCTGAGCGATCGAAGATGGTTGTTGCGATCGCGGCGCTGACTTTGCAGGCGTCTTGGTGGCAGAGGCCGAAAGTCCACGCAACAGAGCGGCCTGACTCAATGAGGGGCTCGTGATCGTTGCGTCTGTTGCCAGGTTCGTCGTTGGAGCAGTTCCTGCTGTAGTTACAGCGCCCACAGATTTAGCAGGAGTAGGAGCCAGTTTCGGGGTCTCTCCCTTCGCTCCGTTTGCCAAACCCAGGGTAGCGGTGGCGGCAAAAACAGCCACCAAAACTGGAGATAAACGCATGTTGTTCAGGTTAGTTGACACGTCCACACACCATGTCCTGTCAAAAGCAGGACTCACGAAACAGCAAAAACGAAAACAAAATGTAAGGTAACTGGCAAACTGTGAAATTTTACCGCATCGGCTGGCACCAATACTGAGGTTGCAAGAATGAGTTCCGCATTTTTAAGGTTAGTGCCGACAGCGCGACACAGCCACTAGAAACGCGTAACGCGCACCCTCACACCTTTAGAACCCGTTCCATGACCTGGCGATAGGCCGATTCAACATTACCCAAATCGTGACGAAAGCGATCTTTATCCAGCACGCGTTGTTCGGGATCATCGCTCGCTTGATTCCACAACCGACAGGTATCAGGGCTAATTTCGTCGGCAAGGAGCAACTGCTGGGTGCGATCAAAGCCAAATTCAAGCTTGAAGTCCACTAGCGTAATGTCACATTGAGCAAAAAACACCTTCAACAAATCGTTGATTTTGAGCGCCATCGCCCGCAAATGCTCCACCTGCGCCGGCGTCGCTAACTGCAGAAGCTGTAAGCGATCGTCGGTCAGCAATGGATCGCCGAGCGCATCGTTTTTGTAGTAAAACTCCACGAGTGGCTGCGGCAAATCAGTCCCTAAAGGTAGTCCCGTCTGTTGACAGAGACTACCCGCCGCAATGTTCCTGACAACGACCTCAAGCGGCAAAATCGTAACCGCTCGCACCTGCATTTCGTTGACGCTCGTTTGGGCAATGAAATGCGTTGGAATACCACTGGCTGCTAGCTGCTTGAACAGGTGACTCGAAATAGCACAATTAAATGCGCCTTTGCCCTCAATGCTGCCCCGCTTCTGAGCATTAAACGCCGTCGCATCGTCCTTGAAGTAAGTCACCAACACGTCCGGGTCATCCGTGGCGTAGAGAATTTTAGCTTTGCCCTCGTAGAGCTTTTGACGAACAGTCATGAAGAAATTAGTTTGTAGATTAAGATAGTTCTCGGCACAACAGCAACGGCTCGATCCCAATAGTTAATCAGCCATTTGACTCACCCATTGCGTAAATCTTTGCTCCCAGTTATTGGATCGATCTATTCATTGTAGACCCCTGCGATACCATCCTCTCATCCTTCCCTCACTGGAGTCGTGAGCGGGTATCGGACATGCTCCTGTAGCGCGTAATGCTCATTCCAATTGCTCGTTATCTGTAAATCCTGATCTGTAAATCCTGCCATCAGCCTTGATGAACTATCTGCGTTTGACGATCGCTCTATCGACTGGCATTTTGCTCATAGCAGGATGTTCGAACAATGACCGCACTAATGCTGATAATTCACCCACAGCGGCGGCGCTCGAAAAGACACAGGACTTGACCGTACCGCAGTCAGAAGCCTTTGCCAATCTAACCGCAGCGCGGAAGTTGGCCTGGGATGCGGCAGTGATGGTACAGCATCCACCACACCCGGTTGACACCTGGCAACAGGCACGGGTGAAGTGGCGACAGGCAATTCGGCTGCTAGAAACCATTCCTCCAGGCGCACCCGAGGCAAAGCAAGTGCAGGCAAAGCTAACGGTTTACCGGATTAACTACGCGGCCATCAGCGATCGCCTGACCGCCGAGACGAAAGCAACCGACGCGCTCCAAAATGCTCAAACGCTTGCATGGCAGGCAGCCGTAACGGTGCAAAAGCCACCCCATGCCCTCAAGACCTGGCAGCGTGCCAGCAGCAAATGGCAGGAGGCGATCGCCATCCTTGACACAATTCCAGCCACAACGTCCATTGCGCCGCAGAGTCAGGCAAAGCTGGCCATCTACCGCAGCAACTACACCGCTATCAACCAGCGCATTGCCACTGAAACCCAAGCCCTACTAACGCTGAAACAATTTTCGGCAGTCGCCGCCAAGCTCAGCAGCTTACCGGACAACATTTACTTATCGAACTTAACGCTAGAGCAAATTGGCGTTAGCTACGAAGACTATACCCGTCTAGTGCAGGAGTTACAGCAAGCATTCGACCGATTTGCGAGTGAGCCAGATGCCAAGAATCACGTCATTTATCCCGTACTGGCAGCCGCGATCGAAGACTACCAAACCGTGCTGAAACTCTGGAAAGTCTATCTCGACTTCAAATCTGCTAACACTCAATGGCTCTACGATGACGTCTTCAACCAGCTCGTACCGATATCGCTACCAGACGTTGCCACCCTTGTACAAAAATATGATGTCAAAACCTATGCGGACGGCACAAAAGTATCGCTACGATTCACAGCCTGGGCCATTTGGCAAAAAGCCAGTCAGCGTGTCCGCCAGGCACAGCAAAAAGTGCTGAGTCTCGATAATGGAGAGGGGTAAGCAGACCCCGTCGCCTGACATCCGTAAATCAACTACGCAAAGCATTCCGATTAATCGGACACTTGGTGCTCACTTCTTACCTGTTCCCACTTATGTCCAGTTCTCCAAAACCTGCTGAACCAGTTTGGCTGACTATTTTTCGGCTCTTACGTTGGGACAAACCTGAAGGGCGGCTAATTTTGATGATCCCAGCGCTCTGGGCCGTGTTTTTAGCGGCTCGGGGAACGCCACCGATCCCACTCGTTGGCGTGATTGTACTGGGCACCCTCGCGACCAGTGCCGCTGGATGTGTCATCAACGACCTTTGGGATCGCGACATTGACCCGAAGGTCAAACGGACGCAAAACCGTCCCATCGCCGCCCGCGCTTTATCCATAAAAATCGGATTGATAGTTGCTCTAGTTGCATTCGGTTGTGCGTGGGTGCTGTCCCTCTATTTGAACCTCCTGACCTTCTGGCTGTGTGTGGCGGCTGTACCGATTATCATTGGTTACCCACTGGCAAAGCGTATTTTTCCCATTCCTCAGTTAGTACTGGCGATCGCGTGGGGCTTCGCGGTATTGATTAGCTGGAGTGCCGTAAGTTGCAATGCTACGGCGGCTGCAACGCCCTGCTTTGGGA
Source organism: Oscillatoriales cyanobacterium Centralia_MAG_596 (assembly GCA_021323955.1). GTDB lineage: Bacteria > Cyanobacteriota > Cyanobacteriia > Leptolyngbyales > Leptolyngbyaceae > Stenomitos. The sequence goes on along the minus strand of JAJPKC010000257.1, from coordinate 1,856 downwards.
CCGCAACCTGGCTCCTGTGGGGGGCAACCGTCTTGTGGACACTGGGCTTTGACATTGTCTACGCGATGTCTGATCGAGACGATGATCGCCGCATTGGTATCAAGTCCGGTGCCTTATTTTTTGGTTCATACGTTTCCCATGCCGTCGGCACATTTTTTGCCGGTACGACCCTCTTGCTGGCCCTACTCGGTCGCGTTATGGCGCTCAGTACCGTATTTTGGGTGAGCCTCGTGGCGGCTGCCCTCGTCTGGGGCTGGCAGTACTATCAGCTCTGCCAGAAAACCATCCCTCACCGTACCTACGCCCAGCTCTTCAAGCAAAACGTTGCGATCGGCTTCGTCCTGCTAATGGGCATGATTTTGGGAGCAAGAGGGTGAAGGGCTAAGAGCGAAAAGGGGTGAGTTCTGGGTTAGACGTTTGAGTTCTGGGTTAGAAGAGAAGAGTAAGGGATGAGCGATGAAGACTGAAAAGGTTGGCGAATCTAGCTGGTAGGCGTTATCGCTTCATCTGTAGCTTGATTGACTGCTCTGGCCATTCTTTGAATTTATCTAAATTTATCTTTTGTTATTTTTTGGCTCCTCACTTCACCACTAAAAAAGCTGGATCAGCGTCGGCTAATCCAGCACAGGATACTAGTTACTTAGTGAAAGGGTAATGAGGAGAGGGGAAACCCTTAGGGATCGGTCTGCAGCACTTGGGGCTGGAGGAGTGTGACCATTTGCTGGATGCCACGATGAATACGACGAGTGACCGTCATCGGGCTAACACCGATCTGCTCAGCAACTTCTTTGCGCGATAGATCCTTGATAAACACAAATTCGATCGCCTGCCGAGTTTTATCTTCCAATTGGCTCAGTGCCCGTTGCAGCTGCTGCCGATCTTCTTCTAAATTTTGCAGAGTTTGATAGTGGGCATCGGGCAACGTATCACCCAGAGTCATGGGTGAATCAATCTGCTGACAGATCGTCGCATCCAGACTGAGGGGCAGGCGGTTCTTCGTTGCTAACTTGCTCTCACGCCACTCATTGACAGTTACGCCCAGCTCAGTGGCAATTTCATCATCCGTCGGTTGGCGGCCAAAGGCTTCCATCAGCGATTCGCGAACACGTTGACCTTCTTTGTTGAGTTGCTGCCAGCGGCGGGGAATCTTAACAGTACCACTACGATCGCGCAGGAAATGCAGCATCTCACCGCGAATGTAGGGCACAGCAAACGAACTGAATGCACAGCCCTGATGAGCGTTGAACCGCTCAATCGCACGAATTAAACCAAGGTAGCCAATTTGCTCCAGATCTTCATAGGGCTCAGCACATTGATGGCTAACCCGGTGGGCGATTTTTCTGACCAAGCCTGCGTTTAACTGCACCAGTTGGTTGCGAACTTTAACAGACGGCTGCTGGTAGTAAGACATCAGCAGTTCCATACCACGAGAGCGGAGCGAGGGTTGAGTAGCCATCATCTTGCAGGTAACCTTTCACTTCAGAGTTGAGCCTATTGTTCTGCAGAGAGAGGGGTAATAACCATCGTCGATCTACGGTACTAATGAAGGGAGGATTTTCAAGGTTCGGCATAAATACGTAAGCGCGGCGGAGCGATACCCCTTTGAGTGCTCACAGTCTAGCCCTCCAAACCCTTCAAATTATTGCTATTTCCTGGATTGGTCGCCTAAGATCGAGCGAAAATAGGAGTAATAACAATCCATTACTGTTCTGCCATTACTGTTCTGTAAATGAGAGGAAGTCCCGTGAGTAATACCAGTAACTTCCGACAGGCGATTCGAGACGCCAAAAGTCAGGCGCTCGTTGGCCCCAATGTCATTGCAAATGCACTTCCCTGGCTAGGGGGCGGCCTAATCC
>JAJPKC010000480.1 GCA_021323955.1 Oscillatoriales cyanobacterium Centralia_MAG_596 | reverse complement strand
GCACCGTGTCGGGTGCACTATATCGCTCACTGGGATCGTCTGCGTTGTAGACCAGAAAATCCACGGCCTGATTGCCCCCCAGATCGACAATCCGCAGAATTTGTCCTTTCTTGAGCACCTTCGCCCAGGGTTGCCGTGCGGGCAACACCTGATCATAAATTGCCTGTTTCGGGTCAAGTTCAACCATCGTCGCTACCATTGTTCTCTTCTCCAATGCAAACATGAATCATGATGTTGAGCAGTGAGTTCATTCAGCAGTCAGCGGCTAACAGGGAAGTTTTAAGTTTTGAGTTTTGAGTTGATTGAGCAGTCAGCGGGCAACTTTTGGCCTTTCGTCCCTACTCCCTACTTCCTACTCCCCACTCCCTTCTTCTGCCTTCTGCCTTAAACCAACTGCCCCAAATACGCATCTGTGTTTTGAAACCCTCGTACGGCTTCGGGATTGCCTGTACGGCACAGGTCATCGGCGGCTGGTACGGGAGCGTTCCAGACGATCGCGCGCATGGGTTTCGGGTCGTAGGTCGGGCTGGGGTCGAGCGGATGGGGACAGTTCGATAGCACTGCCAGGACGTTCATTTCGGCCCGTAAATCGATGAAGTCTCCCGGCTGAGCCGTTTGGTCTGCCCATACCAGATTGCCATTGGGTTCCACTGCAATGCGGGTGAACAGGTTGAGATTGGGCATTATGTCTTTCTTACCGAGATTGCGCTTTGTCAATGCCAGCAGAAAGTTATCTCGCGAGTTCTTAAAGTCGCCTTCGCCGTATTTCGCATTCGTTGTCAGGTTACTGCAACCACCGAGGGTGTCATGCAGGCCAGCCGTATCTTCGGTAATCGAAAACAGGACGCGTCCCATGTCAGAGTAGAGCAGCATCCCCTTTTTGAGGAAAGCGTTGAACTGGATCTTGGCGGTATCGGCAGCGTTGTAACGCTCGATCGGGTTATCGGCGTTGTAGCACAGCATGGCGACACCTCTGGAGCCTTCGGGTGCAATGAGGCGCAGCGTTGTGCCGCGCTTGATCACGCGAGACCAGTATGCACCACCGGGAATGACCTCATCCCAGGTGACGAGCGCTGGATCGATCGAATAATCGGTTGACATCATATCCTCCTGAACGAAAAGAGTGACTGAAACGACAAAGCCCAGGAAGCCGCCAACAGTCGGTCTGTTGGTTGGCTCTCCCGGGCTTTTTTCCCTCCGTGTGACCGCGTCTCTTGAACTACAGGTGGGTAGGTTGGAGTGCGGTGGCTTCTCTTGGACCAGGCATTTCGCACCGATGCGAAACCGGAACCCTAGAAGCAAATAATTGATTTGGGCGCGATCGCGCTAGGACAATCGCCTAGATCTTAGCATCTTCGATTCGGGATGCTGGGAGCGCGATGGCTAGATCTAGCTAACTGCAAAATCAGGGGGACGATCGTATCAGGCGTTACAGTGTGTGCCGGTTGAGGGGGATACGCATGCGAAAATCTGACGTTTGACATGCGGTACGTTAAACAGACGAAGCCAAACTTGGTGGTAGTTTGGATCTTCAGCATTCCAACCCAATCGATCGTTCTGAAGCCCCAGTTCTGAAGCCCCAGTCTGATGTCCCAGTTTAGGACGGGGATTTCATGGCTTGCAAGGCATTGAGTGCTAGCGCGATCGCAATGGCAGCCATCCCTGCGGCTTCTAGGGGAGTCGGCTTTTCGCCAAGCTGTAGCCACGCAGCCAGCACCCCGATGACAGGATTTAGCAATACGCCTAACCCCGCCGTTCCCGCAGGGAGACAGTTGAGCACATACAGCCAGAGTAGCGTCGCGATCGCCGTGCCTGGGATGACGTTATAGACAAGCGCCAGGACAAAGGGCTGCGACCAGACGATCGGGTGAGTTGCAGGCACCAGCAGCACGACCAGAAGTAAGGGGAGTGCGCCAGCTACCATTTGCCACGCGGTAAACGACAGTAGATCCAGCTTCACTGTTTGACGTACCTGTTTGGCAATGATTGCGCCCATGGCCCAGCATACGCCTGCTAACAGGGCCAGCGCTTTGCTGACTAATGTGCCATGCAAGTGCGGTAGATCCAGAATGAGCAGTAATCCGGTAATGCTCAGGGCGATCGCGACCCACTGCAATCCGCGTACCCGTTCATGCAGAAATAGCCAGGCAAACAGCAGCGTCCATAGGGGCATCATGTAGACTAACACCGAGGTTCTGCCTGCGCTACCGCTGACCAGTGCCCAGGTTGCCAGGCCATAAACGCCACCAATCTGCAATACGCCAGCCCAAAAGGTTGCCGGAATTTCTTTAGGCAACATTGGTTTCCGCAATACTGCCAGCGCGAACAGCAAACTCATGGCTCCTAATGAAACGCGCAGCGCCGCAAACTGAAACGGGGGCGCATACTGAACAGCGATTTTCATTTGCACCCAGTTATATCCCCAGAGCAGCGCCAGGATGAATAAGGCCAGCAGAGCAGTCCAGCGCGTAGATTCTGGTTTTGACACAATCGGGCATTCTCAACGATAAGCTTGATTTCTAAACTATAGAGGCGATCGCCGGCTTGTTGATCGGTGAAACTGATCATCATCACGGCCCGCCTCCACTAACTAAACGGCAATGTCTCTGGTCAACCCGCGTGAACGCTCGATCGCCTGACTCCCACTCCTCCGACGACCCATGGATCGCCCTGGCGATCGGCAACTCGCGCCTGCATTGGGCACAGTTCAACGGTGAGTTCCTCCAGCGAACCTGGGACACCCCGCACGTATCCACTGCCGACGTTCAGCGTCTCATCGCTAGCCAGTTCACGGCAACCCCACACTGCTCTACAGCCGATCCGCTTCCCCTCTATATTGCCTCCGTTGTTCCTCACCAGAGCCAGCTTTGGCACGGATATCCAGCCATGCACCGCATCACTCTGGACAACGTCCCGCTCAAAGGACTGTATCCCACACTGGGCATCGATCGCGCATTGGCTTTGTGGGGCGCGATCGTCACTGTTGGCAGCCCTGTACTCGTCATCGATGCTGGCACCGCGCTCACCTTCACGGGTGCAGATGCCGCCCATCAGCTGGTTGGTGGAGCCATCCTGCCCGGAGTCGGACTCCAGTTTCACAGCCTCAACCAGGCAACCGCCGCCCTTCCCGATGTCAGCGCCAAAACGCTTATGCCGCAAAATCTGTTACCCCAACGTTGGGCATTAAATACAGACGACGCGATCGCCAGCGGTATCCTCTATACCGTGCTGGCAGGCCTGCGAGACTTTGTGGAATCGTGGTGGCAGCAGTTCCCCGCGAGTCCCGTGATGCTTAGAGGCGGCGACAGCGATCGCCTGCACCACTACCTCACCGCCTCCGCTCCTGATTTAGCAATCAAACTGTCGATCGCGCCCCACCTAATTTTTGAGGGAATGCGTGCGGTGAAGGGAAGACAGGGCGACAAGGGAATTTGTGAGTAGCACTGTGTCCGGGGGGCTCGCTTCGCGTTTCTTGTCTGCCAAAGGCTTGACGTGCCGCTGCGCCAGAGGTGTTGAGCTTTGAGTCAGTTTAGTCATCAGCGATCAGCCTTCTGACTCCCGACCCCTGAATTCTCTTTTAGCCTTTAGCCTTCATCCCTCATCCCTCATCCCTCATCCCTCATCCCTCATCCCTCATCCCTCATCCCTCATCCCTCATCCCTCATCCCTCATCCCTTATCCCTCATCCTCCACCGATTGCTCTCATTGCTGTGTCCTTGCCACAAACCCACGAATCGCCTGTGCAACCGCCTCTGCCTGCGTCTCGATTAAATCATCCCCCGCGTGTGGAATCTGCTGTTGCTCGACATCGGGAGCCAGCTGCGCGTAGACATGGTTCAGCCGCTTAGCGTCCGCCCGTTCCTGCTCCCCCTGCAACAACAACACAGGCACCTTGAGCCATTTCAACTGGTCTTGTAGCTGCTCCGATCGAATTTCTGCTCGGCGTCGCTGAAACAGCAGCTTGCAAGCAACAGAAAATTCACGCAACTGACGACGGCGCTGGAGCAGGCGCTCAACGCGATGCAGCATCAACAGTTTACGCAGCGAGTAGAGCGATCGTAGCCCCCAGCCTGTTATCGGCAGCTGCAGCAGCCGTGTTCGCCACCAGCGCCTTCGCAACCCCTCTGCCTCAACTCCTTCTGGTGCCAGTAGTACCAACCCCTGCACCTGGTCAAGATACTTCAGCGCATAACTAGCCGCAATCCAGCCACCCAACGAGTGCCCCACCAGGTAGACCCGTCGGAGTTTGAGTGCTTCAAGGTGTTCTGCCAGACATTCAACTTCAACATCGATCGAATAGTGCAGGTTAGGCTGTTCTGATTCCCCAAATCCCAGCAGGTCTGGAGCCAGGCAGTGATATTCTGCGTTCAACTGCTCCATCACCGGCAACCACTGGCCACTGTCATGCCAGGAACCATGTAAAAAAACGATCACAGTTCCCTGACCAACTTCACGCCAGAAGATTTGTCCCTGAGACAATTTAATCCGGGAATTTCGAATAGGTAGAGCCATCCTGATGAAAAAGTAGTTTTGAGTACGGCGTTTTGAGTTAATACTAAACGTCGATCGCGAATTTTAGAAGCCATATTCCTACTGGAGTTTCGCTCCGATGCCCCGTCCTGTTTGCTCCAGCAGGGTTTTGATGTTATCCCGGCGATTGCTTTAGCGTCCAGTTCCCACACGCGTGAACCAGACGACAGCGGGCTGACTCCACCGGAGTGCGCCACATCCGCACCGCAAAACGTCCTACGCTAGCGTCGTCTGGCCATTGAGATAATCTTGAAGCTGGCGATCGTGATCGTGGGTCAGTTTGCCAAGCGGGAGTGCCGACCGCGAAAATGCTTGCACATCACGGACTTCCATCTTGTCACGAATCTGCATTGTGCCGCGTGCTTCCACTTCAACCACCACACAAATGGAATGAATGCGAGGATCGCGATTGGGAGAAGAATAAACGCCTACCAATCGGCAGATCCTGGCAACCTCCAGACCCGTCTCTTCAGTCAACTCTCGATGAACGGTTGTGATCAAGTCTTCACCCCAGTCAACCATGCCGCCGGGTAGGCCCCAGCGTCCATTATCGCGACGTTGCACCAGCACAATTCGGCCATCGGGCAGGATGGGAATAATGCTCGTTCCCGTAATGGGATGACGAAATAAAATGCCTAAAACGGCTTGTCCAAAGTGCCATAACCGACGCATAGAAGAAATAGCGGCCGCAAAGCACCGCCCGATCGTGGAAGCGAAAAGCCTGGTTTTCAGTGTAGCTGCTACCCGATTCAGCTTAGCTCAGCCAAAATTGCCGCCGCATGGGGTTCTGGCTTCACTTTTTTGTAAATTCGTTCGATCGTACCATCCGGACCAATGACAAAGGTATTCCGACTGATACCAATGTATTCTTTACCCATAAATTTTTTGAGTCCGTAGCTGTCATATGCGGTCGCGACTGATCCATCCGCATCGGTCAATAGGGGGAAGGGCAGCTCAAACTTGGTCGCAAATTTTTGGTGCGAGGCCGCATCATCCGTGCTGACTCCCAGGATAACAATATCTTTCTGCTGAAATTCGCTGTAGACATCCCGAAAGCCACACGCCTGTTTGGTACAGCCGGGGGTGTTGTCGCGTGGGTAGAAGTACAAAACCACCCGTTTGCCTTTCAAGTCTGACAGCGAAACAATATTACCTTTACCATCCGGCAAGCTGAAGTCGGGTGCCGGATCACCAACCTTAAGAGTCATAACGCACTACTGATTAAGCCATCACTATTTTTAGGATGGTAAATGGTTCTTTACAAACTGTCTAGCAGGAGGAAGGCGAAAGCAGGATTGCTACAGCACCCCTTTAGAACTAGGAATTGATTGAGCCCGACGCGGATCGATTTCAGCCGCCATCCGGAGCGAGCGCGCCAACGCTTTGAACGTTGCCTCAATAATATGGTGAGAGTTGATGCCGTCGAGCTGGCGAATGTGCAGTGTCATCTGCGCGTGGTTGACTAGCGCCACAAAGAACTCCCGCACCAGTTGTGTATCGTATGTGCCCACGCGTTGAGTCGGAATGTCCAGTCCGTAGCTCAAGTGGGGACGCCCCGAGAAGTCAAGCGTGACCTGGATGAGCGCTTCGTCGAGTGGTGCCACAAAATGACCAAAGCGGACGATGCCTTTGCGATCGCCCAGCGCCTTCGCTAACGCCATTCCCAGCGTGATGCCGACATCTTCATTTGTATGGTGGTCGTCAATTTCAATATCGCCAGTAGCGCGCACATCCAGGTCGATCAATCCGTGAGACGCGATCTGATGCAGCATGTGATCCAAAAACGGAATTCCTGTTTGGGCCAGGCATTGCCCGGTGCCGTCCAGGTTGATCGTCACCTGTACGTCTGTTTCACCTGTGGTGCGGCTGACGGCTGCCGTGCGTTGCAACAGCGGCAAATTTGAATTCCGATTGGTGACGCGATCGCGTAATGGCTCTGTTCGGGCATCGCTTGTCTGCATGGAACTTACACATCGAGAAAGTAGCTAACATCCATTATCAGCAATTTTGACCGCTTTCAGCGCATGGTTGGTGGTGACTGCTGACAGCCAACCGATCAAAAATCCCCCGATCGCGCGATCGGGGGAGGGGTAAAGGGAGACTCAATCTTGCGGTACTATACGAGCCACTCTTGCACAGCGTCCTCTTTGGTGTTGGTGCGCCGTTCGGGTGTCTCGCGCGTAAACTTCATGTGGATCGCGCGATTCTGTTCGCCATCAGCGGCCACTGCCAGAATGGGGTAATCAATCAGACCATCCTGGAAAGACATCTGGAAGCGGAACGTGCCGTCGGAATTGAGCTTAATGGGACGACCGCCGATCGTGACTGTGGCATCCGGCTCAGTCGCACCATACACAATCAGTTCAGCATCCGCGACCAGCCAGAACTGACGGGGACGAATTGGGGGAGCCGAAGCGGAGAACCCAACGCCTGACATGCCAATCCCCGATGCGGTGAGGCCAGAGGTGGTGGGGAGTGCCCACATCCCGACGCCAGATGGGAAGACATAGGAACTGAGCGTCTGCTCATGCACAGGCACCATCTGCTGGGAGCCGTACAGCGACCCCGCGACCCGCTGGGCTTCTGCGGTTTGTGCCAGACCAAAGATCTGGTCGTAAATGGGATTGCCACCACCGAAACCAACGGCAGCTGGACGACGGCTGGGCGGCACTAGCTCCAGGAAGGTTCGGTCAACCAGCGACTCATCCCAGGACACCGTAATGAACTGGTCATCAATCCAATCGGAGGGATACACAGGGGGCACACGCACTGGAGCCGAACGCGCTAAAACGAGCCAGCGACCATCAGCCGCCCGATAGCCAATATCCACAACGTAGTCGCGATCGCTCACTGGAATTGGCAAGTACCACTCCCGCGCCAGTTCATCGCTGGGATACTCTTGAATACTGTGAGCCGATTGGTACGCCAGATTAATATCGGTTACATCATAAAGCCGTAGCGCAAGCATCTGTCCGCCCTGGCGACGCAGCGCTTCTTTGTGCTCATTCGGAATATCCCAATAGGTGTAGG
>JAJPKC010000020.1 GCA_021323955.1 Oscillatoriales cyanobacterium Centralia_MAG_596 | reverse complement strand
TGGATTTGAGGCTTCACCAGCAGGTTACCTGACCAGTCGATTGCAGTGGCAACGGTCACAATCCCATCACCCGCCAACTGCTGCCGTTCGCGGAGCACCTTATTATTCACCACACCCGAACGCGAAGTATCGACCAGTTCGATCCCCGATGGCACTTTACCCGCAATTCGCATAGTGGTTTCTGTCAACTCAACCACATCGCCATTGTCGATAATCACCATATTTTCAGCCGGGACACCAACGCTTTGCGCCGTCTGGGAATGCTTCACCAGCATTCGGTGTTCACCGTGAACGGGCAAGAAAAATTTTGGCCGTGTCAAGCTAATCATGAGCTTCTGGTCTTCCTGACAGCCATGACCAGAAACGTGGATGCCCTGCTCTTTGCCGTAGATTACCTTGGCCCCTTTCATCATTAGTTTGTCGATCGTGTTCACAACCGCGATCGTGTTACCCGGGATAGGGTTGGCCGAAAATACAACCGTGTCACCTTCACGGATTTTAATCTGGCGGTGGTCGCCGTTCGCAATCCGCGTCATGGCTGACATCGGTTCACCTTGCGACCCCGTCGTCAAAATTAAAACATGTTCATCCGAGAGCTTTTGGAGCACATTCAGCGGTTGAAACAGGTCATCATCGCATTTGATGTAGCCAAGCGTTCGGGCGTGGGCAATCAGGTTAAGCATCGATCGCCCGACAACAGACACAACGCGCCCATGTTTCTTCGCCAGCTCCAGAATCATGTTGATCCGATGCACCGAGGACGCAAAGGTAGTGACCAGCAACCGCCCTTTTGCTTGAGCAAACACGCGATCGAGGTTGGGGTAAACGGCCCGTTCCGACGGAGTTACCCCAGGCACTTCGGAGTTAGTTGAGTCGCTGATTAGGCACTGCACACCCTTTTCACCGTATTCTGCCAGGCGCTGTAAATCGAAGTGTTCGCCATCAACCGGCGTATGGTCAAACTTAAAGTCACCCGTATGGATCACCACACCCACTGGAGTGCGAATAGCGACGGTGAAACTATCGGCGATGGAGTGCGTATTGCGAATAAATTCGACAAAGAACGATTTGCCGAGCCGCACAACTTCACGCGGACTCACAGTTCGCAGTTCCGTTCGTTTGGCGACACCAGCTTCGTCCAACTTGTCTTTCAGCAGAGCCATTGCCAGCCGTGGGCCATAGATGACCGGAATTTCAAATTGCTTCAGGTGAAAGGCAATCCCACCAATATGGTCCTCGTGACCATGAGTAACGATCATGCCTTTAATTTTGTGGCGGTTCTCCCGCAAATAGGTCATGTCTGGCAAAACGATATTCACCCCATGCATCCCATCTGTGGGAAATGCAAGCCCTGCATCAAGCAAAATGATTTCATCATCAATTTCAAAGACACAGGTGTTTTTGCCGATTTCATGCAATCCACCGAGGGGAATAATTTTCAGCGCGGGTGAAGATTTTTTTTGGGTCATTGGCATCCTTATCGAACAGTAATAGAGAGAGTTGAAAGCGTTAGAAGAGAGGGCTTGTAGAGAGCGTTAGTCGATTGCTGACCGCATTGGCAAGGGTGCAGGGTTAGTGGAACCGCTTCAGAAGCGTCGAGTGTCCAACCCGATCATCTGGCACTCACCAGGGCAAACATATTGTTTGTCAGGCATTCTGGATACTTTCAGAGCAATCGCTAGAGTCAGAGTTATTCAATTGTCAAGAAACTTTCGTAGGCTTCAATTCGTACCTACGGCTGTCAGAGTCTAAATTAAGGACAGGTCTGACATTACAGATTGCAGCACATCTGCCAATTCTTCGGTTGAATCAGCCAGAGGAGGACGCGTGGAACCAACCTGCCAACCTTGCAGCCTCAGCGCTGCCTTTACAGGGATGGGGTTAGCCGTAACAAATAATGCTTTAAACAAAGGAAATAGCTCGAGATGGATTTGGGTTGCCAGTTGATGTTGCCCTGCGAAAAATGCCTGGATCATTTTCTGAATCTGTGGGCCAACCAGGTGACTGGCGACACTTACTACCCCTTGTCCCCCAATGGCCAGTAGCGGCAAGGTCATAAAGTCATCTCCAGAATACAGCGCAAACTCAGGAGGCGTTAACCGTCGAATTTGGCTTGCTTGATCAATATTCCCCGTGGACTCCTTAATCGCCACAATGTTGTCAATTTTGGCCAGACGGCTAACTGTCTCAGGCTGCAAGTTTTGCCCGGTACGTCCCGGTACGTTGTAGAGCACGATCGGCAAGCTCGGTGCGGCATCGGCAATGGCTTTAAAATGCTGGTAGAGCCCTTCTTGGGGGGGCTTGTTGTAATACGGGACGACCTGCAGAGAACCATCTAACCCTAGTTTAGCTGCTTTTTGAGTGGCTGCGATCGCTTCTCGGGTTGAGTTTGATCCGGTACCCGCAATCACCTTCGCTTTGCCAGCCGTTGCCTGTCGGACAACCTGAAAGAGTTCGTACTCTTCGTCCCAGGTCAACGTGGGCGATTCACCCGTCGTCCCGCAGACGATCAGAGT
>JAJPKC010000672.1 GCA_021323955.1 Oscillatoriales cyanobacterium Centralia_MAG_596 | reverse complement strand
CCCAACCAGGGTTCGCGCTTTACAATCGCGCTGCCGTTTAATCTAGTGCCCCAATATTCACCGCACCGTTAACCTGGCAACCCTAAATCATTTGAAATCAAGAATTGGCTAATAGCTGGCTTCACCAGGCACCAGATCACTGCTCAGCTCCGGTTCCGTTTGTTCGAGCGACGCATTACGAATTGCCAGCCATTGACGAAATAGATCAAACCCTTTTAGATCACTAATCCGATACTGTTGTACAGCGCGATCGATATCCTGAGGTGTTTTCAAAACGGGAATCGAATCCTGAACGTCTTGCATGGTTAATCTCCGCAATTATCGCGTGTTGATCTACCTGCTATTATTCCCTAGAAATCCAGCCCAGACATGAAGATAACAAAAAGTATTACGGACTACATTTCGTAGCTTTTGTAAATTATTCGCAAACTAACTTAAAGGAAGTAAAATTTCAAATTCGGTTCCACTGACTAGATTCTCGTTATCCAGGCATTTTGAGCCGTTCCCGCTCGCGGTTGTCGGGTGATTGCGGGAGCGTACCGTAAATTTACCGCCATGTTTTGCCGTAATGATTTGATAGCTCACGGCCAAACTGGTTTCCTTTTCGGCTCGTTTCTTGACTGAAAATGACTCTACAATTCGCTGCTGATCAGCGCTCGATAAACCGGGGCCATTGTCTGCAATACAAATGGCAATCCATCGCGATGCAGTACCCGACTCACTAATTATCGATCGCAGCTCTGTGGTGATGGTAATGGTTGGCTTGGTGGCAGCATTTGTAGGAACACTTTTTTGACACAGTCCCCTAAAGTTTTGCTCAACTTGTTGACTCACGGCCTGATCAATTAAGGCATCGATCGCGTTACTGAGAACGTTCATAAAAACTTGATTGAGCTGGCTGGCAAAGCATACAACGGGCGGCAGGTGGTCATAATGCTTAACCACCTGAATTTCGCTGGTCAAACGACTTTGCAGCAGCAGCAGAATGCTGTCAATCAATTCATGCAGGTTGGCAGGCTTGGGATACACATCATCAATGTGGCAAAAATTCTGCAAACTGCTTGCCAGTTTCGACAGCCGTTCGGCCCCTGTGCGAATGCTTTCTATGGTCTGCGGTAAGTCCTGTCGCAGGTAGTCGATCTCCAGATCCTCCCGGAGTTGCACCAGTTCGAATGGTAGCTGCGGCATCTGTTTTTCGTAAGCGGCCAGCAGCAGCAGCAAACTTTCGCTGTAGGCCGAAACGTGGCTCAAGTTACCCCAGATAAAGCTCACCGGGTCAAGAATTTCATGGGCCACCCCATCTACCAACCGTCCGAGGCTGGCCATCTTATCGCTCTGAATCATTTGTGCCTGCGTGCGTTCGTACCGCACTTGTGTTTCCACACCGCGAATTTGCCAGTAGGCAATGTTCAGCGTGTGCACATCCAACAGTTGATAAGTCTGTGGCGCTGTTTGCACGACGATCGGCTCATCCAGCAGTTCGGGCGATCGACGGAGGGCCTGTTGGGCAGCCATTACAATTGGGGCTGTACCGTCCAGCAACAGTAGGTCGCTACGGGCGTAGCTATAGAGCACTCGCAGCGGCTCTTTGAGAAACAGCTCCATGCCATGTGGACGAATTAGATACTCCAGCAAGCGGTGGCGAGAGAGCATACCAACGAACTGGCCATTCTCTAGCAGAACAGCACCCGGCAGGCGTGGATGCTGCTCAAACACGTAAGCCAGCGCCGATCCCAAGCAATCCAGCTCGATATGAAAGCTGTAGCGCGGCAACTCCTGGAGTGTGGCCTCTACATGGAGCGCGTGCGAACTGCCTTCGAGCAGGGTAGGCGGTAAGAGGTGATGATAGAACTCGCTTGGCACAAGGTGGCAAAACAACGTATGTACCTCAAACAGTACAGAAGAGCGTTGACGAAATGACCGTTGCTGGCTATTCCCACTCAGTCTGCCCAGAAGGTGGTATTGATTAACTCTGCTAAGTGCTTAATGTAGTGCGCGATCGCTCCAACCACAACGCGGCGCGTCCACAGCCCACCGTTTTGATCGCCGTCGGCAGGGATCGCCTGGACGATAGCTCTGGTCAAAAAGCGAAGGACAATTAAAAATGAAGGACGCGCCAATGAGTCCAACACCACGCCTGAGCTGCGTTCTGACTCGCCACTGCCCCACGCTGAATCGCAACAGCTGGCGTTGGATTGCTCAAGGTGGGGGCGAGTCAGGGAGCCTTTCCCCTCTTGCTACACCGCAGTCCTCAATTTGCTCTTTGAGGTTTTGGTAAAAATGTCTCACCAGGGTTGCCGTCAGCCTCACTTTCTGATTTAGATGGAAGCGTTTGAATTACCACCCGCCCCTCATGACGAATTCTGGATCATCCCCTGAACCACCGAAGAGAGGACTGAAAGTAACCCTGCTTCAAGGCGTCATCGGTGCTGTATCGCTGGCAGGAACGACAGCCATTCCGCTGGTAGTGCAGAGGCTTTTGGGGCCTGCACCACCGAGTAGTAGCCCAACGCCAGTACCATCCCAGGTGAGTTCACCCTCCCCTTCGGTGCAACCCAGTGTGAATGAGTCCAGTGAACTGCCGCTGTCTAACCCTGGTGACAGTGACAACCATCATGAGAAGGGCAAAGGCAAAAAGAAGGGGAAGAAAGACGATTAGCCCCTGAAGGACAAATAATTACCGCAGAAAGGCTGTCCTACTTCTAGGGAAGCCTTTCTCATTAGTTTCACACATGCCTACTATCCAGACAGGCTGAGGGGTTCTGCCTCAGTTCGGGAACCCGTACAGACAAAAAAGTTGCAATTGTATCTAACCTTCGGTAGATTAGCACTCAGGAGCCGAGAGTGCTAAATCGGTTCGAATTGCGAATTTACTTGCAATATCTTGTTCAGCTTAACCTGCTAGTTTGGAGAATTTTGTATGGCAGCCGTAACTCTGAGCGTCTCTACTGTGAAGCCGCTGGGCGATCGTGTGTTTGTAAAAGTAAGCGCTTCTGAGGAGAAGACCGCTGGCGGAATTCTACTACCTGACGCTGCGAAAGAAAAGCCTCAGGTGGGTGAAATCGTTGCTGTCGGTCCCGGAAAGCGCAGTGACGATGGCTCTCGTCAGGATCCCGAAGTAAAAATTGGCGACAAGGTACTCTATTCCAAGTATGCCGGTACCGATATCAAACTCGGCTCTGAAGAGTACGTTCTGTTGTCTGAGAAAGACATTTTGGCGATCGTCGCGTAGTTGTTAGTTCTTAGTTTTTCGTTCTTCGGTGCCGCTAGTAGCCATGATTTGCTAGCCGCTCACAATCAACGACTAACAACCAACAATCTTGATTTCAACACTAACAACCAACAACTAACAACCAACAACCGATTATGGCTAAGCGCATTATCTACAACGAAAACGCTCGTCGTGCTCTTGAGAAGGGAATTGACATTTTGGCTGAGGCTGTGGCCGTAACCCTTGGCCCCAAAGGGCGGAACGTTGTACTGGAGAAGAAATTTGGCGCGCCCCAAATTGTCAACGATGGCGTCACCATCGCGAAAGAAATCGAGCTTGAAGATCACGTCGAAAATACCGGGGTCGCATTGATTCGTCAAGCGGCATCAAAAACGAATGACGCTGCTGGTGATGGCACCACTACAGCAACGGTGCTGGCACATGCCATTGTGAAAGAAGGTCTGCGGAACGTAGCAGCGGGTGCTAACGCGATCCTACTCAAGCGTGGGATTGACAAAGCCACCACATTTTTGGTGGACAAGATCAAGGAACACGCCCGTCCCGTCGAAGATTCCAAGTCGATCGCGCAAGTGGGTGCGATTTCAGCCGGAAATGATGACGCGGTGGGTGCCTTGATTGCCGAAGCGCTGGAGCGGGTTGGTCGCGAAGGCGTGATCTCGCTGGAAGAAGGCAAGTCTGTGACCACCGAGTTGGAAGTTACAGAAGGGATGCGCTTTGACAAAGGCTATATCTCCCCCTACTTCGCCACCGACACCGAGCGGATGGAAGCGGTATTTGATGACCCATTCCTGTTGATCACCGACAAGAAAATCACGCTGGTGCAAGACCTGGTGCCCGTGCTGGAGCAAGTCGCTCGTGCAGGTCGTCCACTGCTGATCCTGGCTGAAGACATTGAGAAGGAAGCGCTAGCAACGCTGGTGGTCAACCGCCTACGGGGTGTCCTGAATGTTGCTGCCGTGAAGGCTCCTGGCTTTGGCGATCGTCGGAAAGCGATGCTGGAAGACATTGCCGTACTCACTGGTGGACAACTGATTACCGAAGATGCGGGTCTGAAGTTAGACAACGTTAAGCTTGACCAGTTGGGTAAAGCACGCCGGATCACGATCACTAAGGATGACACCACGATCGTGGCTGATGGCAACGAAGCAGCCGTCAAAACGCGTGTGGAACAAATCCGCCGTCAGATTGAAGAAACTGACTCCAGCTACGACAAAGAGAAGTTGCAAGAGCGTCTGGCGAAGCTGGCTGGCGGTGTTGCCGTCGTGAAAGTCGGTGCTGCCACTGAAACCGAACTCAAAGACCGCAAGCTGCGTCTGGAAGATGCGATCAACGCCACGAGAGCAGCAGTTGAAGAAGGGATCGTCCCCGGTGGCGGTACGACGCTGGCTCACCTGTCTCCCGAACTGGAAACCTGGGCTAATAGCAACCTGAAGAACGAAGAGTTAACCGGTGCCCTGATCGTTTCCCGTGCCTTGTCTGCACCCCTGAAGCGGATTGCGGAGAATGCCGGTCAAAACGGTGCGGTGATTGCTGAGCGTGTTAAAGAGAAAGACTTTAACGTGGGCTACGATGCGGCCACGGGTCAGTTCGTTGACCTGTTCCAGGCAGGGATCGTTGATCCAGCGAAAGTGACCCGTTCGGCGCTGCAAAACGCGGCTTCAATCGCGGGTATGGTGCTCACCACCGAGTGCATTGTGGTTGATAAGCCCGAACCCAAGGATGCAGCTCCGGCGGCTCCTGGTGGTGGCGACTTCGACTACTAATTGGAGTGTTGGGTTTGGGGTGTCGGGTGTCGGCACTCCAAACGACAAGTCTTTAACAAGGAGGGGCGATCGCTAAAATAGCGATCGCCCTTTTTCATTACCCAGATTAATTTTGAGAACTCAGAGTGTTAAGCAATGCCTGACGATAAATTTCCACCCCGGCTGAGTTGAGGTGGACACCATCGATGGTTAATGATTGTTTCAGGGTTTTG
>JAJPKC010000677.1 GCA_021323955.1 Oscillatoriales cyanobacterium Centralia_MAG_596 | reverse complement strand
CTTGGGGCTGGGTGGGTCGCGAAGCCCTTTGCTTGGGTACAGGGAAACCCAGCGATCGCGACGGCGCAGGCTACGGATGCCACAGCTACTCTCCCGGCTGGTGAACCGTCTGCTCGGGTTGAACTTTTAACCCCCGGTACCGATCCTAAAAACCGATTACGGTATCGGGCAACCGCGAACACAACCCAATCTGCCGTGCTGACGATGGATCAAACCCTGACGACAACGGTGGGCGATCGAGCGCGCTCAAAAGTCGATGTCCCGCAAACAGTGGTGACGATGGAGACAACGGTGACGCAAGTTGACTCCAATGGCGATATTCACTACCAGTTTCGCTACACCAATGTGGATGTGTTGCCAAAGTCCACTACGGCAGCAGCGTTAACGGCAACGCTGCGATCGCAGCTCAACAAGCTGAAATCATTGCGCGGTTCGTTTGTTCTCGATGCTCAGGGACAGTCCAAATCTGGCAGCTTTACGTTGCCCAGTAACGCTGATCCCAGTCTGCACCAGGTTCTTGACCAACTGTCCCAGTCGATCAGCCAGCTTTCGCCGTCACGCCTACCGACTGAGGCAGTCGGCGTTGGTGCAACGTGGCGGGTCGCCAACATGGTTACCATCAACGGTATTAACCTGCAGCGGAGCGCTATCTATAAACTGGTGAGCTTAAAGGATGGCGTTGCGACGATCGAGGTGCAAGTAGACCAGCAAGCCAACCAGCAACCGCTGAAGCTGCCAGCAGGTGGCGCGGCGACGCTGAAATCGCTCACGGCTCAAGGCCGCGGCCAATCGACTGTGAATCTTAACAATGTGTTTGCATATAAGTCAGCGATCGCTCTACAGTCCACTAGCCAAATGGCTGTTCAAGATCCCAAAACGTCTCGGGTCGTTAATATTGCTACCCAGGCTGCTGTCCAGATTCAGCTAGAGTCAAAGTGACTAAGGTATTTTGCAGGCGCATATTTCACAAGTGGGTCTTGAAGATCGTCGTTGGTGACTAACGGCGATCAACGAGTTGAATGCATGCACCATTCAAAATAAATGGTGTAGTCAGTCATCTAGCGTTTTATGGCAGTCCTAAATCATTCGTGAAATGAAGCCCTTTTCACAATTCAGATTGGATCGCGATCGTACTCTAGCGCTCTGGCTTAATGACTTTGCGATAGACACGATCGCACCGCGCTGTTTCTACACCTGTTGCAGGCTGATAGCCGCTCCTTTCATACAGCGTTACCGCTTCTGCCAGCACGCTGGCCGTTTCAATCCAGGCTTGCTCATAGCCACGAGCCGCCGCCGCAGTTTCTAATGATTGCAGCAGAAAGCGCCCGAGTCCCTGACCGCGTGCAGTTGGCAGGAGATACATCTTGCGGATCTCGACGGCGTTTTCACCGCGTGCAATGGGATAGTAAGCACCCGTACCGACCAGCTTACCCTGCTGCTCAATGACCCAAAACTCACCCCCGATCGCCTGATAGTACGTTTCGACGTGCAGCACATCGCGATCGGCACCCTCTGGTTCCCACCCCAGGCCATATTCTGCCAGAACAGAACGAATGATCGCGGCGGCAGGAGCACGATCGCTGGGCGTCCAGTCGCGGATGAAAAAATCCCGATAGCTCAGTTGCATGGCGGCTGCCGTCTAGCTGTGAATTCGCGGTTCCGGATGAAGCGTTGAAAGCAACTCGCTTTCAATTTCGGCCAACACTTGTAAACGTTGCTTGACTACGACTGATTCAAAGTAGGTGGTTGCTAAGATCCAGTAAGTGCCGTAATGCCGCGCTTCTGATGCCATTAATCCTCGGTAAAAGGCTGCTAAATTTGGGTCAGGGCAGTGAGCGCCCAACAAGCCCAATCGTTCATGACTACGCGCTTCGATCAGACCGCAGACCAGGAGCGAGTCTAGCAGACGATCGGGTTCCTTGACCCGAATCTGCTTGTTTAAACTTGCGCCATAGGGTGGCGGTGCCAGCGATCGCAACGGGATGGCTCGCTGGTCTAAAATTTGGTTAACCTGGTCAAAATGCTCTAGTTCCTCCCGGGCAATAGCGGTGAGCGATCGCACCAATTTGACGTTGGATGGGTAGCGAAACATCAGATTGAGCGCTACTCCCGCTGCTTTGCGCTCACAATGAGAGTGATCCAGCAAAATAGTGTCGAGATGCGTTAGCGCCTGATCAAGCCACGCGTCTGCGGTCGGTTGTTGTAAAAACTTGATCGTTGCGGGGTTTACCGAGATCACCATTTAAAGTTGAGTGATGAGTGCAATCATGCATAGTCTACCAAGCGGCGGGTGTGCTCATGGATCGCAGTCAACAATCATCGATAGGATATGTTAGAAGCGCTCTTCATTATTGCGATCGGGTTAATTCCAGCCATCATCTCATGGTTACTGATGCGTAAAGCGGAAGCTCACTTAAGAGCGCGACTGCGAACAGCCATGAACGCTCCTACGGCCCGCCGCTTGAGCCGGCTGTATCGCCCACCCCTTTCTGCCGACCATCACTATGTTGAGGGTATTGGCTATATTGTGGGCGATATCACCTGTCGCTTCAATGCCCGTTCGGCGTATCTACGCTGCGCGACCAATCCGTCTGGCCCTTGCAAACAATGTCCTCACTATGAGTCGATCGACTTCGATTAGAAGATAAACAGCAACGGGATTGAGGCGTCAAGCGTCAAGCGCGAGTTGACCTGAAACGCACAGCTGTTCTGGCTGCTGCACCATACCCTCCCCGCCTCCTGTCTTCCTACCCCTTCATTTCCTATCCCCTATCTCCCTCATGATCCTCCCCAGCTTCTCTGAATTTTCTCGTCAGGCCAGTCAGGGCAATTTTGTGCCTGTTTATCAGGAGTGGATTGCCGATCTGGATACCCCCGTGTCGGCGTGGTATCGCGTCTGTGCTGGGCAACCCTATAGCTTTTTGTTGGAGTCGATCGAAGGTGGTGAACAACTGGGACGCTATAGCCTGCTCGGCTGCGATCCGTTGTGGATTTTGGAAGCCAGGGGACAGCGCACAACACAAACCCAGCGGGATGGCTCCGTGCAGGTATTTGAAGGTGACCCGTTTGAGGCCCTGGCCCACTGTCTAGAACCGTACCGTCCCGTGAAGCTGCCGCAACTCCCACCAGGCATCGGTGGACTGTTTGGCTTCTGGGGATACGAGTTGATTCACTGGATTGAACCCCGAGTGCCGATCTATTCCGCTGCCGCAGGCGACTTGCCGGATGGTCTGTGGATGCAGGTTGATAATTTGCTAATTTTTGACCAGGTGAAGCGCAAAATTTGGGCGATCGCCTATGCTGACCTCCGCAACCCCAACACAACACTGGAATCGGCCTATCAACAAGCCTGCGATCGAGTCACCCAGCTCGTCAACAAACTACAGTCGCCCCTGTCAGAACAGGCTGCGCTGCTGGAATGGACTTCACCGGGAACCAGGCAGCAGGAGTCAGGATCGGGCGATCAACATTTACGCCACCCCACACCCGACTTCTACACCAGCAACACCACCAAAGCTCAATTTTGCGCCAATGTCGAGAAGGCAAAAGCACATATTCAGGCCGGCGATATTTTCCAGGTGGTTCTCTCGCAGCGGCTTTCGGCCGAGTATAGTGGAGACCCGTTTGCGCTCTATCGATCGCTCCGCCTGATCAATCCATCGCCCTACATGGCGTATTTTCACTTTGGCGACTGGCAGATCATTGGCTCCAGCCCCGAAGTGATGGTCAAAGCGGAACTGGCACCCGATCCGACCGAGCCACTGATCGCCACTGTCCGTCCGATCGCGGGTACACGCCGCCGTGGCAAAACCTTTCAAGAAGATGCCGCCCTCGCAGCCGATTTGCTGCAAGACCCCAAAGAAGTCGCAGAACACGTAATGTTGGTTGACTTAGGGCGGAACGATCTGGGACGTGTTTGCTTGAAGGGGACGGTTACGGTTGATGAACTGATGGTCATCGAGCGCTACTCTCACGTGATGCACATTGTGAGCAACGTGGTCGGAAAGCTAGCGCCCGACAAAACGGCCTGGGACTTACTCAAAGCCTGCTTCCCGGCGGGAACCGTGAGTGGTGCCCCCAAGATTCGCGCGATGGAGATCATTCACGATCTGGAGCCATGCCGTCGTGGGCCTTATGCAGGGGCCTATGGCTATTACGACTTTGAGGGTCAGCTCAATACGGCGATCGCGATCCGGACGATGGTCGTGCGCTCGCAGGGGAGTGGCAGACATACCGTAAGTGTGCAGGCGGGCGCAGGGCTAGTTGCCGATTCACAACCCGAAAGCGAGTACGAAGAGACACTTAACAAGGCTCGCGGTATGCTGGAAGCCATTCGTTGCCTCAAGTAGCGCCACACTCTGGTGTATCTTTCACCAAAGTGGCGGAGTGGCTCCATTCCAGCGACTGAACCACCTTGCATCGTCCCATTATAAATGTTACATTTCTTTACAGTCTGTTTCTGCAGGCTCTGGTTCATCAGCACTCGGCTTTTGATCTGTTGCTGCTCAGTGCATCTACGCTAGTTGCGCCCTGGTAACAGGCTTAAATTGACATCCAGTGTTTTAAGTGCTTATTTGGGCTCACCACTGGATTAATTATTGGCCTCAGAATGTTGGAAGTGTGAAGGAACCCCCCAAAGAGATAGAGCTTAAGTCAGAAATCTTTCTTAACCTCACTTGCGTCTTACTCGCCGTGATACCTTAGTGGATGGCATGAGTATTCTCGCGAAGTTATGCAGAAGCAATTTGCTCATCCTTGATCCTCTGGTGATGACCAAGAACTTACGCAGTAATCGTTTAATCCCAGGCTCCTTACCGTCCGGCGTTGATCGCGCCGAGCATGAGACGGAATGTGGAGATGCCATGATTGGCAAACTGTGTTGTCGAGGTTTGCCAAGGGGGAGTTTAGCTGGTGCTAAGAGCAGGCGTCTGACTTCCTGGCTTGACCCAGCGCTGATTTAGTGCGTTTAAGCATGTCTAGTTGATCACAGTCTGGAGGTATTGTTCCCATGTCCATTCGTCTCTATGTAGGCAATTTACCTGAGGATCTTAGTCGCCAAGAACTAGAGGCGGTTTTTGCAGATGCAGGTGACTCCATTTCGATCAAGATCATTACCGATCGCAAGACCAACAAGTGTCGCGGGTTCGGATTTGTTACCGTTAAGAATGATGAGCAAGCCGATGAAATCATTGAAAAATTCAACGGCTATCCGCTAAAGGACAATGCACTGAAGGTGGAGCGGGCACAACCACGCACCAAAGACAAGGCCGATGAGGGTACTTCTGCGGGCGAATCAGCTGCTGTGGGAGCTGGTTCAGGTGGTGCACGTCGTAAAGGTGGTGGCAACAGCAGCGGCAACAACAAGTCTCGTCGTGCCGGTGGTTCGCAAGTGGATTCTGAAAGTGTTCAGCCGGATCCTCGCTGGGCACAGGACTTAGAAAAGTTGAAACAGCTACTGGCGGCACAAGCCACCAACACTTAAGGCGTCTACAGGGGCACTTTTACAGCGAGTGCTGACTCATTAGGGCGAATCCCTCGAACCGTAGCTTGTCATCAGTGGCAAGGCATGGTTTGAGCGATTCGCCTCTTTTGGATCACATTACATTTAGGTGGCCTTAAGTAGGGAGGTGGAATCAAATGTAGGATGGGTAAAGCCGTTCCGGCATACCAGAAAAGCGATAGTGTAACCCATGCGGGCGTTGGGTTTCGTGCCTCAACCCAACCTACGCAGGTTTTATATTTAATTAGACCTACCTACTTAGAAGTTAGAATTGTCATCCTCAACGGGATGGAATGGCACATCGCGTGATTTCGCAAATCGGATCACCGGCGAGCGGTTATCCCTGATCTGCTTCACGCGAGCCAGTTTCGCCAGTATGACAATTGGATTGAGTACCACCTGAGCGTTTGCCTGGATGGTTATGCCGTGCCGATTGGTGTGCCGTGCCTATTCTGACGCGAAGGGGATCTGTAGCTGATCCTGCAGGTACGATCGCACCTGCTGTGTAAAAACATGCCGCTGGCTAAATTTGTCCGTCCGAATGGGCTTGCGCTCAGCGTCTAACGTCCAGCCATAGTCGCTGCTCAGGCGTAAATTTCCCTGCCAGTCGGCGATCGATAAAATGAGCTGGCTGGCTGGACTGTTGTCCACATCCTTAACGCGAAACACGTAGTTGTAAGTGTTTTGACTTGCAGCAGCGACCGTGGAGGGCTGTCCATACGTCTGCTGCAGCCGCTGCCTTACCTGCTCTGAAAGTCCAGGCTGGGTAAGCTCATCGAGAGTCCGTACAGCCAGCGTCAGGGCAAAATAGAAGTCTTCTACGGGGATAAATTCAAGCTGCATAGCGTTCACGTTCCGTCTTGCTGAAAGCACCGTCGTTTTGGCTCCGCGAGTGCGATTTCGCTGCCTGAGCCATTAAACAGACTACCAGCAAGTAGAGAACGCAACCAGAGGCGATGTGGATCAGGCCAAAACTGTGGTTGCCAAAACTGATTCTGTGCGGCAACCAACGAGGGCTGTCGCTAACGCAGTGCTGACGCAACTATCCCAACGTGTAGGCTGACTGTAATGCCCAAATGATCAATGCTGTGATGCTACCCAACACGAGTATGGCCGAAACCGCGATCGCCTTCGGGTTGTCTGCGTTCTCAAACTTCATAATGCCGCGATTTAAATCTGACATCGTGCTACTCCTTGCGTAATCCAGTTGTTAATCAGAAGCAATCTAGATTGATTGAAGCGGCACCGCGATCGCAGCGTGTGACTGAGTGGCGACGCTTCCCATCAAATTCTAGCGGCAGTATTGGCCTTCACAAGTGCTTCTTAAGCGTTTGATTAGAAATTTTAATTAACGCGCGTAGCCGTGGGTTTTGATTGTACGGGTCGGACGGCAGGATGCAGGAACCAAATCCAGACGCGAACGTTGCTTTCCAATATTTTTTCTTCAACTCTAAATAATTCGGCTATTGTGGCTCAGGTGTTGCCTGTATGAATCGCTACATGACAAAACCCGATTTGATCCAGCTTGCCCGTGCCGGTGATGCCACCGCGATCGCCACACTGATGAACGCCACGCTACAGGCGATTGGCATTACGGCCAGAGTGACGCTGGCAGAGGCGGATCTCTATGTGTTACTGGAGTCGGAGCGGGCTGTAGCAGAACGGTCGGCGATCGAATTTGTGTGTCAGGGGATGGCGCGGTTGGGCATCGGCTGGCTCTCGTCGATTGTCGTCTATAGCCGCCTGATCGGTCACAGCGCACCCATCTGGATTCAAAAAATTGATTTTAGTCACGCGCCGATTACCAATCCACTGGTTGCTCCGGTTCCGGCAACGCTAACCCTGCCGCTAAGTATCCGGGCATTCAGCCAACTGACATGGCCGCGAGTCCGGTTGATCAACCTATTGCTGTTGACGGTGCCTTTGCTGGTTTTACTTAATGCTGGCCATATCTGGAACCGATATTTGACGGGCACGCCAACTCTAAAAGCCGCCAGGGTTAGTTTCCCGGTTGGCAATCGTCAGTTTTCGCAGGCAGATAATCCAGCGGTGTCTGACGATCCCTTTCAGGCTGCCATGCGTCTGGCAAATCGCGCCGTTGTGCAGAGTCAGTCGGCAACGTCCCGGGCTGACTGGCACCGGGTTGCCGCCGATTGGGAGCAGGCGATCGCCCGACTCAAGCAAGTGCCGGCCAACCACCCCAAGGCCGCGATCGCGAGACGCAAAGTGGTGGAATATCAGCGTCACCTGCACTACTTGGCAAAAGACTACCTCAGCCGGGCTGATGGCCTGGTGCTTAAAAAGGTGATCTCCGGCAATATTTCACCAAAGTCGGTGGTTTACTCAGGCAACAACCTGTTTTTTGCTCAGAATATGATGTACAACCACACGATCACGGTGTACGACCGGGCCTATAACCTGGTCAAGACGATCGCCGATCGCGTGCAGTTGTCTGCGTACAATCATCCCCAGTTTAAGGGCACACAGCAGGGCGCACCCGTTGAAGCCGCCTTCAGTCAGGATGGCAAAACGGCGTGGATTTCCAACTATCAAATGTATGGCGCTGGCTTTAAGGGTTCAGCAGACGATACCTGTAGCCCTTCAAGCGATAACGATCCCAGCTTTGTTTATCGGCTGGACACGCAAGCATTGCAGATCGATCGCGCGGTGCAGGTCGGGGCCGTGCCCAAATTTCTGGCAACAACGCCGGACAATCGCTTTGTGCTGGTCAGCAACTGGTGCAGCTGGGATGTCAGCGTGATCGATCCACAGCAAAATCGCGAGATCCACCGGATTCAGGTTGGGCCTTACCCCAGGGGTATTGCCATCAATGCCCAGTCAAAAACGGCCTACGTAGCGGTAATGGGCTCTCATGATATCGCCGCGATCGACCTCAACGATCTCTCTGTGGGTTGGATCAGGCAGGTAGGGCGATCGCCGCGGCATCTTAACCTTGACCCGAACGGCAACTATCTCTATGCGACACTCAATGGTGAGG
>JAJPKC010000297.1 GCA_021323955.1 Oscillatoriales cyanobacterium Centralia_MAG_596 | reverse complement strand
GAGAGGAACGGGTTGCGGTTGAAGTGTTGCCTGTGCAGGGGACGCGACGGGGGAGCGGACGATCTGGGAACGGTTTTTAGCGTTGGCGTTTCCGGTGTTGCGGACGCAAGCTAGCTCTTTCGGTTTTTCTTTGGGCCTTTCAACTTTAGGCCACTGACGCGCCTGCGTTCCTTACTGTAAGGTGGGCGCTAGCGCCGCGATCGCGCCGGGAACCCTGGCAGCTCCAGTTTCTGTGGCTGTGACTATTAGCAGCAGGATCTGCCTGGCCGTGGGCCGAACCAGGACTACGCCACCCACGGGTTGGGCTTTGCCCGCGATCGTCAAACTGCCAGTCCAGTCCAGCACAACGCCCCCTCCAGCTTCGGGTTGAGGCACCCCTGGTTGAAACCCTTCGCCCCGCTGAAACACAGTAGCAGCAACTTTGGCCAGATTGTCGGCGTCAGCGCCGGGAGTTAGCCCAATCGCGCCACCGTAGGGTTGGGCTTGAGCAACGACAGCATACGCTAACTGACCATCGCCTGATTCAACCAGGACTGAACCAGCAAGGGGACTGACTTTGAAGTCCTGGAGTACTCCCACCTTAAACCGTCCGGCTGGATCGGTGTAATTTCCCACCAAAGGTAAGGGTGGTGCGGTCGAAGCTGGTGCGATCGGTGGCGCAGTCGGAATGGCGATCGACGGTTTGGGCGCTGGTTGCAGTAGAGGAATGGTGGGTGCGGGTGCGTGGGGGGTTGGACTGGTTGCCGCCGACGGCGATATCCTTGGCGCTTGCGCTGCTGCCGGTGCCAACTCGATCGCCGACCGTGCGCGATCGCCCTGTCCCGCCCAAACGACCGCGATCGCCGCAAATAGTGCCAGTCCCAGTAACCAGTATCGTCGTGCCATGCTGTGATCCTACCGACCCAAAATAGTGGGGCTGCCTACGTAAAATACGCCTGCTACACAGCCTATCATTAGGGTTGCCAATGTGGCTGCCCAGAGCGCTTTCCAGCCCAGTTCCGTGATGTCTTTACGGCGTGATGGGACAAGCCCAACCAGCCCGCCCACGAAAATCCCCACCGACGGAATGTGGGCAAAGCCGCAGAGCGCATAGCTAATGATGACCAGCGATCGATCGCTCAGTTTCCCTTCACTCGCCAGTGTAGCCAACTGCAAATAGGCCGGAACTTCTGTATTCAGCAGCCTTAGGCCAATAATTTGCGCGGCCTGCCAGACCTCAGCGGGATTGAGCGATACCCCCGTCAGAAACGTTAAGGGGACAAAGAGAAAGCCGACAATATTTTGGAGCGTGACGACTTTGAACACGGTGCCGATCGCGCGGATCACCCCATTGCTGCTCAGCGCCAGCGATGCCAGGTTTTCGAAAAACAGGTTGACCAGCGCGACAATGCCCAATACCGCGATCAAAAGAGCTGCAATGCCGATCGCGAGCTTTGCCCCATCCATCGCGCCCACGACCAGACTTTCCATGGGCGTCAGGCGAGTCATCTCGGACTCAACGGCAGCGTCAGACGACTCCGATCCGTCTGACCGTTCTTCAACGACCTTTCCAAGGGTCTGTGGCACTTCTGTCTCGGGTACGAGCAGTTTGGACATCACAAAGCACGCCGGAATGGCCATGAAGGACGCCGACACCAGGTGCCCCGTAATGTTAGGAAACACGGGACGCAAAAAGCCGGTATAGAGTGCCAATACAGTGGAGGCAATGCTACCAAAACACGACGCCAAAATCGCGCACAGTTCGCTGCGGGTCATGGCCGCCAGATACGGACGCACCACCAGTACGGCCTCGATGCCGACAAAGATATTTGCCGAGCCACTCAGCGCTTCAGCCCCACTCAAATTCATCGTGCGGCGAAAAATGCGGGCAAACAAATTGACGATCGGCTGAATCAGTCCCAGCGTATAGCAGAGCGAAAGCAGCGCCGAAAAGAAGATCACGCTGGGCAGCGCCCGAAACGCCAGGATATAGCCCACGCTGATGTTATCGGGGCTGAGGCGATCGCCGGGTACAGGGACATAGGGTGGCGTAATCGCTCTGGCAATCCAGCGTCCCGCCAGCACTGGCCCTGGTGCACTCGACGCTTCGGGCACCAACACCGGCCCAAACACAAATCTGGCTCCCGCTTCGGCCACATCCAGTACCGCGTTCACACCATCGTTGAGCACCACAATTAAGTCACGGGTCACGGGCACCAAAAATACAAACAGTCCCAGCGCGAGCTGTAGCCCAATGCCCCAGAAAATCACTTTCCACGGCACAATCCGGCGATTTTCTGACCCTAGCCAGGCAATCCCACAAAGCCCCACCATTCCAACCAGGGACAGTAAGTTTAGCCAGGGCATAGCAACGGTCTCTCCAGGGGGACGGTGCCAATCATACGACAGTTGCGTAACCCAGCGTCGAGTTGAGCCAGGATTTAGCCTCTCATGCCAGTTTCAAAAAATCGCCCTGCGGATGACCGTTTGTAGGGACGCACAGCTTACCCCGACGCGAATTTTCAACCCGCTACGCAATGCGCGGCCCGATCGCCCTTCCAAAAAATCTGGTACGCTGAAAGGCAACAATAGCCGTGTCAGAGCGTCTCTTCGCTATGCAAATTCTTCACGGTACGTGGATTCCACAGGCAGAAACGGCATTTACTCAAACTGGGGCATTTTATCTTTGGGTTGAAACAACCGATCGCAAGCGGTTTCGCCAACCCAGCCAGCGGCACCCCCGACAGTTGGTAGCGGCTGATTTAGCCACCCTGCTGACTCAAGAACTGGGCGTGCAGCCACCGGGCTATCGCAAGTTGGAAAACGTAATCGTGCCGCAGTACTTCCTCTTGCCAACGGTGGACAGTCAACCCCTGCCCTCGCTGGAGCTATCCCGCTACTTAGAAGAAGAACCACCAGACACCTTTGAGTTGCAGTACTGGCAGGTCGATTGCTATCCCACGATCGCCGCGGCCAAAGCTGGGGGCATGGTGAACAACGTCATCAGCCTGCTCAACGATCTCCATTTTCTCGCGCTGCACAACCTGACCGAGATTCAACTGGGTGCCGATCTGCTGTTCTGGTTTCACTACACTCAGGCCCTCAAACGCCTGATTTTCAAAGACCAGTACATTCCCGCGCTGAAATATCGGGAACTGGAACCTGCCAAAACCACGGGCACAAAGCGCCAATCGACTCCGAAAGCAGCAGCGGCAGCAGCAACCGGGACGACTCGCAGCCGACGAACCAAAGCGGCCGCGACAACCCGACAAACCACGCGATCGACCGCCAAGGCCAAGACGCCAACGGCGGCGACACAAACGATTGATGTTTCTGCGGCAGCCGTCACCGCAAACGCCGAAATCTATCCCGGTTGGGAGTTCATTGGAGACGAATACGAAACGACGATCGCGCAATACGTGGACTACATGCCGTTGGTGTGTGTGGCGGGAACTGCCGCGCCGCGTGAGACACCAGAATTCTACGATCGCGCCACCCTCCTCCGCCACTTCTCGGAATGCTTACTGACTGATCTGGTCACGCACACGCCCATCACCCAGGCATTTGACAAGACGATCGCCGATTCACTGCTGTATGACTGTTTGCATTCCACGGGCAAACCGCGCGTCACAGCCGACTACCAGGAAACCTACCAGCAATGGCAGGCATGGCGCGATCGCATCGTTCGCACGCAGTCAGACCAGCCATTCTACCTGGGCTTTAAGCTGCAGGATCCGGTGAAGCCAGAGGAACCGTGGGCACTGCAATTTCAGGTAGCTCCAAAAGACGACCCATCGCTGCAAGTGTCCCTGCAAGACTACTGGCGGATGCGCCCCAAAGAGCAGAAAGCCGTCCAAAAGCAACTGGGACAGAACTTTGAACAACATTTGCTGATGAACCTGGGGTACGCTGCCCGGATTTATCCGGCCCTCTGGCAAGGACTGGAGACCGATCAGCCCGTTGGCATTACGCTCGATCTAGAGGCGGCCTTTACGTTTCTCAAAGAGTCTGCCTGGGTGTTGGAAAATGCCGGTTACAAGGTAATTGTGCCTGCCTGGTGGACGCCGCAGGGCCGACAGCGGGCCAAGGTGCGGCTCAAAGCCAAGGGCAAATCGCTGACGGGTGGCGAAGACAAAGCCAAGACCTACTTTGCCTTTGAGAATTTGGTGGAATACCAGTACGAACTGGCGATCGGCGGTGAACCCGTCAACGAACAAGAATGGAACCAGCTCGTCAGCGCCAAAACGCCTCTGGTCAAGTTTCGCGGGCAATGGATGGAACTGGATCAGGACAAGATGCGGCAAATGCTGGAGTTTTGGAAGACCCAGCAGCAAGAGAACCCCGAACTGAGCCTGCTGGACTTTCTGAAGCTCACCGCAGGCGATGACGAGCATTTGGAACTGGAGGTCGATCGCGCCAGTTCCCTCGCCGACATGCTCAACAAATTGGGCGACAAAAGCCAGCTTCAGCCTGTCGAAAATCCGCAACACCTACAGGGCAACCTGCGGGAATACCAGAAACGCGGTGTGTCGTGGCTGCAATACCTGGAGCAGTTGGGTTTAAACGGGTGTCTTGCCGACGATATGGGGCTGGGCAAGACGATTCAGGTCATCGCCCGACTGCTGCAAGAGCGTGAACTGGCCCAGCCAGAGCGCACCAAAGTACCACCCACGCTGCTCATTGCTCCCACATCGGTCGTCGGTAACTGGTATCACGAAATTCAAAAGTTCGCGCCGCAGCTACACGCGATCGTCCACCACGGCAGCGATCGGGTCAAAGATGTGAAGGACTTTAAACGCGCCTGTCGCGAGCATGACTTGTTAATTACCTCGTTTGCGCTGGCGCGGAAGGATGCCAAACTGCTGAGTGAAATTGGGTGGCATCGCATTGTGCTGGACGAAGCGCAGAACATTAAAAATCCCAAGGCTGACCTGACGAAATCGATTCTAAAATTAGCCGCTCCCCATCGGTTGGCATTGACCGGAACCCCGATCGAAAACCGACTACTGGATCTCTGGTCGATTTTCAATTTTCTCAATCCGGGCTATCTGGGCAATCAGACACAGTTTCGGCGCAACTTTGAATTGCCCATTCAAAAAAACAACGATCCGCGTCAATCCACAACGCTCAAAAAGCTGGTTGAGCCCTTTATTCTGCGGCGAGTCAAAACCGATCAATCGATTATCAAAGATTTGCCCGCCAAAGTTGAACAAAAGCTGTATTGCAACCTGACCAAAGAACAGGCATCACTCTACGCCGCGATCGTGAAAGATGTCGAAGAAACGATCAATGAATTAGAGGGCATTCAGCGCAAAGGATTGATTCTGGCAACGCTGACTAAGTTAAAGCAAATTTGTAACCATCCCATGCAGTTTTTACAGGATGGTAGTGACTTTACGCCCGAGCGATCGCACAAGCTGACTCGCCTCAGCGAAATGGTGCAAGAAGTCATTGATGAAGGCGAAAGTATGCTGATCTTCACTCAATTTACCGAACTGGGGCAGGCGTTAGAAAAGTATTTGCGCCAGACCTGCCATTACAACACCTATTACCTTTCTGGTAGTACCTCTCGCAAAAAACGAGAGCAGATGATCACTGAATTTCAAGACCCCGAAACGGAACCTTCAGTCTTTATCCTGTCGCTCAAAGCCGGGGGGGTCGGCATCACGCTGACCAAAGCCAATCATGTCTTTCATTTCGATCGCTGGTGGAATCCAGCCGTCGAAGATCAGGCGACCGATCGCGCGTTTCGGATTGGGCAGAAAAAGAATGTCTTTGTCCACAAATTTGTGGCTATGGGGACGCTGGAAGAACGCATTGACGAAATGATTGAAGACAAGAAAAAGCTGGCCGGTGCGATCGTGGGTGCCGATGAATCGTGGCTCACGGAACTAGATAACGACGCCTTCAAGAAACTCATCGCCTTAAATAAAAGTGCCATTATGGAATGACGTTGGCAAATCAAAACAGTGAGAACCAGTCCCCCGACATGACCTATGAACCTTGATTTAGTTGACAAACTCAAAGACCACCCCGAATTGATTTCAGACGCAACTGACCAGCAATACACCATCACCCATGTGAGCTGGCAGGCATATGAAGCGTTACTGGCTGATCTGGGCGATGACTTTCCAGGTTTACGGGTTCACTATCTTGAAGGCACCCTTGAAATCACCATGCCGGGACGTAAACATGAGGTGAGTAAAGAAAACATTTCCAGACTACTAAGCGTCTATTTTGAAGAAACTCGCACTCGCTTTTATGGCCTGGGATCGACCACATTCAAGCGTGAAGCAAACCGTCGGGGGGCAGAACCCGATGTCTCATTTTGTGTCGGCACCGATAAAGCGTTTCCTGATATTGCCATTGAAGTTATCCAAACTAGCGGTGGCATCAACAAATTAGATATTTATCAAGGTCTGAATGTGCCCGAAGTTTGGTTTTGGCAAAAGGGAAATTTTGCCGTTTATCACTTACGAGAAGAAGGTTATGAGTTAATCGATCGCAGTGAGTGTTTACCCGACTTAGACCTTACCTTACTTGCAACATCGATTCAATCAACTGAACCCTTGGATGCGGTCATTGAGTTCCGCACTACCATCCGAAAATCACTTTCATAGCGCATTGATTGAGCAAAGTACTCATGAGCAAATTTAGTCGAACCTGGTGGGGACAGAAATTTATCGAAGCGATGGAGCAATTTTCGGATGCGGGTCGCTTGAGTCGTGGTCGTGGTTATGCCAAAAATGGCAAAGTCACCAGCTTCGAGATCAACGATGGCATTGTTGCTGCCAGATCGGAAGAGCGTCGT
>JAJPKC010000062.1 GCA_021323955.1 Oscillatoriales cyanobacterium Centralia_MAG_596 | reverse complement strand
TTCGCCGCACTTGCACCTGAGCCAGATTACGTGTAGCACATTCGCCAACAGCATCAGTTGACGAACGAACCCTGGCATTAGAAATACGTAATTGCTCACTGGTTCTGGCACTAATACTCTGATGGATGGATTGACAACACTTTGATGAGTGCTCAAAGCCGCCTGCATATCGATAGAAGCTTACGTATAAGTCTCTTAGAGTTGACTTCAAGGATGTTCGGCCCCGCTTTGAGAAGGCCGTTTTATAAGTTCGGATTTTTAGTTACGGGTAGACGATCAGCGAAACCGTCGGCTTTACACAAGCTGGCAGTCAACTAGCGGCTGTTCCTTCAGTAATGCTGGTCGCTTAAAATGCCGTTTCAGCTAATACAAATAAAGGTTAAGCAAAGATAAAGTAAAAATACGTTAAAGCAACTATGTTCGCGACATAGATTCCTATAAACCATCTAGTATTGAGTTCAAGTATTAGTTGCACTGACAATCAACGATTGATGAATTAAGACGATCGAAATTCCCTGCTCAAGTATTGGTTGGGATCTTCGTTCAATCATATTTTGATATTGCTTAATTCGCCCTACGCGAGAGACATATTTATGAATAAGAAGTAAACCTTAATTTAGAATTTTACTCTTTCTCCAAAGGCTGTTAACTTAGTGAGTGCAGGCTTAGGATGTTTAGCTCGAGCAGACGTTTTCTGCTAAATGATCTCGTTGGAGGTTACGAAAGGGAATGATAAGGGTGTCTGACAGAGCGATCGCGACCACTTATGATCTGGTATTGTCAGCATCGATATCGCCTTAACCACTGTAGCCCCTGCCGAGAGTCTTGACGCCAAATTCGCTTTCTATTCCCTGATATTACGCTGAGACAACGTTTGCCCCGCGCCTAACAGTCAGCTTTATAATGTTGGAACAAATCACTTGTTTGCAATCTGATTTCACTCCGTTTGAAGCTGATCTCACTGGCGTTTGTACGTTTTTCCTCTACGCGTTTTTTCAGCCATTCAACAGCCTCAGACTCTGCTAAAACCGAAGACTCTGCTAGAATTTGCTGTTCCAGGCTGAACCAGTGCCCCCGCTGCAATCGCTGCTTCCTCAGAACGATGTCAATCAGCAAGTCGCTGCATGAAATTGTACGCGTAATTTTTGTATTACGGTCGTCAGATCCAAAAGCTGTGTTACGTGCCTCCGCTATATGACGTAACGAATATCGTTCGGCATCTCAAGCATAGGTGCATGGGACGTTTGTACCCGATCGCGTAACACCTGATTTGAGAGATGGCTGTCTGTGCAATGTTCATCACTGACCTGCTGCGTGAACCTTATGGCAACCGGGGCCAAACAATGCAACTTCAGGCAACTTCTCCTTTTGGCAGCGCTTCTGCTCAACGAACATTCGAACAAATTGAGCAAACATTTGGCGGGCTGGTACCGCAACTATTTCAGTTGTTGGAATCCCAGCCGTCACTGTTGACCCACATCTGGGGCCAATATCAAGCGCTGATTCTACAGGGCGATTTACCAAGAGTTTTGAAAGAAATGGTGGGTTTGATTGTAGCCCACGCGACGCACTGTGACTATGTGCGCACTATTCATCTACACAGCTTGAGGCATCAAAACGTTGAGCCGATGACGCTGGCAGCGGTTGCTCGAGGAAATTTTGCTGCCGCCGAAATTAGTCACGCCACCTTTGCTGTACTGCGGTTTACGTCCCTTGCGATCGTCAACCGCACAACCAGTAGCCGGCTCACCACGAGTCAGCGGCAAACGCTATATCAGGAGACGACGCAGGCGCTGGATGATACCGGTTTAGAGGCCAATGAGCAATTGGAGCTAATTGCCACCATTGGCCTGTTTGAGCAGCTTTGCACGGTTGCGAATTTACTCCAGCTTGCTCCAGAGCGGTTATAGCAGCGGTTGTAATTCGTGGTTTTCCATGCACTGAAGCTCATCTATCCGTCACAAATCCGCTTGAGCGTTGGCACAAAGTCGGGGTATGACACGGCAACGGCTTCTGCTCGCTGAATTGTGGTCGTCCCGGCAGCCCTGAGGGCCGCGATCGCCAAACTCATTGCAATGCGGTGGTCGGTGTAACTATCAACCACTGTCCCATGCAGTGGCGTACCGCCGACAATTTCCATCCCGTCTGATCGCTCGGTGATGTGTGCCCCCATCTGGTTCAGCTGATTGGACATCACGGCAATGCGATCGCTTTCTTTCACGCGCAGTTCGGCCGCATCCTGAATTACGGTGGTTCCCTGCGCAAAAGTCGCTGCAACCGCCAGCACCGGAATCTCATCAATTAAACGTGGGATCAAATCGCCCCCAAGCGTACAGGCATGCAGTGGCGGGTGGTTGCCTGTGCCCGCATAGCGGACGCGCAAATCAGCCACGGGTTCGCCCGCAACGAGGCGAGGCTGTTCCTGTGTAATGTCCGCACCCATGAGGCACAGGGCGTCCAGCACCCCTGTGCGTGTGGGATTTACGCCAACGTTCTCGATCAGCAGGTCAGCACCGGGAACGATCGCCCCCGCAACGAGCCAGAAGGCCGCAGAGCTAATGTCACCTGGAACAATAACGGATTGGCCATGCAGCCTGCTGGGGCCATGAATGGTAACACTGTGCGTTTCTGGGTCTACAGTCAGGTCGGCTCCAAATGCCTTCAGCATTCGTTCGCTGTGGTCGCGTGATAAAGCAGGCTCGGTCACCGTCGTTGAACCTTCGGTCAGCAACCCCGCCAGTAGAATGCAGGATTTCACCTGGGCCGACGCGATCGGTGAATGATAGTGAATCGGTCGCAGAGACTGCCCTCGCACCGCAAGGGGTGCAAACCCGGCATCCTTCCGTCCCCAGATATCGGCCCCCATCTGGCGTAACGGCTGCACGACACGAGACATGGGGCGCGATCGCAAGGACTGATCGCCTGTGACGGTGAAGAAGCGTCCAGCATGGGATGCCAAAATGCCCAGCATGAGGCGCAGGGTCGTCCCGGAATTACCCGCGTTGAGCACGTCGTTCGGTTCCAGCAATTGCCCTAAACCGATGCCCTGGACGCGCACATGCTCGGTATTGAGGTCTGAAATTTGCGCCCCCATTGCCCGAAAACAGTCAGCCGTGCTGTGCGGATCTTCGCCCAGGAGTAGCCCAGCGATCGTTGTTTCCCCTTCTGCAAGTGCACCCAGCATCAAAGCACGATGGGAGATTGACTTATCGCCAGGAACGCGAATCCGCCCGCTCAGCACCAGTCCATCTTTTGGAGGGGCAATGGCAAGGGCATGATGATCGGCAATAGTATTCAACGAAATCACGTTCGGCACTGGCATGGGGATCAGATACACTGACTTGGGACTGCGTTAGCGATCGTACCGCCTTCTGCCGCCACTAATCGCGAGTAGAGTTAATTTATGCAGGCTCATCACCGCAAATCTGTCTGTTTATTGCTGACTGCAACCGATTTGCCGGTCTGGTCAGGTGTTGAAACGGTTGGCACGCTCTACCAAAAGGATCAGGAACAGTTTCATCTCTTGATGACAGAACCGACTGTCTTGCCCGATCGTGATCGGGTCGCGATCGGGCAAGACGTGACAACAGCGCCACCCGTTACCACTCCACGGTTACTATGGCTAGAGTTTTCGCCCTACCGCGTCACGTTAACCATGCAGGGGCAGGGGCAATTTAGCTATCGTCATTGCTGGCACCGTGGGGTGTATGGCCCGAGCCAATACTGGCTGCAAAATGAAATCGACCAGCCGCCTATGCAGTTTCATCTGCAAAACTTCACCCGTGACTTAACGCTGGCAGGAAAGCCACTGCCGAACTTTCTCCGCGTTGAGTATGAGCTTTGGACAGCCAAAATGCCCCTTGGACATTACGTTCTCAATCTTGAGATTCGCCACTGAAGGCGGTACGCAGATATTCCTTTCTGCTCTAACACCGTCTCTACCAACTGGCTAGGCAAGGGCCGTAGTTGCCCTCACTTTCATCGGGTCGTCTAAATTGACGCTTAAAACGTAAATGTCGTTCGCATGACGCCAATCACAATATCCTCGTTGGTGCTGTTATGGTCGGGTGACGTGAGCCAGATAATTCCAGGCGTAATGGCAATGTTGTCTGTCAGTTGCAACTGGTAGAACCCTTCAACGTGAATTGAGGTGTCCCGATCGACACCAATCACATTTCTTAAAGCCGCGCTTGCGCCGGTAAGCTTGGGCTCCATACCCACCAAGATCCCGCCGATGCTGCCTTTTCGGAACAGATCGGGAAACGCCAGTCCAACTGACCAGTTCCAGATGTCCAGATCCCCTCGGGGCAGTATGCCACCAGCGGAAGACAGGGTACGAGTCTGTGTGTAGCCCACTGAGCCATTGAGAACAATTTTAGGATGGATTTGGAATGAGGCTTCAATGCCAAAGGCGTTGCTGGCTGTTGGAATACTCACCCCCGCAAATGGGCTGAGCGCGACTGGCAGGTTGGGATTATGCAACAGTGCAGAGCGCAGGTTGGCACGGTTGCTGCCGGTACTGCCATTAAACGTGAAGTCAGCATTGTAGGCATTGATGTAAGTTAGACCAATTTTGAGGCGATCGCTGGGTTTGATGGTGAGTTGGGCTGAAGCGCCATAAGGCCCGTTAAACAACCCATTCTTGGCGGTTGGATCAGCCGCATTGCCAGCGAAATAGCCAACGCTGAGTTCCAGGTTGGCCCCGAACTTTTGCCTGATGCCGACACCTGTTCCATTCACGAGGTAAACAATCGGATTGCGCGTGGCAAATTGAGATAGCGCACCAGAACTCCCATCCCCGTCGAAATATGGGTTAACGGTGTCTGTGTAATCGTCGATCGCGCCATTGTTGGCATCGATATTCACGGAGGTGTTTTCCCCCAATTGAAATGAGTACAGCAGTTGATCGATCGCAACTTTATTGTTGCTGCCGCTTCCAAAAGCACCGCCGGCGAGGCGCAGATCGCCTTCTGGTGTAAAGGTCGAGGTACCCGAAAAGGCATCGAGATTAAAGGCTTGTAGCCGCGTTCTGAGCAAGTCCCGACCGTTAAAACTGGTTTCAAAGTTGAGCCGGATGCGATCGCCCAGAATTGTATTCTTCTGGACAGCGTAGCCATTCACGGTGTTGCCTGCCGCTACGCCTGCCACAGCAGCGACAATCTCACCGTTGAGCTTCGTGGTGGTGGAAAATTGTTGCTTTTCTAAAGTGGCTGTCCTAACGTCCAGGCTGTCGATCCGACCGCGCAACGTTGCTAACTCAGCCGCAAAATCTTCCTGAAGCCGCTGCAAAATCGCCAGGTCTTCCTTCTTTACCAGATCACTTGTGCCTGCCGTGATCAGTTCATTGACGCGATCGAGGCACGCATTCAGCCCTGCTGCAAACTCATAACGAGTCAATGCTCGCTGGCCCCGGTAAGTTTTGTCGGGATACCCCACGATACAGCCATAGCGTTCAACCAGAGATTGCAACGCTTGAAAGGCCCAGTCCGTCGGTTGCACATCTGTTAGCTGCGACACGGATGTTACTTGTTCCCAGGCGGCAGCAGATGAACGATCGCTGGTGGATAGCGGGGTGGAAGGCGGGGCTAATTCTGAGCTTGATAAGACGCGATCGTTGCTGGAACTGGGGCGAGGTGTACGTGGCGTGGCGCGCCGATCGCTGAGCGTACGAGTGCTCACCAGTGCTGGTTGCGAATATCTGGGAATCGTTTGGGGTATTTGAGCCATAGCAGTCACTGCCACACTGAGAATAGCAGGACTCAGCAGCAGGGAATGAATCAGTAATTGCGACATGGAGACGGTTTCCTCACACCTTTGTTTACTCACGAGAACGCTGTCATCTCGCAGACGACTGCAAGATGCTTCGAGCGTATGATTATTGGATCTTTCATTAACCGGCAGACCAAACGATGAGTGGTTGATCGCTTCCCAACACGAGCCGGAACCAGCATAGGGTAACCACGGCTGAGCGTGATCCCCACTCTCAGGTCAATCGGCACGATCACGACTGGCGGCTGCGATCGTGATGCCGCCTTCAATAGGGCGATTGGGTAATCTAATGATGACCGACCCGGTCTAAGCCGGGATGAACTGGGATCAACAGACACTGCGGCCAGTCACGCAGAGCTAAATGAGAATAATTGACAATAAGATTTAGTAACCTTTATACTGCACTGTTGTCAAGCTCTTTTTGCGACTTGTTATCAACAAGCTTCTTTTTTAACTTCATCTAAGAAACGGCTGTTTAACCCTATGTCCGATCGTTCTGCATTGAATAAAGCTGATCTCTGGAATCGGCGCACGTTGTTGAAGGCTGGTCTGGCAGGGATTGGATTGACAGGCAGCGCAATTGCCCTGCGTCCACTGTGGCAACCGCGTTCGCGGCCTGTCCATGTACCAGCCGATGTTGACCAGGGAGCAACAGAACCAAAGGGATTTACCCCTCTGAAGACGCTGCGCCAGTTTGACTACGGTACCGTAACCACTGAAAACGGTCGCACAGTCCGTGAGTTTCGGGTAGAAGCGCGCACTTCGACCGTACAGCTCAACCAGGCCACCTCGTTCATTACCTGGAATCTAAACGGGCAGGTTCCCGGGCCAACCTTTCGTGCAACCGAAGGCGATCGCATTCGGGTGATCTTCTACAACCGTGCTGGACACTCCCACTCACTGCACTTTCATGGCGTTCACGAAGCGGGAATGGACGGTGTGAAGCCGGTTCGTAATGGCAACGTATTTATCTACGAATTCGATGCCGAACCGTTTGGGGTGCATGTATACCACTGCCACGTTGCACCAGTCACGCGGCACATTAGTAAAGGGCTGTATGGGATGTTCATCGTTGATCCGCCAAAACCGCGACCCGCAGCGGACGAAATGGTGCTGATCATGGCGGGCTATGACATCAACGACGATCAGAAAAATGAGCTTTACGCATTTAACGGGATGCCTCATTACTACATGGAGCATCCCATCCAAATTCAAAAGGATCAACTGATTCGGCTATACGTGCTGAACATGATTGAGTTTGATCCAGTGGCAACCTTTCATCTCCACGCTAATCTGTTTCAGGTGTATCGTACGGGGCGGCATCTGCAACCCGATGAGGAAACGGATGTCATTACGATGGGAACCGCTGAGCGACACATTCTGGAATTTTCTTACCGCTACCCTGGCAAGTTTATGTTCCACCCCCATCAGGATGGGATCGCAGAAGCTGGCTGTATGGGCCTATTTGACGTTATTGACTCTGCCGCGACTTAAGATTGCGCGCTCGCCCCTGACACAGGGCAGTATCCGTCTCGATGAGTGCGCACCGCTACATCCCGGTGCACTGACTGTTTTGTGAGTACACCAGATGTCAAACTTTTTAGGAATCTTTCTCAAGCTTTTTGGGAATTTTATTGACAAGTACCCGCGGGAACCGTCAGAATAAGCGTCACCACCCTTACTAAGAATTACTGGCAATAAGGTTTCTCAAGTCTACGATTGAGAATGGTGCTGATCAGCAAACCGGGTGGGTTGCCAGACCGTTCTCCAGGGATCATCCGCGATCGCTC
Organism: Oscillatoriales cyanobacterium Centralia_MAG_596; assembly: GCA_021323955.1. Classification (GTDB taxonomy): domain Bacteria; phylum Cyanobacteriota; class Cyanobacteriia; order Leptolyngbyales; family Leptolyngbyaceae; genus Stenomitos. The sequence goes on along the minus strand of JAJPKC010000062.1, from coordinate 2,275 downwards.
CGTGAAACGTCATACTCGTACTGACGGCATCCGTGCGTCTGCTCGATCGTGACATTGCTGACTCAGGCCGCGTTTCCAGTCGGCATTTATTGAAAATTTTTGGATACAAGTCATGTCTATTTTCAGATTTTTTGCGCTCCTGCTGGCATCAATGAGCTTGACTGTACTCGTTTCTTGCAGTGGGCAAACACCCGATACCGCTTCTGCACCTGCCAATCCGTCACCTGTCCAAAGCAGCATGGCAATGAACAGCACGATGCATGGTGGGGCATCCAAAATCAATATCAATACGGCGATCTTGTCGCAACTTGATAAGTTTGAGGCCAAGCTGGGGGTGCCGGCACTGTCAAACAAGATTCAGGCCAGTCGCCCCTACGGTAAACCTGAAGAGTTGGTATCAAAAAATGTGATCACGCAGGCACAGTTTGATCAGATTAAAGATCAGGTAACGGTCGAAGATGTGGTGCTGACCGGAGAAGCGAAAGATGTGGACTACATGACCAAACTGGGCTTGATGAAAGGCCATTTGCTAGTCGCCAAGGAACTACTCGATCTGCAAAAACCGGCACAAGCAGAACCGCATATTGGTCACCCAGTCGAGGAGATTTACGCGGATGTTGAAGACCAGCTTCAGGAACGCAACGTCAAGGAGTTTAAGACCACGCTGATCGCTCTCCAAGATTTAGTCAAGGCTGGTGCCAAGGATTCTGCCAGGGTAAGCAGCGAGTTCCAAGCATCAATGCAGGCGATCGATGCGGCAATCAACGCCATACCCAGTGCAGAGCGCCAATCCCCTGGCTTTGTGCTTCAGGTTGTGAATGGACTGCTCGACACAGCAAACTCAGAGTACGGTGCGGCAGTAGCCAACGGCAAGATTGCACAGGCGATCGAGTACCAGGATTCACGCGGGTTTGTCATGTATGCCAACGATCTTTACAAGGGCGTTGCCGCGTCGATCGAAAAGCAAAGCCCTGATACTCACAAAGCAATTCAGCAGACGCTAGCCGAACTCACAACCGTCTGGCCAGCGCCCATTCCTCCCGCCACAGCGATCAAAACCCCAACCCAGGTTTCTCAACTCATTAAAACCGTTGAGATTGACACGCAAAAAGCCGTAAAGACCTCTTAAGCTAAGGAAAGCAACGAAACGACACGCTCATTTGCGGCGCTTCATCGCGAGCCGTGATGGTCAGACATCGGTTATACGCCTTGTAAGCGCTGCGCACTGACGACTCTCATTCAACTCTCTCCGAACATCCCTATGGACTTTAGCTCTGCATTACCGACTTTTATCATCACCCTCCGCGAAGGGGTAGAGGCAGCGCTGGTAGTTGGCATTGTGCTGGCCTATCTTAAGAAGGCAAAACAATCCCATCTCAACAGCTGGGTCTACGCTGGGATTGCCGGTGGATTGGTCGTAAGTGCCCTGGTGGGCATCTTATTTGGTTGGATCATTCAAGCGTTGGGAAGCTCCAACCAGAAGTATGCGCCCATATTCGAACCATTGTTGGAAGGTGTGTTCAGCGTTGCGGCGATCGCCATGCTGAGCTGGATGCTGGTCTGGATGACGCAACAGGCACGCCTGCTGAAGTCGCAGGTTGAAGGCGCGATCGGGGCAACCTTGAAGGGTGACAATACAGCCGGATGGGGGGTCTTTGGTCTCATCTTCTTTGCCGTGCTCCGAGAAGGATTTGAAACCGTACTGTTCATTGCGGCTAAATTTCAGCAGGGACTGGTACCCGCAATGGGCGCGACTGCCGGCATTCTCAGCGCGATCGCGATCGGGTTTTTACTCTTTAAGTGGGGGGTTAAGATCAACCTCCGCGCTTTTTTTCTGGTCATGGGTATTTTCCTGCTGCTGATCGTGGCAGGGTTGGTGGTTTCGGCGTTGGGTCATTTTGATGTTGCTGTCAACACTCTCGCTACGATGGATCGGCAGTCTGAGCAACTGTGCGTCTACTACGAGCGATTTACCAAATTTCCCTCCTGCATCCTGGGACCAATGGTATGGAACACCAGCAAAGTTTTACCCGACAACCAGTTTCCAGGCGTGATCCTGCACACGCTGTTTGGCTATGAAGACAAGCTCTATGTCGTGCAGGCCGTTGGCTATGTGCTGTTTCTCGTCACGATTGGTGGCGTTTACCTGAAGAGTGTGCTCGGCTGGAAACTGCTACCCGGCAAAGGCAGCAAGGTTGAAACGTCTGTCGGCAAGTAACTTGTTGGCGATCGAGCCGATCAACTCTTGGCACAGATGTCCGCCCGTGCTGTCTAG
>JAJPKC010000094.1 GCA_021323955.1 Oscillatoriales cyanobacterium Centralia_MAG_596 | reverse complement strand
GACATCTTTTTCGTTCGTTGAAGTGGTGAGAATTACAACCGGAATGCGTTTAAGGTCTGGATCGGCTTTGATCTCAGCCAAAATTTCGCGCCCATCCATCCCCGGCAAGTTTAAATCCAGCACAATCAAGTCGGGACGAGAGGCGTGCGCATACTCACCCTGCTGTCGCAGGTACGCCATCGCCGTTTCACCATCTTCCATCCAGTGGAGGCAATTGGTAATTTTTGCCTGCTCAAAACTCTTAATGGTGAGATTAGCGTCGCTGGGTGAGTCTTCAATCAACAAGATCTCGACTGAGTTCAATATTTGTAGGGGCATAGTGGGGGATTGTGAAGTAAAAGGTCGTACCAATACCTGGTTCTGACTCTGCCCAGATGCGCCCGCCGTGGCGATCGACAATCTTTTTGCAGATTGCGAGACCAATGCCAGTGCCGGGAAATTCACTACGTGTATGGAGTCGTTTGAAGATTTCAAAGATGCGATCAAGGTAGCGGGGCTTAATACCGATACCATTATCCTCTACGGCAAAGAGCCAATCGGGATGAGGGGTATAGCTGTCTTCTGCTTTGCGGTCGGGTGCGGGGTGTGGCGAAGCGGCTAACGGTGCAGCCGCCATTGCGCCAGCATGGCCTGTGGCGAGCAATGAGTCCTCTAAACTCGCGGCATCCCTGTCTCCATCCTGTCTCCTGACTGCACGAATATGCACGTGGGGCGTATCCTCGCGGCAGAACTTGATGGCATTGCCCACCAGGTTTTGAAAGAGCTGAACCAGTTGAGTTTGATCGGCGTTCACGGTGGGCAAATCGTCATGGGTGATGACAGCATGACGTTCTGCGATCGCGACCTGTAAATGCTGAAGCACCTGCTCCAGCACTGCATTGCAGTCCGTCGGCTTAAAGACGAGGTTGCGCGTCCCCACGCGGGAGTAGAGCAGCAGGTCGTGAATTAACTGCTGCATTCGCATCGTCCCATCCACAATGTAATCGGCGTACTCTTGAGCGGAGCGATCGAGGTGATCGCGGTAGTCCTGCACGAGTAGTTGAGTGTAGCCCGTAATGGCTCGTAGGGGTTCCTGTAGATCGTGAGAAGCCACGTAGGCAAACTGTTCCAGTTCTTGATTAGAGCGCACTAAATCTTCATTTAGCTGCTTCAATGCTGCCGTTCGTTCCTGTACTTTGATCTCCAACTCGTCCTTTGCCTGCTGGAGCGCTTGTTCGGCCCGCTTGCGATCGGTAATGTCACTCACCAGAGCGAAGTAGCCCTTGACGGTTCCCTGCTCCCCAAAGTCAGGGAGATACTCCGCGCTGATCCAGCGGGTTGCACCATTTTTGTAGGACAGCAGACTTTCATAGGCGACGGCTTGCCCCGACAGCGCGGCTTCGACGTATGGCTTGATGGCCTCATACGCAGACTCGCCGACCACTTGCTGCAGGTGTTGGCCACAAATGCCCTTCCAGGCTGCGCCAAACCACTGTTCGTAGGCTTGATTGTTGAAACGAAAGTAGTGATCAGCATCAATATATGAGATGAGCACTGGCAGCGCATTTGTGATCGTGCGAAGCTGCTTTTCATTTTCTGATAGGGCGTGTTCTGCCTGCTTGCGCTCAATGAGTTCGCTACGCAGCAATGCATTAACTTGAGATAGTTCGGCTGTACGTTCCTGCACTCTTGTTTCCAGTTGCTCGTATGACTGTCGGAGCGCGGCTTCTGCCTGTTGGCGAATGCGGATCTGTTTTTGCAGCAGCCAAAAAACACCGTTGAGCAAACTGAATCCAATCACATAACCGATTCCGCTCAGCAGGATTGCTTGCTCAATGCTCTCGTCGATCGCGGCTTTGCGCTGTTGCAAGAGGCGGCGTTCCTCATCCTCCATCAGGTTGAGCATTGTCCGAATGTCCCGCCCCAATCGAAACCCTTGATTCGTCAGATCGGCCTGAACGCTGGCCTGCGATCGCCCCTGCTGCACCAGGTCGATCGACTGCTGTAGCAACACCAATCGCTCTAAGATTAATGGCTCCACTTTGACGATCCGCGATTGTTGGATTGGGTTATCGCGCGTTAACCTCCGAAGGGCTGCGAGACCGTCTCTGGATGCTCTGGCACCAATCTGATAGTCTTCTAGATTGTTTTTTTGCCGATTCATCAAGTAGCCATATCGCCCAGTCGCAGCGACCGTCGTGCCGTTCAGGGTTTTGTTAATTGCTTCTAGAACTTCAAAGGTGTGCTCAACTAACTGTCGACTCGCTGTGAGACGTTGCACACTCATATAGGCTCCCCAACCCACGCCGCAGAGCACTAGCAGCGCCAGGGCGAATCCACCCTTGACCAACTTTTCTGATCGTCCGCTCATGCCTGATCGTCCGTTCATGGCACCGTTCTTTGATCTGCGTAATGGGTAAGCTTAACAAAGCCGAAGATGATGAATCTTCAGGGTTTTCACTGATCGCCGTATGCAGTGTAGCAGCCTCAAACCCTTATGAACAGGACTTATAGCGGTTCTTACTCAAGTGAAGTACAGTCCCTTGAGGTTTGTCGTGGGTCACGGGTCATTGCTACTACATGCTGCGGCTAACGAATGACGAATGACCCGTGACGAGGCGTTGTTACTGGAAATTGCTATAGCCATCGATCGATCCGACCAGAATAGACTCTGCACTTTGCAGGCCAGCTTCTCTGGCACACCCTGAATTCTATTTCGCAACATTTTCGTAACGTTCATAGCGGAGCGCATAGCCGGTAAAAGGATGTCTGAGCTGTCCTCAAATGTCCTGGCTGTCCTCAAATATGCTGCTGTTGCTGGTTTAACGGCAATACCGCTTCCGTCTGGTGTAGCGGTGAAGCAGTGAGCAAAGGCTTGCTACAAGGCGGGCATCTGTCACCTGCCTCACCTGTGCGGGGGCAACTCGGGAACTGCGTGACGTTACGACATTAAGCTAACGGTTGAGGCCTGTTAGCGATCGTCATAGTGACCCGCCACCCACTTGCGGCCAATCCCCAAAAAGCCCCGTTCCCAGTGGCCTGGAATCCAGACTCGATTACGAGAGTTTTGTTGATTGGAGTTACGCCAGTCATTGCTACGCCGGTCTGAGTCGTAGCGACGATCGTTGCGCCAGTCGCGATCGCGACGGTCTGAGTCACGGTCACGCCAGTCGCGATCGCGACGGTCTGAGTCACGGTCACGCCAGTCGCGATCGCG
>JAJPKC010000268.1 GCA_021323955.1 Oscillatoriales cyanobacterium Centralia_MAG_596 | reverse complement strand
ATCCTACCTGCCGATTGTGGGTATCTTACTGCTGGCGCTGGGAGGTTTACTGGTGCTGCAAGTTCACTGGCTCTACCGTTGCCTAACGCAACCCGCGGTGAAAGCCAAAGCTGTCTGCAGAGATGCTGGATAGGCCCACTCCCGCTGGGTGTGCAGCGATCGCTGATAGAGAGGCGCGATGGCAATGAACAGACACAGGACGGGGTCGCAATCTTTAGGGGCGAGGCTTAACGGCGGGTTTGGGACAGGTCATTAACAGTGGTTCTGCTGCGAAGTCACTGAGTTGGACAGACTCCAACAGACGTGCCCAGCTTGCCACGAGGTCCTGATCGTGTGGGTTCGTGCAGCGTTGTTGGGCAATACTGGCGATCGCGTCTTGCCAGATACCAGCCGCCGCATAAATTGATGGCCGTTCGCGCAGACTTGCCTTTTTAAGCTGATTGACTAGCGCCGTGCTGGGCTTCACGCGTTGCACGACACCTTCAACAAACGGATTAAACGACGGCTGGTCGGGATTACACACGATCGAAAATTGCCAGTGGTAATCTTTCCCAGGCGTCAAGACTGACGTGGTAACGGCAGCAGGAAGGCTAAATCCAACGACTCCAGGTGTATCACTGAGCGGAACGGTGGTTTTGTAAAGGGTTGCATCGTTGTCATCTAAAAGCGCAAATTCTGCGGTCTGTGCTTTTGTGTTAGGGACATACCAAAAAAATGTGGGGTTGGTAGACATGGTTGTGCTGAAGCTATCAGTGGGCGTGAGAGCCATTAACAGCTTTGGTCCATGCAGACAGGTGCCACGGGTTCCAGCGCCTTCGCGTCGGCCTGGGATGCCACGTTGGGGTGGATGATATTCTTGTGCGATCGCCAGCAGCGGTGTGCTGGTTACGGCTAGGCTTAAAGCGGCAGATAGGCAGGCCGTTAGTCGTTTTCGATACTGTTTGGGGAGAGCCATGAGATTCCAATAAGGCTGAAAGTAGTCAATCGATGTATAAACTCAACCAATGACGTGTATTGATAGCTACCGTCGAGAAACTATCCTCTACGGAAGGTCTTTGTTTAATAACCCTGGATTACCCTGATAGAAGCGTTTAAGCACCGCGAGCGGTTGGAGATGGCGACCGTAATAACGAGTTTAATGTTCCTAATAACACGTTTCTTTACGCGATCGCGCTATGACTCCGTACTGTCTGGGCGGCTATTTTCGGTGCGCCCCAACACTTGATACACGTCCACGGTCTGCTGCTTGCCTTTGAGTGCTAACCGTCCCCACGGCTCGACCACAAAGATGTCCTGCAAATGAACCAGCGTCTCCCTGGCAATGAGAATGCGGCAGACCCCTGATTGGCGTTCTTTAGCGTAGCTTTCCAGGCGAGAAGCAATGTTGACACTATCGCCAATCACACCGTACTCGAGCCGATCTTTGCCACCTAAACTGCCAGCGACGATCGGGCCGGTAAAAATCCCAACGCGCATTTGAATTGTGGGTAAACCCCGCGCCTGCCAGTCTTGATTGAGCTGCTGGAGGCGATCGCCCATGGCCAACGCGCACTCCACGGCCAAACGGGCATCATGGGAGACTTCAACCGGGGTTGTCCGGTTGACGGGCACGCCGAATACGGCCAACAATCCGTCGCCGGTAAATTTGTTGATAATTCCCTGACTGGCTTTGACTTCTTGAGTGATGGCACCAAGGTACTCATTGAGCCAATCGAGCAGATGCTCAGGCAGCATTTGTTCTGAAACCGTACTGAAGTTGCGAATGTCGGTAAATAGCATGGTCGCTGTCAGGCGCTGCCCGGGCAGTTTGCCCGACTTGAGGAGGCGATCGCGGCTTTTCCAGAGGGCTGTTGCAATTTCGGGAGAGGTATTCTGACCCAGCAGTTTCATCATCATCATCTGCTGACGGTGGGACTGTTGGGCGCGGTAGGAAACTGCCAGCGTCGCAACAACAATTACGCCCACTAAGGGTGCTGCAGTGGGCACCCATCCCTCCTGCTGAAAAATAGCGTCACAACTTATCAGGAGCGCAGTCGTGGCGATCGTAATGGCCAGACATAGGCCCAGCGGATGCCGAATTGACCACGCGAGACTCGCACCCATCACTACCCAGACCCAGATCCACACATCTTCGACCCAATCAGACCAGAACCAGAAAAGCGGCTGGTGATCCAGAACCGTGCTCAAAAACTGACTGACTACCTGCGCATGGATAACAACACCGGGCATTGAAGCTGTTTGCGCTTCGGCGTGACTATAGGGAGTGAGGAATGTGTCTTTCGCACTACGAGCGGTGGTGCCAATGAGGACGACTTTGTCTTTTACCCAATTCGGATCTACCGTCCCATCCAATACCTGCGTTAGCGTTACCTGATGGGCTACATTTCGGCGGGAACGGTAGTTAAGCAAGATCTGATAGCCTCTAGCATCAACCGTTTGGTACTGGCCGGATGTCGATTCTAAAGGAATAAACTCAGCAGTTCCCAGCCGCAAATTGGTTTCATCAAGCAGTCCCGATTGGGGCGCAATGCCTTGATGTTGCAGGTATGCGATCGCCAGTCGCAGCGAGAATGAGTAGAGCGTAGCTTGATCGGTATTGGCAAACAGCAGACTGCGACGAATAACGCCATCTGGATCGCTCACAATGTCGTTGAAGCTAATGCGATCAGCGGGCACACCGGGTGGCGGGTCAACGCCAAAATCATCTGTATCCTGAATCTTGGTGATGGTAATGACATTGGGTTGCTGCAGTTGTTTAGACAGCTCTGCATTTCCCGGCGCTTGTGGTAAATCGCGATATAGGTCTAACCCGATGACTCTTGGGTTTTGCTGCTGTAGCTTTTGCAGCGCTGTTGCGATCGTCGAGTCTGAAAGGGGCCAGCGCTTCTGGGCCTTAATATCGGCTTCTGTGATCGCTACAATCAGCAGCCGCGCATCGGGCGGTTGATCAGGCCGACTCTGCACCATCTGGTCATAGCTGGCCAATTCCAGCGGCTGTAACCACCCAAGCTGGCGCACACCAAGCAGCGCTCCAGTGACAACCGCACTGGTTGTCCCGATCGCCAGTGGCACCAGTACGATTGCAGGTAAATTAGTTAGCCGTCCCCACCGATGCCAAAATTGGTGCAGAAGTTTGACAGTCACAGATGCTCTCAGGGTGCGATTACCAGAATGAACGTTGCACAAACGACGTACGACTAAGGCTTGAAAGCAGTCAGCCTATCTTTAATAAGCCCTCAGCCCTTTGTTATCGATCATGTATCGTCATTCGTCCAGCGGGTTGAGCGATGCACCTGGTTACTTACGCTTGCGGGTGAACGCCGTCCTCCTTTTATGGCTATACACCCTTAACACCACATTATCCTGAACAAAAGGGAAATTGGGCAGGAGTGAGTGGATGAAATGATCACGCTGCTCAAAACGCTCAAGACACAGCAATTGGCAGCAATAGCCAGCCTGGGTCGGCATTCTGACTCGTTGCTGCCACGCTATAGAAGATAACGGCTATAAGAATTTCGGGGAGACGTTTGTTCCCACAGACCCTATCGAACGTTAAACCGGTAGCCAGCGTATTGGTCGCCTTCATAAAGAATGACCAACCATGCTTGCGAATCAAACTCTAAGGAATAGGCTTCCCGCTGGGCTGTTGCGCCTGCTCGCACCTGAAGATCGCTGAGCTTACAGTAAGGGTCTTTCAAAATCTCCTGTACTTTTTGTTTTTTGTCGCCTTCGGGCACCGTTAGCAAGCGAGCAACCTGCTGCTTTGATAGTTTGGTTTGCGACTGAACCACCGTTTGGCAAGGCTCACCCGACGTCTTGCTGCTAAAAAAGGACGGCAGACTGTGCACATCTAGCAACAACCCAAAAGCCAGTAGTACTGTACCCCCTGCCATCAAGTGTTTCGGCGTGAATCGCTCTGTTTTGGACGATTCCATGTTGGGAGATTCCATGCTTCTTCCTCCTCAAGATTGGGTCAATACTGGTTTGAGCGCTGTTCTAAACGGTTACTAAAAATCCACGATCCAATCCTTTTGACTACAGCCGACCACCAATCAGAAGCCCAAGCATCAGCAAAAATAGGCGATAGACTGACACGAATCCTGCTCTGGGCACAAACAGTGCCAGGTAAACCGCGAGAATGGCGGGCGCAAACATCAGCACGCTGAAAACGGGGGCGAGTACTGGCACCATTGCTAACAAAAGTCTCACCCCAACGCGGACGACGGCAGCCATCACAATCCACAGCATGGCATCGCCCACGCGATCGATCGTTTTTGGTGGAATCTGCAGCAGTCGCCGCAGCCTGTTCCCATAGGACTGAAGGGTAAATGGTTTGGACGGAGGGCGGGATGGACGTGCGCGTGGCCCATCGGGACGAGACAGATCGGGATGAGGGACTGAAATTGGAGCACTGATTCGTTCGCGATCGACCTCTCGATTGGCTAGGTACCGTAACGCTTGAGCAGTTTCAACAGCTTCTTGCTGGGCTTTTTGTGTATCTGCCTCCCCATCAGGATGAGCCGGCCCTACCCCCAAATTAGGTGTACGGTTACGGTTGCCGATGGAGGGCATACTCGCTGGCAGGGGATCGCTCCCCGCAGGCGGAGGCGTTTGAGTGGTCGCCTGTGGCAGCGTTGGCGGAGTGAACGGTTCGGTCGTTGTTCGATCTATCGTTAGGCTTGGGGCCATTGCATTCTCGGCTGTGCCCGTCTCCGAGCGAGTATCCGTTAGCGTTGCGCCGCCCTGGATCAGCGCCGCTTCCAAATCTGCCAGCATTTGCTTGATGCGCTCGGCCTGCACCTCTAAATCTTCAGTGCTGTCATCGTCTAGTGTTGACATGATGGGCATCTCCCGTTGGGACGATCGCTGTGACTGTCTCGTACCCCGGGCAGATTTCTTTTTTGAAGCGGCTGGTGGTGACGCATCGTTAGTTTTACGCTTAGCAATCAACGGTTTGCCCTGTGCTGATTCACCCGTCTGTTCAGCGTATGCTTTTTTTCGCGCCCGTTCGGCTAGCAATTGATTAATCCGTTCTGCCTGAGCTTCTAACCGCTTGAGTTCATCAATGAACGGTTGCTGATTGCTCTCTCGGAGCTGGCGGAAAGAAAACGTCTTAGAGGCATCGGCGGCCATCGCTTTTTGCGAGGAAGCACCCGACTTCCGTTTGGTTCTTGCCTGCGGTGTGGCAGCGGTGTCTGACTGGGGGGCAATTTGAGCCTGCCGATTGGGCAGTTCGACGACGTTTGCCTCACTGGGCAACGGGGTATCGACCGGAAACTCAAAGTCCGGGTCGGGCTGTCTTGCCAGATTCATATCTGTTTGCAGCGATCGAATCGCGCGAATGCGTGCCTGAAGTTCGTCCATGGTCGGGGATAACCAGCTAAATCAAGCAGAAATCCTCCGCATCACTCTTGAGAATGGGGTTGCTTTGGGAGGCTTTTGCCATTATTTAGTACAATAGTACTACAAAAAGATGATTTGTGGCGATCAACTTTTGATGGCTTCCCGCGTCTTGGTGAAATCTTTCTTTAATTTTAGGAATTTACGTTTTAAGGAATGGGTGTTGTGCCGAGCAGTCGATCGACGATCGTTCGTGCCCGCCGACCACTGCTTGGGATCATGCGGTGGGCCAGTACATGTGGAGCCAGGTACTTTACGTCATCGGGAATGGTATAGTCGCGATCGTCCAGAAATGCGAGTGCCTGAGTCGCCCGATGCAGCGCTACTGTGCCTCTTGGACTGACGCCAAGCGTAACGTCTTCATCTTGACGCGTTGCTCGGACCAGATTGAGCATGTAATGTTGCAACGACTGGTCAACATGAACCAACGAGGACAGGCGACGCAGTTCCTGAACTTCGGCTACGGAGATGACAGGTGCCAATGTTTCGATCCCCACACTCACCTGTAGATTTTGTAACATCTGCAGCTCTTCGGTTTCCGTCGGATAGCCCAGCGAGAGTGACAGCATAAAGCGATCCATCTGCGCTTCTGGCAGCGGAAAGGTACCCTGATACTCAACCGGGTTTTGGGTAGCAATGACAAAGAATGGATCGGGAACCTGACGCGAAACGCCGTCTACTGTTACCTGATGCTCTTCCATCACCTCTAATAGTGCTGATTGAGTTCGAGGGGTAGCGCGGTTGATCTCGTCCGCCAGCAAAATATTGGCGAATACAGGACCGGGTAAAAACTCAAATGTGCCTTTACTGGGATTCCAGATATTGGTGCCAGTCATGTCCGTTGGCAGCAAGTCTGGCGTGCATTGAATGCGCTGGAATTTCCCGTTGATCGATCGCGCCAGTGATTTTGCCAACAGCGTTTTGCCCACACCCGGGACGTCTTCTAGCAGGGTGTGGCCGCCGGAGATCAGCGCAACGAGTACCAGCCGAATCGCATCCTGTTTGCCAACGATCGTCTGACCCAGGTTTTCGGTCAGTTTCTGAATGCGGTCTCTCATGTTGGTAAAGAATCCAGTGGGACAGACACGGTAGTACTCAGTGTACCCAATCAAATTGGTAGGGATTCGCTATTTTCAATTGCGTCTGGCCATAAAAAAGGGGAAGCGATTTAGTCTGGCTTCCCCTCGGGATGATTTCAACGGCTCGGCTGCGCCTGCTCACCACCCAACTAGCTGGCGAGATACTCCCGCACGTTTGCCTTGCGACGGCGCAGATGCTCAAGGGCTTGCCGCTCAAGCTGACGGACGCGTTCACGGCTCAGGTTCAGCCGGTCACCAACTTTTGCAAGCGATAGTTCGTGACCGTCTTCCAGACCGTAGCGGAGCGTAATGACCTGACGCTGCTGGGGAGTCAGGTCTGCCATCAAGGTTTCCAGATCTTGACGTAAGGACTCTTGCGCCATGTAATTTTCTGGGGACGGCCCATCATCCTCTAGCAAGTCCTGCAACTCTGTGTCTTGGTTGTCGCCAACGCGTAGATCAAGGGAAACAGGCTGACGTGCGATCGTCAGATACTCGCGAATCTGGGCAGGCTCAAGCTCAAGCGCATCGCCGATCTCAGCCGCAGTAGCGCTACGGCCTAGCTGCTGTGCCAGTTCACGCTGGACTTTTTTAATCTTGTTGAGCTTTTCAGTGATGTGAATGGGCAACCGAATCGTCCGTGCTTGCTGGGCGATCGCGCGTGTGATGGCTTGTCGGATCCACCAGTAAGCATAGGTCGAGAACTTGTAGCCCCGCATGGGATCAAACTTCTCAACGCCGCGTTCCAGCCCCATTGTGCCTTCTTGAATGAGATCAAGAAACTCCAGATTGCGCTTCTGGTACTTCTTGGCGATCGAAACCACCAGACGCAGATTGGCTTCAATCATTTTTTGCTTGGCACGCTGGCCGCGCAGCATCACTTCTTTCAGGTCGGCCTCACTCATCTGAGCGTGATCTGCCAGTTCTTTTGCAGTTGGCTCATGCTCGAGTTTCTGGGCAAGCGCATCTTTCTGGTCTTGCAGTGCCATCATTTGCTGTACTTGCTTGCCATAAATGATTTCCTGCTCATGCGTCAACATCGGTACGCGACCAATTTCGTGCAAATACGTGCGAACCATATCTGCCGTAAATGTGGACTTTGTGGTCTTAGACTTAGGGGTGGCAGTGGTCATGGATGCGTATGAACTCCGTAAACAATGGACAGGGAACGGTGTCTGAAGCGAAAAATTGTCACCCTACGAAAAATTCGTTAGGGTAGTGGAGTCAGTGCTCCCAGCTCAGGTAGATCACTCATGTAAAAATCGGTGACTGAATGACCGAGTGAGTTGCTGCTGGGAAAAAGCTCAACGAATAAAAATTCCTCTTGCAGGTCTGCGACGGTTAGACGGTTTATGTAGTTAAAAGTGCACTCACTGGTGAAGCATAGGACTTAGATAAGCAATCAGGCTAGTCGCACCAAGGCGGAATCATTATGAGTTTGCGTTTAATTGTAGCCTCTATTATAGACGCTAGGCAATTGCTTTGGTTTCGTCCTTTAGAATGACCCGACCGGGTGATTTGCGTACTTAGGCATCGCCCTAAAACTCCAATTGTTTTAAGATTTACTCGTCCTCAGGCGGTAATACGGGCAAGCAAGAAGATCGTCATTGATCATGCCTCACTTATTTAATAGTGGCTTGATTGTTTGCTTTTGAACAGTCTCATTTGAGAGGGATAACCGAACTTCTGTGGCTGCATTTGGGGAGGATATCTGGATCCCTTACTAAGAATACGGTTGACAGTGGCAATTGGATGGCTGCGTCCGACGTACCAGCGGATTGGGTGCGTGTTGAGCGTTCAAAATCCCAGGTCGGCCTTGGCGGCTTCGGACACCTTGAACAGCAGCGAGTTTGGTACCTCTTCCCACGCTGGATCGCCAATTTCGGCATAAAACGTTTCGTCATAGGGACGGGTCTTGACAACTACTGGCATTGGGATGGCATGGCCCAATATGAGCGCCTGCTGCTTGGAATCGAGCTTGGCCAGCACCGATCGCAGGCTTTGTGCACCCGAGACGCCGGTAAAAATGGCGTCAATATCTTTTTCGTCGTTGAGTAAGGCGGTGATGCGCGTACCAATTTGGGACATCACCTCATTGTCAATACCCGAAGGACGCTGATCGACGACCAAAAGGGTAACGAAATACTTTCGCATTTCGCGCGCGATAGTGCCAAAGATGGTCTGTCCGACCGTCGCTGGATCGAGAAAACGGTGCGCTTCTTCTATGGTGATGACCAGTTGGCGCGGGCGATCGCTGACCTTTTTCGTCTGCAAAAACTGCTCGGCTTTGCGCACATACGCGTGGTGGATGCGACGGGCAATAACATTGGTTGCCAGCATATATGACAGTAAATTGGACTGAGAGCCAAACTCGATGACGACATGCTTGCCAGCTTCGATCGACTCTAAGATTTGCCCAACGTAGTTGTGGGGGCAGGAATTGCGAATGTACTTCAATTCGTCCAGTCGATTCAGCTTTCGCTGCAGCGCCATGATTGACGACTTACTGCCCATTTTGGTTTCACAAAACTCCTGAATTTCGCCGTTGCTCATCGCGAGAAGGCGTGTGATCCAGGCCTTACCAAACTCGTTGCGCAGAATAATCGCATTTTCCAGGCTGGCTTCCGACAGGTTTAGTTCACCCCGCACCAGCATCAAGTCTTCCACATCGATTTGGTCGTAGCTGATGTAAAGTTCCTGAGCATCTCGCACCCCTCGACGCTTAGTGGAGTCGGGGTCAAGCGTGTAGATTTGCACCTGCCCAGGAAAGAGTTGTCTCAGCCCCTTCACGGTACTGAACTGTTTGCCCTCGCGTGCGGCTTCCCAGCCATACTCTGAGTGCATATCAAAAATGAGATTGACGGCGGCTTGCTTCCGAATGATGCCCGATAGGAGTAAACGGGTCAAAAATGACTTGCCTGTGCCCGATTTACCAAATACGCCGTTACTGCGTTCAACAAAGCGATCGAGGTCAATACAGACGGGAACGGCCATGTCGATCGGCTGCCCAATCGCAAAATTGCGTCGATGCGGGTCGTCCTCCCAGCCAAACACGGCCCGAAAGTCTTGTTCGCTGGCATCATACACCTGGCTGAAGTGCCCAGGAATGGTTTTGACAGGCAACAATTCAATATCAGCACTGGTTTGGGCTTGATAGGAAGAGAGTGTTGCGTTAGAAGGGGTGCGTTTTGAGTGGGATGGTGACGCTTGACTTTTGGCGATCGACTCCTGGCGATTGGCTCCCGGCGTAAACATCAACATTGGCGTCAGATTAATTGTGCCGAACGTCCCTGTTCCGGCCAGCACTTCCTGCATGAAGCTATTGGGCTCGGGTGGATTCGCCAGAATGCGCGGACTGCCGGTTCCCAAGGAAACGTCAGTGAGCATGCAAAAGAAGCGCGATCGCATCCCCTGCACAACCAGAAATTTGCCAACGCGCATATCCTCAACCAGCACGTCTGGATGCAATCGCACCTCCAATCCCTGACTCAGGGATCCCTGAACGACAGAACCCAATGGTTGCTCCAAAGTCATTCAACTACCCCGTACGTTGGTGATTAGCCCGTGGTTAAAGTGCTTGTTATCCAGCGCGCGTTGATCACACATCAACATCCAGCCGCATTTACTTAAAGCAAATGTACTATCGATCATACAAGTGTACCACTTTACACCGTGAAGGCAAGGGGTCTGACCATGAGATCGAACTGGCGATGCTAGTCCGCTGCTAATGACCCGTGACGATCGCTTGATGGGCCTTTTTCTGAGACGACATCGCCTCATTCAGAGTTGTTCGGGTTGGTTTGTCAGGATGAGGGTCACCAGAGTATCGATCAGTCGATCGCGTTCCATCGGCATAATCGCTTTACCGTCCAGCATCTCTTGCACAATGAGAAAATGCACGATCGCGCCCACAAAGATTCGCGCCGTTGCTTCTGGGTCAGTAAATTTTAGATGCGGACAGCTTGTGAAGTACTGGCAGAGTTTTCTGAACGCTGCCTGCTCAATATTGTGAACAAACGCGTGGGCTAACTGCGGAAATCGTCCTGACTCACCCAGAATGACGCGCATGAAATTAAGGAACTGTGGTTCATTGATCATCGTGTCCAATGCTCGATTGGCAAATGCTTTCAGTACTACTTGAGGTGAAGCATTTAGCACCTGAGCATCCGCAGCATCAAAGATCGCACGAAATTTTTGGGCAACGAGTTGCTGAATTAACGCTGTGAATAGATGTTCCTTGTCCTGAAAGTGATTGTAAACCGTGGCCTTGGAGACTTTCGCGGCAAGCGCAACTCGATCCATGCTCGTTGCAGCATAGCCATGCGCCAAAAATTCTTGCATCCCTCCCGCTAAAATCGCTTCCGTCTTCTCCGCCGAAAGTGTTCGATCGGTGCGCCTGGACTTTGCCTGTCTCATGCCGTCGTGGTTTCCTCAAGGCTGAACAATGAATTTATACCTTTGGTCAGCAAGCTTAGGACAGGGCCAATTGCCCGATCGTCGATTCTGGGTAAGCTTGTTGACACGCTGCCGCCATCCTGAATATGGCTACGGCTATCGCCAGCGCGTCCGTGTTTACAGTCCGTACCGCTGGCTCCCCAATATAAGAACGTGAGAGAAACCGGCTTGGATCGAAATTGGAGATTGAAACCTGTACACGCTTGCGCTTGACATATTTATACTAATCGGTTTAGTTTAAATTATCCACTAAACTAAACTGATTAGTATAGATTTCCAGCGTAAATACGCTGAGGATAGGTGTGGGCTGGAGTGAACTTTATAAGCGTGAGAACCGCTCTCAGATCGAAAGCGCTTGTAGGCAAGGACGATCAGCTTTAGTAAATGCTGAGTGGATGACAAATGCTCTGACCATATTCTTGAGGCAGTCCGATGACAGAGACAGCGATTAAAACGGATGTAATCATTGTCGGCGCAGGGCCGACGGGTCTATCACTAGCGGCGCAACTGCTCCGCTACGGGATCGATTTTGTAATTGTTGACAAGAAAGAAGGCGT
>JAJPKC010000303.1 GCA_021323955.1 Oscillatoriales cyanobacterium Centralia_MAG_596 | reverse complement strand
GAATGGTCGCGGACGCATAGCGGTCTGGCGTCCAGGCGGAATACCCGCCAAATAATCAGCGCCCAACGCCGATTGCATCGCATTGGCAGCTCGTTGATTCGCCGCTGGAAACTGACTCAGCGGTAACGCACTAATGAGTAGACTCACAAGGCTACAGACTAACACCGCCCGAAACAGCCAGCTTTCAGTACAGTACTGGAGCGCCAGAATCGCCGCGATCGCATTTGCCCCAATCAACCACGGGCTGATCTCAGGCGCACCCACCCCCAACGGCAACAGCGTAAACGTCGGCGCTGGCACCACAATCCAGACCGTGAGAAACAGCGTCGCGGCGCTAATGAGGAGTACCAGGCATCCTAGCAATGCGGTTAACCAGTTAGACATTCGCAGCGTGCAGCAGATCAATCGTGTTGGTCTACTTCATGCTAAGAGGGAACGGCGGCGTGATCGCACTCCACCTCGATAAATCATGCTTCTATGTTCATTGATCCCCTTCTCTATCCCCTGTCCCTATGCTCTCTCCACTCCTGAACCATCGTGGCGAACTGGCAGCGCTGAGTGCGGCCCTGATCTGGGCGATCGCGTCTGTGGTTTACAGCGGCATGGGACGACAGCTATCACCATTGATGCTGAATTTGGTTAAGGGGATCATCGCGATCGTGCTCCTACTGCTCACGCTGGCGCTACAGGGTGAATTTCAGCCCCACCTGAGCGCTACGGCAGGTGGGTTGCTGGGTTTGAGCGGTGCCCTCGGGATTGGTCTGGGTGATACCGCCTACTTCAAGGCGCTCAACTGTCTGGGAGCAAGGCGCACGCTGGTGCTGGAGTGTGTTGCGCCACCACTGACTGCCCTCATGGCGCTAATTTGGCTGCAGGAACAATTGCCAATCGTGGCGTGGTTTGGCATTGCGCTCACGATCGTGGGCGTGGTTTGGGTAGTCGTTGAACGCGCGCCTGATACAACGCAGCCTAAAATTCACCCCTGGCGCGGTCTGGCGTTTGGGCTGCTGGCGGCCCTGGGACAGGCCAGTGGTGCGGTCTTATCCAGAGCCGCCCTGGCTGGCACAGCCATTGATCCTCTGTGGAGCAGCCTGATCCGGATTCTGGCCGGTGGAGCAGTGCTGCTGGTCTGGTTACAGCTACAGCGTCGCGGGTGGGCAGACTTAACGGTGCTGCGATCGCGGCGGTTTCTGACGGTGCTGATCATGACCGCGTTTTCGAGCACGTATCTGGCAATCTGGCTCCAGCAAATCTCACTGAAGTACACTGCCGCCGGCATTGCCCAATCGCTCAGTGCCACCAGTCCCCTGTTTGTCATTCCCGTCGCGATCGTGATGGGAGAACGGGTCAGCCTGCGGGCGATCATGGGCGTACTCCTGGCAATGGTTGGCGTCTGGCTGCTTTTTGTGCGTGGGTAAGGCGCGCTCACCAGAACACATCACCAGAGGCTAACATTTCCACGCTCTGCAGAGGTTGATGGTGAATCAATCGGCATGGTTCGCTTTGCCCATCTCAAAAAATTTCGTTATATTAGTTTACATAGCTTAACAAGCTCAATCATGAGCATCTCCACTGTTTCTGATTGTTTCCCGTCCGCGAATCTCTGACCCCTTAAATCTGAACTAACTGGAGTACAAATCATGACTAACGCAACACCCAAAGTGACCGCACCTGTAGTCGATGCAGACCGTAACGCCTGGAAATTTGGCTTTACGCCCCAGGCTGAACTCTGGAATGGTCGCCTCGCTATGCTCGGCTTCCTGGCCGCCCTGTTGATTGAGCTGTATTCCGGTCAAGGCGTCCTGCATTTTTGGGGCCTGATGTAGGCTCCCGTTCCGCTCAAGTTTTCGCTCGTTAGGAGTGAATCAGTGCATCGTTTGTGGCTACTGCCACGGCTGTGGGTGTGCAGTCGGGCGGTAGCCGCAACTGTTTAGCCAAAGTGTTTAGCCAAAGCAAAAATCCCGAATCCAGTTTGCGCGACGGCCCGATCGCATACAGGCTAAACGTCGGACGGATCGGTGTACCCCTGAATATTCTCCGGCTCGAACTGACGCAGAACGGTGGTCGCCTGACGGGTCAGCGCTTCGGACCCTTTGACCACAATGAGGTATTTGCCGTCATCCAGGCGGTTTCGGTAGGGTAAAGCGTCCCCACCACCGCTAATCAAGCCCGCTCCACCGCCGACAAAAATGCTGCCCAGAGCACCCGATGCCGCGCCCAGCAGCCCACCAATGATATGTCCGCCAATTTCGCCTGCCCAGGCAAACGTATTGAGATTGGTAATCAGATTGAACACATAGCCAGCGGCAAAGCCAAAGGGCACCAACCACGTTGCCATTAACCGGATTTGCTTGCGGGCTTGCTGATTTGGATCGAGCAGACCGTATTCGTCAGCACTCTTATAGCCCCGGCCCAGGATAGCAATCTTATTCATCGGCAATCCCTGACTTTCGAGCGCGGAGTAGGCCGCTTCAGCCTGAATGCGATCGCGCAATACGGCAACAAGATAATTCATGAGTCACCTTCAGTCAAAACCACCCCCTTACACCCTACACCCTATCGCCTATGCCCCACCCTCTGGTTGGATCATGAGCATATCCAGGACAGCCCAGCGATCGCAGCGGCCATCGAGATTAAAAAATCAAGCGGTTTCAGCGAATTCGACTGCAAAATGGCGTACTGTAGAAATTCTGTTCACTCAGTGATGGCCGTACTTGATCAGATTAGTGGTTGGCTACTCGTCTCCCGCAATGAACGGGTTCCCGGTCATGACTGATGGACTGAATGTGCGATTTCCTGTTGTTTTAGAGCGTTTGGCGTTTAATCCTGACTGTTTGTTATGCCTAAAGTTCTTGTTTCTGATCCGATCGACCAGGTGGGGATCGATATTTTATCGCAGGTAGCTCAGGTTGATGTCAAAACCGATTTGTCAGCCGACGACCTGATTCGCGTCATCCCCAGCTACGATGCATTGATGATTCGTTCGGGTACGCGCGTGACGCAGGCCGTGATTGAGGCAGGCAGTCAACTGAAGATTATTGGACGGGCGGGGGTTGGCGTTGACAATGTAGATGTGCTGGCTGCCACCCGCAAAGGCATCGTTGTGGTCAATTCCCCTGAAGGGAACACGATCGCCGCCGCCGAACACACGCTGGCCATGATGATGGCAATGTCTCGCTATATTCCGGCGGCCAATCAATCAGTTAAAAGTAACCAGTGGGATCGTAAGCACTTTACAGGGGTTGAAGTCTACAAGAAGACGCTGGGAATTGTCGGGTTAGGCAAAATTGGTGCCCACGTGGCAACAGTCGCCCGTGCTATGGGAATGAAGCTACTGGCCTACGACCCTTTTATCTCACACGAACGAGCGGAACAGTTGGGCTGTCGTCTGGTAGAAATGGATGTGCTGCTGCAGCAGGCCGACTACATTACGCTGCACATTCCCAAAACGGCGGAAACAGCCCATTTAATCAATGCGGCGGCGATCGCTCGCATGAAGCCGACAGCCCGGATTATCAACTGTGCCCGGGGTGGCATTATTGATGAGGCGGCGCTGGCCGAGGCGATTAAGGAAGGTCGAATTGCCGGGGCGGCGCTGGATGTCTACGAACAAGAGCCACTGGGCGAATCACCACTACGATCGCTCGGCAAAGAAATGGTGATGACGCCTCACCTCGGCGCTTCGACTGAAGAGGCGCAGGTAAATGTGGCGATCGATGTGGCAGAACAGATCCGCGATGTCCTGCTGGGACTGCCCGCGCGATCGGCCGTCAACATTCCCGGTCTGCGCCCCGATTTGCTGGAGCAACTCCGCCCCTATCTGCAGCTCGCGGAAACACTGGGCAATCTGGTCGCGCAATTGGCGGGCGGACGGGTTGAGTCGCTGAATGTGCGCCTCCAGGGAGAATTGGCCACAAATCAAAGTCAGCCGATCGTGGTAGCAGCGCTCAAAGGATTGCTCTCCCACGCCTTGCAGGAGCGGGTTAACTACGTGAACGCCAGCCTGGAAGCAAAGGAACGCGGCATCCGGGTAATCGAAACGCGCGATGCATCCATCAAAGACTACGCCGGGTCGCTGCACCTGTCGGCAGTCGGTTCACTGGGCGAACACTCCGTTACAGGAGCCTTACTCGGCGACTCCGAGATCCGCATCACCAATGTGGATGAGTTTCCGGTCAACGTGCCGCCCAACCGCTACATGCTGTTTACGCTGCACCGGGATATGCCGGGCATTATTGGTAAGATTGGCTCGCTGCTGGGCAGCTTTAATGTCAACATTGCCAGTATGCAGGTGGGCCGCAAGATTGTGCGCGGTGACGCGGTGATGGTGCTCAGCATCGATGATCCGTTACCCGATGGGATCCTGGAGGAGATTCTCAAGGTGCCGGGCATTCGCGATGCCTATACGGTAACGTTGTAAGCAGTGATGAGTGCTGAGTAGCGCTCTTGGCCGCTACACTGGCGAGTTTTGAGTTCAGTCTGGCTTTTGCCCAAAACTCGACGCTCAAAGCTGAAACCTCAAAACTATGGCAAATAGCTGGTGGGAAATTCAAATTCTTTGTGAGGCGGCTTTAGAAGAGACGATCTTCTGGCGGCTAGAGCAGTTTGGCTGTCGCGGTATGTCTAGCGAAGTCAAGGGCTATTCTTGCCTGGTCAGTGCCTATCGCCCACAGGCGCAGGCACACGTCCTCGACCTTGCCGCCTTGGCGCTGTCGCTGCGGCAGGATGCGCTATGTGTCGGTCTGCCCATTCCAGCCGTGCAGTGGGATTTGATTGATGAAGAAGATTGGGCGACGACCTGGAAGGAATACTGGCAACCGCAGGAAATTGGCGATCGCTTTCTCATCAATCCAGCCTGGCTCCCCCCGCCTGAGCAGACGGATCGGATCATTCTTCAGCTTGAACCCGGTGTCGCGTTTGGGACCGGCGATCACGCGACGACGCAGCTCTGCCTGGAATCGCTTGAAATGCGGCTGAGCGGCGACCACACCGATTTAGCGGTTGCCGATATTGGCTGTGGTTCTGGCATTCTCTCGATCGGGGCGATTCTGCTGGGGGCGACGAAAGCCTACGCGGTCGATACCGACCCGCTAGCGGTGAAGGCCGCTCGTGAGAGCCGTGACCTGAACGGCATTGATGCCAGCCGTCTCATCGTGGAAGAGGGGAGCGTCGATCGCGTGATCAAACTCATCGCGGCTCCGGTTGATGGCATCGTCTGCAATATTCTGGCCGAAGTCATTATCGACCTGATTCCACAAATGACTCCCATTACCAAACCGACAACCTGGGGCATCTTCAGCGGCATCCTGCTTGATCAGGCAAAACCTGTCGCCGATACGCTGGAGGAAAACGGTTGGGTTGTCGCTGCTCTCTGGAAACGTCAGGACTGGTGCTGTATGAATGTGCGACGGACATAAGCGCGATCCTTTGTAGCAGTCAATTGCCCGCCATGGTCGAAATCGCCATGGTCAAACCTTCAGCAACCCCATACGGCAGTCAGCACTGATGCCCTACCGCAGACCCTACGCGACGCGCTTCATCCTGTGTGTCCACCAATGCTACAGCACACCCGTCATTAGAATGCAGACTCCAGCGGCTCCAGATCGATCGCGTCTATAGTCCATGTGAGCAGCTCTGCTCGCCGCCCATCTGCCTCATAGGTCAGTCGAATGTCCCAATAGTGAGGCGGTTTGTACAGCAAGCGCTCTGCCCACTCGATCACCACTATCCCCAGCGCGACGTCTATGCCGTCCCAGTAGGTTTCTGGGTGCAGCGTCGCCACAGCCGTCGCATCTAAACGATACAAATCCAGGTGGTAGAGCGGCAGCCGCCCGTCCAGGTATTCGTTCACCAGGGTAAACGTAGGGCTATCGATCGCCTCCCGAATCCCCAACCCTTCGCCGATACCCTGCACCAATGTCGTCTTGCCGCTGCCCAAGTCGCCCTCCAGCAGCAGCACCATGCCTTCAGGCAAGATTTTGCCCAGCGCCACTCCCAGCGATCGGGTTGCCGCTGCATCTGGCAAGTAAATCAGTTTCGACGGCCGATCCTGGATCGTCGATTCGTCTGGCATCCCACACCCACTCCCAACGCTTGACGTCCCATCCCAAGTTCCCATCCCGACCACTCACAGGCCCTGCACTCGACCATACCAGCGCAGCAGCACCCGCGCTAACAGCTGTGGATTGTGGCGCACCAGCCCTGTGTGCTCATCTTCATCCATCACGTTCGCCATCACAATACGACGGCCCAGGCCAGCCACAACATCGCGATCCAGGGGCACCGGATTGGAGTTTTCTTGAGCATAGCGAATGTGTGCCCTGGCGGACGGGGTCTTTTTCTGCACCAGGACGGCACCAAACAGCGGTTGCCCACACGCCTGGTCGATCGCCCGAATGTGATCGCCCACGCTGTAACCCTGCGTCTCCCCCTCCTGGGTCATGATGTTACAGACGTAGATACGGGGTACATCGCGCTGGGCGATCGCCGCCGTAATTTCGGGCACCAGCAGGTTGGGAATAATGCTGGTGTAGAGACTACCCGGCCCAATGATGATGTAATCAGCCTCACGGATGGCTTTCAGCGCTTTTGGCAGCGCGGGTGGATTGGCAGGAGTGCAGCCGATCCGAACGATCGTGCCATTGGCCTCGGTAATGCTAGATTCACCCTCAATCATGCGCCCATCATCAAGTTCCGCCCATAGCCGCATATCGCTGAGCGTGGCAGGCAGCACTTGACCACGTACTGCTAACACCCGCGAACTGGCCGCGATCGCTTGCTCCAGATCGCCCGTCACCTCACTCATTGCCGTGAGAAACAGATTGCCAAAGCTGTGTCCTGTAAGCCCATCACCCGCCTTGAAACGGTATTGAAACAGTTCCGTCAGCAGTTTTTCCTCATCCGCCAGAGCCGCCAGACAGTTACGAATGTCGCCCGGTGGCAGCACGCCAATTTCACGCCGCAACCGTCCAGACGACCCGCCATCATCAGCCACCGTGACGATCGCCGTAATATTCGCGCTATACTGCTTGAGCCCGCGCAGCAGGTTGGATAAGCCCGTACCGCCGCCCACAACCACAATGCGTGGCCCCCGGTGCAGCCGTCGATGGGTCAGCAGCAGATCAATCAGCTCTTCGTCACTGTCGGGCATCAACACCTCGGTGATTGACCCCAATGTGCGCGTTTGTCCCCACCAAACCAGCAAGAAGCCGATCAGCATCGCCAGTGGCCCGCTGATGTAGCTGGGAATAATATCGGTTAAGTGATCGAGAATTTGCCGCAGGAATTGCGTGGTGTAGAAAACAGGCGTTAACTTGAGCCAGATGGCAAATCCTAACGTGGTCAACAGGACACCGCTGGCGCTCAGCAACAGCCAGCGCTTTACGAACAGTCCGGGTGCCAGCCATTTGAACCATTGATTGACCCGTGTGGGGGTACGGTGACGAGACTCCTGCCTGAGCACATGGAGCGCTTGCTTCAGTAAACCAATTGTCATGGCTGATTACGCACGGAGAGGAGAACAGTGGACAGGTGAAGAATCGAGATGCGAAATCTGTCTAGCAGCAGAATAGCTTAAGTTCTTAATTTCTATTGACTGTTCCTTCGCCTGAAGAGTTCGCCGAAATTTCGTTCACATGGATCTGATCGCTGCACCTGATGCTCTATTACCCACTACTTCACCACGATCGTACTTTCGGAAACAGACTTTTGGGAGTCGCGCCGACGGTGAGCGCGATCGTGGGACACTGGCAAAATTAGCCGTTCTCGTCTGGCAACGAATGCTTGTCTGGTAAAGTCGTAGGAGGAGCGCCGAAGCGTCGTAATCGGGAGAGGCAATTGTAACGTGCGTCACGCCGCCGCTGGCACTCCCAGTGTCAACGTGCGAAACGTCCCAGGGTGATATCTGTGTTCTAGGGATCCTTCGAATTGTTTTACCACGCTCATGCGTTTAATTCTTTGGGAATCAAGCGGCAACATGGCACTTTTACACCATTTCAATCTGGTCTTTACACTTTTTTGGCGGCCCCTGGATTGTTTATGTCTGAATTTTCCAAACTAAACTAGAGTTTTTGCATCAGCTTCTTAGGTTTCACCAGGGCAAATAGAGCACTCGTCGCTTGTTGGAATTTGATGATTAACGCGTGTCTGGTTCGCATGGCTAATGGCTGAACCACTAATTGAACTAAAAGGCGTCTCGAAGACGTTTGGCAAAAATGTTGTCCTGGATGCGGTTGATCTCACCATTTATCGGGGAGAAGCCCTAGCCATTATTGGCCCTTCGGGTACAGGCAAATCCACCATCCTGCGCATTATTGCTGGACTCACCGCTCCCGATGCGGGAGAGATATACGTGCAGGGACAACTGCGGCAGGGGCTGATCGAAGATGCCCCCGATCCCGTTGGCATTGGGATGGTCTTTCAACAGGCGGCCCTGTTTGATTCTCTGACGGTGGATGAAAACGTCGGTTTTTTGCTATACGAGCACTCCCAGCTGTCGAGACGACGGGTGCGAGAACTGGTCAAACAACGGCTGGAGATGGTGGGCTTAGCCGATGTGGGCGATCGCTACCCATCCGAACTTTCCGGTGGGATGCGGAAGCGGGTGAGTTTTGCGCGGGCCATTATGGCCAACCCTGACAACCCCAAAGATACGCCAGAAGTGCTGCTCTACGATGAACCAACGGCTGGATTGGATCCGGTCGCATCCACCGTGATTGAAGACCTGGTGCGGCAGCTTCAATGCGTTGAAGGGGGCTGTGGTACGTATGTTATGGTGACTCACCAGGAGAGTACAATTCGGCGCACCGCCGACCGGCTGGTATTTCTCTATCATGGCAAAGTGCAGTGGGAGGGAAGTGTCCAGTCAATCGATACCACTGACAATCCCTTGATTCGCCAATTCTTTAGTGGCAACGTGAAAGGACCAATGCAGGTAACTGGCTAACGTATGTGAGGACATAATGATGCGATCGCGAACCGTTCGGGAAGGCTCTGTCGGCCTGGTAATTTTGCTGGGGCTTGGTCTGTTTGCCGGACTAATCCTGTGGCTGCGCGGTATTAGTGTTGGCAGCCGGGGCTATAAAATCGTGATTGACTTTGCCAACGTGGTCGGCATGGAAGTGGGTACGCCCGTTCGCTATCGCGGTGTGACGGTCGGCAAAATCACCAAAACGCGGCCTGGGCCTAACGGCGTTGAAGTCGAGGTTGAAGTCTCACCCGCCGATCTACTGATTCCCAAGGATGTTGTGGTCGAAGCCAACCAGTCGGGACTACTGGGCAGTACCGCCATCGACATCAATCCCGTCGGGCAATTGACGACTGCCGTAGACGCAAAGCCCCTCGATCCAAAGTGCAATGCGGATCAAATCATCTGTAATCGATCGCGCCTACCAGGCCGCGTCGGGGTTAGTGTCGATGAACTGATTCGCTCATCGATGACCTTTGCCAATGCGTATAGCAACCCCGAATTTGTGTCGAACGTGCAGACGCTGACCAAGAATAGTGCTCAGGCCGCTGCCGAGATTGCAGCCCTCAGCCGTGAATTTAAGGGGGTTGCCGTCTCTGTTAAGCAGCAAGTATCAACCCTATCGGCATCGACTCGCAACGTCGATCGCACCGTCACCAAACTGGGACTCACCGCCGATCAGGTCAATAGCCTGCTGGCAACCAATCGATCTAACCTGGTCAGCACGTTGGGCAACATTAATGTAATCACCGCTCAGCTCCGGACAACCGTCACCAATCTCAACCCGGTGGTCAGCCGCGTACAGCAGGGGCAGCTACTGCAAAACCTGGAAACCCTCTCTGCAAATGCCGCCCAAGCATCCGCGAATCTACGAGATGTGTCAAATGCGCTCAACAGCCCTGCCAACCTGACGGTACTCCAGCAAACGCTCGACTCGGCTAGAGTAACCTTTCAAAATGTCCAGAAAATCACCTCCGACCTGGATGAATTGACCGGTGATCCGGCCTTTCGCAACAATTTGCGTCATCTGGTCAACGGACTGAGTAATCTGGTGTCATCATCCCAGCAGCTACAGCAGCAAGCCCAACTGGCGCAGGTTCTCACGCCGATCGCGCAGTCGGCAGCAGACAATCAAACCCAGCAGCTTACAGCCACAACGCCCTCATCCAGTCAATTTGGCGAGAACCAGCAGGGCCAAAAGGTGAAGTAGCACTGGCAGAACAGGCGGCACAGGCAACGATCGGCTTTCCCTAACGGACGGCTCGATCGTGCCGGGGTGCGCCGCGTCCTTGTTCAGTCGCGTTCCCTCTAAACCCTAGCTCCAATCTTCCCGCTTACTCCCGCGCCCTTTGTAGACCTGGGCTTCAGCATGAATGCGCCGGGTTTCTGCATTCAGCGCGTCTTCCGTCAAATTCCACTGCTTCAACACTTTGTCTAAGTCAGCCTGGATATCTCTGGCTCCCGGAAACCCGCGATAGCGAGTGCGCAGGCGGGCAAGCTCTGCCAGGTTATAGTCGGTGGGGTGTTCTGCAAGCAGGGTATTGACGATCTGGCGATCGCTGCTCCAGAGCGGATGTTGCTGATCTTTTTGGTCTTGAGCCATGATGCAGTTGTTCGTGATGGTTACGGTTAGATAGCAAATCCCGTTGACAATCGGTGGCCGTTTCAAGGCTGCTGAACTAACTTAAATGGGTAGGGGAAAATCGTCAACCACATTGCCCACCCTGTCTGCTGATGGCGGTCTCGTCGAGTCAGCCACGTCTTGTCAGGGCGGGTGTCTTGTCAAGACGCGATGGCGGCTCCTCCCAAATCCACACGCGATTGAAGAACCAGGTCATTTTTATCTTCGTATGGAATTTAGTGCTTGTTCGAAACTTATTTTTGTTTGAAAATTGAATTCTTGCAGTAGACTGGCTGGTATTCTTTGTGCAAATTGCCGTGACAGATTCGGGTTTTAGCATGTCAACCTGTGTCTTCAGGCAGTTTCGGCCCCAAGAGTGGAGTTCCTACCATTTAGCGATTAAATCTGGGTACGTTGAGTTAGGCAGCGCCAGAACGGAAGCAAATAGCGCTGTTCGTTATGTTACAGGAGTGATGAGAAGCTGATGTCCACTGCGTTTCGATCTGCGCCCCGTCCTCGTCGTCCGTCGGCAGCCCGTCGATCGCCTCTCCAGCCGTTACCGGCCAAGCCTCGATCGGTGCGCGGCGCTCCATCAGGCCCTTCTCGCCCGCCCCTGAGAGCCGTTCCATCCCCCAGAGCCGTTCCATCCCCCAGAGCCGTTCCGTCTGCCCCTGCAGTCACGGTCAAACGATTACCCACCGCCAGGAAAATGCCGCTCTGGATCCGTTTTCTGGTGCAGCTCCACCGGGGATCTCTAGTCGTCACCTTTATCTTGGTCATTACGGCACTCGCGGTCTACGGCAGCACCGTTTATACGCAGCAGCTTTGGAGCAAAGAGTATCGCAAGCTCAAGACGCTGACGCGCAATGAGCGCGAGATCGCCGCCACCACAGCCAGTCTGGAAAATCAGCTTGCCCTGAGCGCGGAACGTCCGGAATCGGGTTTAGTCCCCCAAACACCGAGCAACACCATCTTTCTCCAGCCCGCTCCGCAGCGTCAAGGGTCAACTACTAGCTCAAACGTACAGACGGTTGAAGCCGCCCCAAATACGCCATTGGGATATTAGTACACATTGTTATGGGCAGTTCTCCCCGTTCCCTGTCTTCGCAACGAACTCGGCGTTCGGCGGTCAATCGTCGATCGCGGTTGACCGATCGCGTTGCTTTACTTGACCGATCAACCGTTCGCCTATTGTTGGTTTGGGGTGTTTTGGTTGTTGGGTCTGGACTCCTTGTGATGAATCTGGCGCGCCTTCAGATTGTCCAAGCGCCCAAGCTGCAAAAGCTGGCGCAAGAGCAACAGATGATTTACATGCGGCCCTTTGTGCCACGGCGACAGATTATTGATCGCACAGGGACCGTGCTGGCGTTAGACCGTCCTGTCTATACCCTGTTTGCCCATCCCAAGCTATTTAAGGAACCCAAGCAGGCGATCGCCGATAAGCTCGCGCCGCTGCTTCAGCGACCAGCCGCGGACTTGATGAAAAAGTTCAACGAAGGGGATACCGGCATTCGTGTCGAATATGCCCTCACTGAAACGGTTGCCGACCAAATCATGAACTTACAGGCCGACGGTTTAGAGCTGTTGCAGAGCCAGCAGCGGCTTTACCCACAGCAGGACTTGATGGCAACTGTGCTGGGTTACGTCAACGACGACCACAAAGGTCAGGCAGGCATCGAGCTTAGCCAGCAGAAGTTACTCGAGCGGCTGGCAAAACCGGTAAAGTTACGCCGCATGGGCGATGGTTCACTCATGCCCGATCAGGTTCCGGGTGGTTTTTTGAATGTCGATGACTGGCAACTACAGTTGACCCTCGACAGCCGGTTGCAGCGCGTTGCGATCGCGGCTCTCCAGCAACAGGTGAAGAAATTTAGCGCGAAACGTGGGGCTGTCATTGTCATGGATGTGCAGGATGGTTCCCTGCTAACGCTGGCCAGCACACCTTCCTATGACCCGAATGAATACTTTAAATACCCGGTAGAACGATTCAAGAACTGGGCAATATCTGACCTGTATGAGCCGGGATCAACGTTCAAACCCATCAATGTAGCGATCGCGCTGGAGACGGGATCGATTAAGCCCGATAGCACCTTTTACGATGAGGGGCAGATCCAGGTAGGCGGTTGGCCGATCGAAAACTTTGACTACTCGACCTCAGGTGGCAGAGGACGCATCACGCTCACCGAAATTCTGGAATACTCCAGCAACGTGGGCATGGTTCACGTCGAGCAGCAAATTAAGCCCAGCGTTTACTATACCTGGCTCAAGCGCGTGGGCATGGGTGATCCAGTCGGTATAGACCTCCCCTCTGAAGCGTCGGGTCAGTTCAAAGATAAAAAAATATTTCTTGAATCCTCGATCGAACGGGCCACGACCGCTTTTGGACAGGGGTTCTCCCTCACGCCCATCCACCTTGCCCAGCTCCATGCCATGCTGGCAAATGGTGGGCGGTTAGTCACCCCCCATGTCGTACGGGGACTGTTTGACAGCAAGGAGCAGCCCTACTGGCAGCCCACTCTACCCAACTCCCGCCCCATCTTTTCGAAGGCAACCACCCAGACGGTGCTATCCATGATGGAGACGGTAGTCAGCAAAGGAACCGGGAAGAGCGCTCAAATTCCGGGTTATCGCATTGCCGGTAAAACGGGAACCGCTCAGAAAGCGAATCCTAACGGCGGTTATTTCAATCACGCCAAAATTACTAGCTTTGTGGGCATTTTCCCCGTCGAATCGCCGAAATATGTCGTCGTGGCGGTCGTCGATGAACCGCAAGGGGGTGATGCGTTTGGCTCAACCGTAGCCGCTCCAGTCGTCAAATCGGTGATTGAAGCACTGATCAGCCTGGAAAAAATTCCGCCATCCATGCCCATGGATACAAGGACTGGGGCAGCGCCGCCGTAAACACGTGGTGTTCCTGCTCCCCTTTTATGTCCCACTCATCTCGCGAATAAACTCCAGGGGCAACCCATCGGTATCGGCGATAAAGGCCACTTCGTAAACCCGATCGCCAATCATCTGCTGTTCGGGTTCCAGGAGCACGGTTAGCGGCTGAAATTGATCCGGTTGCGCCTGTGCCGCTGTTGTAACGGTCTTTGAGTGACTCCAGCCAGGTAACCAGGTCATCGGTGATCGCCGTCAGGTCAAACGATAGGTGATAGTAGCCAACGTAGTGCTCATCGCCAAAGGCATCCGGTGCAGGCTTGGGCTCAGGAATTTGAATCAGCTCAATTCGTCCATTCAGTCCTTCCATCCAGCAGGCCAGCGTGTAGCCGGTCGTAAAGCGATCGCAAACTTGAAAGCCAAGCTGCTCATAGAACGCGATCGCGCGAAAAATATTTGCTGTTCGGATCGAAGCATGGTGCATAAGCGCTAGACTGGGGACTTTAGATTGGAGTCTCAAGACTGGGGATGACCAGTTGGCTTCACCGTTGGGTGAAAAGCGGTGAAGGGTTCAGCCTCTAGTCTAAAGTCTCTAGCACATCCAGAGTTTCCAGTCAGCCGTCAACCCTATCTAGTGAGATCGGTTCATGCATCGAGTCATGAAGCTGTTGTTCATTCGCCACGCTCAGTCCACAGGAAACCAGGAAAAGCGAATGCAGGGGCACGGTGACTATGCGCTGTCCAGCGATGGCAAGCAGCAGGCAGAACAGCTTGCCCGCAGCCTGTTGGCAGAGTCCTGGTATCCATCCCACGTCTACAGCAGTCCCCTAAAGCGTACAGCACAGACAACGGAAATTTTACTCGACCATTTTCGGACGGCCCCCCTGCCAGCCGCAGTCAGCGATTTGATTGATAGTGCCGAAACACCCGCCGACACCCTTGAAAATGCCATCAGACACATCACGGTGACCTACGCTGACGAGCTAAAAGAGTTTCAAAACGGTGTTTTACAGGGGTTGACGTGGGCCGAGGCCGTCCACCGCTATCCAGATCTATGCCGTGCCTTAGAAGCATCCCCCGACTGGATCCAAATTCCCGGTGCGGAGACGCCACAGGATGCGAGGAGTCGTGCCAGCCAGTTTATTCAGCGGCTCCTTGAGCAACACACCAATGGCGATCAGGTCTGGATTATTACCCATAGCTGGATTTTGCAGCATCTGGTGGCTGCATTAATGGGGTGCGATCGCTCCTGGCGACTGCGTGCAAATAATACAGCGCTATTTGAGTTTTGGATTGATCAGTCCCGCTGGCATCGTACGGATCAAAACCGCTTTAATACTGATCTCTGGCAAGTCCGACGATTCAACGACTGCCGTCATCTCAAGACATAGATCCAGCACCGCATCCGTCCTACCATTAATTAATTTTACAAACCGGTGCTCATTCCGTTGAAAGCCTGATCTGGAAGCGATCCCCGAATCGAGCCAGAACCATGATTTTGCCACTGCGATCGCTCTAAAGCACTCACTTTTTGCTCGTAAACGGCAATTCTTTGGAAAAAATTTAGTCATAGTTCTGGTGGTTTATCGGTTACCACCTTGCCAATTTGGAGTATCTTGAATCAAGGGTTGCTACCGTATCCCTCGAAAAAATCGGGGTCAATTTCGAGATTGCAATGATGACAAGCACTGTGAACGATATTGTCAAACAAGCAAACCAGGGCAGCGTTGCGGCAATTATTCAGGTTCTCAACGAAAAGCTTGCTGATTCGGGTGTTCGGACGCGGGCCATTTTTGCCGATGGCGTACTGCAGATTCTGTGTGAAGCCGCAACGGCAGAGCAGCTAGAGCCATCAGAGCTGATCGGGCAGATTCGGCACACGTTAGAGGCGATCGCGCCCCGTAACATCCGCCGCGTTAATATCAACAGCCGCATTGTGCGCGAGCAACAGTTGCTCTGGCTTGAAGAAATTAGCCGCGATCCCGAAAATCAACTCCTCTGGTCACAGGAGATCACGCTGAAAAAGCCCCACCTCTTGCGGCATTGGCTCAACGAGTGGAACCAGAACGCAGACACAGCCAAACCCAACCTGCCCACCCGTTCGCCCCGTCAACAGCGCGAACAACGCCAGTTTTGGCGTGGCCTGGTGGGTGGTGCCAGCGTCAGCCTGCTGCTGTTGCTGGGCGGTTGGGCGGTCTACAATTGGCTCGGTACGGCCAAAGATCAGGCGGTAAAGCCAGAACAAGCGGGTCAGGGCGCTACAGAACAAACCGCGACCCCTGCGCCTGCGGCCAGCAGCCCATCTGGGCTGAAACAAGATCCTTTCTCCATTGCCGTCAGGATTGCGGAACAAACGTCCCAGGAAGGCTTAGCCGCTCAATCGCAGGCCCAGTGGCTCGAGCTTGCCGCTCGATGGCAACGGGCCTCTGATTTAATGGCCAGCGTACCGTCCCAGGATGGCCGTTACAAAACCGCTCAGGATCGGGTGATTGCATACCGTAAGAACAAAGAGTTGGCGCTTCTCAAGGCTAATCAAATCACAACGTCCCAACAACCATCCGAAGCCGCCCCCTCAGGGACAGACTCTCAGTCGCCCAACGCCGCTTCTAGCAACGGTTCACCCGCCGCCGTTCAATAGCTGTCCAATACCATTCCACTCCCCGCGACGGCCTACTCAATGCTGACCCCGCGCACGGTCTGCGATCGCCCCCGTCCCGCAACCGGAGCCTGCTGGATCTGGCGATCGCGCGCATGGTGCGCCTGAAAATGCTGCTGCCACATCTCTGGGGCGTTGAGCGTTTCTCCTCCATGTTTGGTCAACCGCTGCCGCACCTTACAGAGCACGGGGGTATTGACACAGGCACCCGCCACGATAATTTGCCCCTTGGTCAACGCCGGTAGCTCCTTGAGCAGATCCCGCCCCGCCGCCTCAACGCCGTACTTCAAACTCTCCTGGTCAACCGGATTCACAATCCGCATGATGAACTGGCTCATACATTGAGACAGGACATCGGAATCGATCTTGCCGGGACGCTGGGTGATCAGCCCCATGCCCAGTCCGAACTTGCGACCCTCGCTCAAAATCGTACGCAACACGGCCTTACAGCGAGATGGCTCGTGGGCCGGTGCAAAGCGATGCGCCTCTTCCACAATGATGAACACCGGATAGGGCAGATAATGTTCATCCTCCGGTTTAATCAACTCGCGCTGAGTATTCATCCGCGCCTGATTGGACTGCCGCAACACGGCTGCACAAATGACCTGCTGCTCCTCCTGGCTGATTTCGTTCATTTGGAGCACTGTCACCTGCCCCGGTTCAAACAAATCACGGGGGGCGACGGTATGTTCAAACGTGTGGAAATACTGCGATCGCTCCAACCGCTCCAGCTTCCATTCCAGCGCCGGTGCTGACGACCCGGTCTTCTCATTGCCATCCTCATCCACCTGAATATCGGCTTCGCGCACTGCCGCAATCAAATCCTGAATGCCCCAGCGGTACTCACCCTGGCGATGGCGCTGCAGCAGACGATAGGCTTTGTTGAGAATGGACTGCTGGCGATCGCTCATATCCGGCAGCAAGGTCAAAATGTCGTAGTAGTCCAGCGATGACACCCGAATCCGGATGTCTTCTGGCGTCAGGATCTTGACCTTCGGCGCATAGCCATCACTGGACTGAAAAGCACTGTGCCCTCGCATATCCGCCAGCGTGTGATACTCCCCATGCGGATCAAAGATCAGCACGGCCGCGCGATTATGCGGCAGCAGCAGTTCCTCAATCAGCACGCCAGCTGTATAGGATTTACCAGAGCCAGTCCCCGCCAAAATCGCCATGTGAGTACTGACCAGCTCTTTCACATCCAGCGCGATCGGCACATCCGTCTCGCGCAGCAGGAGGGAACCAATGTGCGCGGCCCCAATCTCCCCTGGCTGCTTTTTGTTGAGCACCCGACGCAGCATGGCGTCATCTGCCAGATAAACCTTTGCACCAGGGTTTGGAGTGCGGCGCGGGTTCATAAATCCCAAGTTGGGATCAAAGTAACCCACCACATCAACCGTGATCTCGTAAATCTCTGGATTGTTATAGGTGAATCCAACCAGTGCCGCAATCGTGCCTGGACTGATCTCGGTATCCGCAAAAATACGGTCAGGCAGGTGGTCGATCAAACAGCGCGCGGAAATCTTCCCCAAAATTTGCAGCGCTGGCTGCCGATCGTCCCGTTCGGATGCGGCAACCTCATAGAACACAAACTCGCCAATTTTCACCGAGCGGTTATCCGCTGTGATGAACACATACTGATTGCCCGTCTCACCGGGTCCCTTCACTGTGCCAATTACACGCGGCGGTGCCAATGCAGCCACCAAGTCTGCCGATGCCATCAGACGCGAATCGTTTGCGTTCATTCACTGCCACCCAGCTGCCAACACCGTATTTATCCTAATGGTTATAGCAGCTTCCAGCGCTGAGCGAACGTCATCCACCGATTCGAGGCTCTTTTCCTCTGCCATTCTCCCTGTTAGCGAGAATCCACGGATACCCCACAGGGTCAACTGATGTACGCTAGAACCAACCAAGAGGATCGAGTTTGAATGCAATGGTCAATCGAAGCGGTCGAAGCAATTGCAGCGGCGAGTCCCAGTTTAATTCGCTCCATTTGCTAGAGGCTGACTGAATATGGGAACCCTACATACACAAGCGGTCTTCACCAGGACGCAAACGACGGTTTAATGGTCAATGATGTGTGTGCAAGCAGCAACAGTACTTTAGTCAGCAGTATTGATCGCACAAGCGGAGCGACATTCACTGTGTCCGAATCTCTCGTATCATCACCAGAGCCGCTCGAAGTAGTCCTGCACCATGAGACTGCCTCACGTATGCAGCATCCGGCAGCCCTTGCCAACTTGTGGCAACAGCTCTTGCAAATCATCACCACCAGCACTGATGACGGCCAGATTGATTGCGATCGAGCGCTGACAGACATAGTCACGCTCACGGGCAAAGCATTTGGCGTTGATGGCTGCATGATTGCGCTGCCTGATATGGCTCAACCAATGTCTCAAATTGCACGATGGAGCAAGGGGACATCCCATCTCTCAGTCCAGCATTTGGAAACGGTTCCAGCCCCCTTAGTGGA
This sequence comes from Oscillatoriales cyanobacterium Centralia_MAG_596, assembly GCA_021323955.1. Classification (GTDB taxonomy): domain Bacteria; phylum Cyanobacteriota; class Cyanobacteriia; order Leptolyngbyales; family Leptolyngbyaceae; genus Stenomitos. The sequence goes on along the minus strand of JAJPKC010000303.1, from coordinate 6,518 downwards.
GTTGTTGAACCAGGCTGAACCAGTCAATCTTGCCGATATCGAAACGGCTCCAGCACATCACACCGGACTGGATAGCGCGCATGAGCATGCCGCCCTGTGGCAGGTCTACACACCACCCGGAATGTCATACCAGCCGGTGAAAGCCGTTCTGGGAATCAGGCTACAGGTTCAGGGACACTGGGGTGGCGTCCTGAATCTGGTTCAGTCACACCCGCGGACGTGGACGGACTCAGAAATTGCGGCGTTGCAAGCCGTCGCGCATCAAATTGCCAGCGTCGTCACCCACCTGCTGCAGCAGCAACAAATCCACCGGCAACTCCAGTACCAGCAGGTCGTCAACCAGCTGACTCTGGCCATCCATAATACATCTGACCTCAACGACATCCTGAAGCTGGCAACCGATGGCACAGCCAAAGCGCTACACGTTCAACACGGCATGCTTTTACGCCTAAAGCATTGGGATGCGTTATTTCGCGATCGATCACCCACTCAAATTCCCAAAATTAGAGTGAATGTTGCCTATGAGCAGCCGCAAAATGCGCTGTCGGGGGCACCGATCAATTCAGCAATCGCCAACCCATCGCCCCAATCAACGCCTCCTGATGCCAGCCAATCCTTTTGGATGTCCGAATGTGCGCTCTGTCAGCAGGCATTTTTTCATCCGACCACTCCCATCGTGATGACTGATCAGCAACAGCGCCCGTGGGCTGAAACTGGTGCTACGGCGGCGGCTGTCTTCAATCTCGATACGCTACCAGCACTCCTGCTGACCCCCCTCGAAAGCCAGGGAACCGTACTGGGATTTTTGGTGTTTCAGCACGATCGCGCCCGTGTCTGGCACAGCAAAGAGCTTGAGTTGGTACAGATCGTGAGCGCACAGGTCAGTACGGCAATTATTCAAACCGAAACGCTGCGGCAGGTGCAGGCACTCGTCGAGAAGCGTACCGCTGAACTCCGTGAGAGCCTCGCGGTGCAGGCAAAGCTGTACGAACGGACACGGCAGCAGATTGACCAGTTACGGCATCTCAATCAGATGAAGGATGAGTTTCTCAGTACGGTCAATCATGAGTTGCGCACACCGCTAACGAGCATGACCATGGCGATCCGGATGTTGCGACAGACCGGGTTAGAGAGCGATCGCGGTGCCCGTTACCTGGATATTTTGGAGCAGCAGTGCGCCCAGGAGACCAATCTGATTAATGACCTGCTGGCACTCCAGGAACTGGAATCAAACCAGGTTGCCATGCACCTCCAAACCATCGACCTTAAAGCGCTCGTCCAGGACTTGAGCCGCATGTTCGGACAGAAGTGGGCCGCAAAAGGGTTAACCCTGGAGATACGGCTACCAAAGTCTAAAGTGCATTTATTGAGCGATCGCGATAGCCTGCATCGGATCTTGCTCGAACTGCTGACCAACGCTGGGAAGTATGCCGAACCCAATAGCTGCGTTCAGCTGGCCATGAAGCAGGTAATTGGCGCGACTGACAACCAAATCATCGTGTCGGTTCGCAATCTGGGACAGGGCATTGCCCCAGACGAGTTGCCGTTCATCTTTGACAAGTTTAAGCGTTGCCAGGGTGCCACCCAAAATGCGATTCAAGGTACAGGTCTGGGACTAGCGCTGGTCAAATCTCTGGTGCAGCATCTCAACGGCAGTCTGACGGCATCGAGCTGTCAGACGGAAGATACCCAATCCTGTGAGACTTGCTTTACATTGACCTTGCCGCAGACCTACGACACCTCAAAATTGTCCTAGCCCAGTCCATGGGAACAGTCATCCCGATCCGAAAGACTGTTGTAAATAGCGAAAGTCAAGCGTTTAACCGCTCACAGCCACTCAATCACCACCACGCGATCGACACCCGGCAAGTCCGACGCATTGCATTCCTGCTAGACGGATAGACTAATGGAATATAGTCAATAGTATGCTCAAGTCCGCTACGCCCAAACTACCCCGCTGGCAACGTACCAGGCAATCACTGCTGGCACGTCAGATAGACATTTCTTTGTCAGCGGTTAAGTTGATGGGCTACCTGTGGTGGGACAGCACGATCGCGCGGCGGTTTCCCCATCACCGTAATCGACGCGCCCAGTGGCTAGTTGGGACGCTGCTGGACTTGGGGCCAACATTTATCAAAATCGGTCAGGCGCTGTCCACGCGAGGCGATTTGTTGCCAGCAGAATACATTCAAGCGCTGGGGCAGCTTCAAGACCGTGTACCGGCGTTTAGTGCCGACGAAGCGATCGCGACGATTGAGTCAGAATTAGGCAGCCCGCTGTACACGCTGTATCGCGACTTTGATCGCGTACCGATCGCCGCTGCCAGTCTGGGACAGGTACACAAAGCGCGGCTGTACACAGGCGAAGATGTCATCGTTAAAGTACAACGCCCCGGACTCGACACACTTTTCGACCTGGATTTTAAGGTGCTGCGACGCCTGCTCTGGTTTGCGCAGCGCTATCTCCCGTGGACGCAGGAGCACGACCTGGAAGCCATTTACCAGGAATTTGCCGATGTGCTTTACCAGGAGATTGACTACGTGCAGGAGGCAATCAATGCCGATCGCTTCCGCCATAACTTTCGTGACCATCCCCGCATTCTCGCGCCGAAGGTGTATCCCAAGTACACCACGAAGAAAGTCCTGACCATGGACTACGTGCCCGGGATCAAGATCAATGATCGTCAAAGTCTGGAGGCGATCGGGGTCAATGTCAAAGAAGTCAATCAATTGGGCATTTGTGCATATCTCAAGCAGCTGCTGCAAGACGGCTTCTTTCAGGCCGATCCCCACCCTGGCAACATGGCTGTCAGTCTGGATGGCAGTCTGATCTTCTATGATTTCGGCATGATGGCAGAGGTCAAGGCGATCGACAAAGACCAGATGATTCGCACCTTTTTTGCCGTTCTGCGCAAAGATACCGATCAGGTGATTAGCACCCTGACCGCGATGGGGCTGATTGAAACTGTTTCGGATATGACGCCGATTCGGCGAGTGATGGGATTTGTGCTGGAGCGGTTTACCGAAAAGCCAGTAGCGCTTCAGGAGTTCAGCCAGGTACGACAAGAAGTGTCGGCGCTGTTCGCCCAGCAACCATTCCGGCTACCCCCCAAGATGACATTTATTCTCAAAGCGCTCACCACGCTTGATGGGGTTGCCCGTGACCTTGACCCACAGTACAGCTTGATGGAATCAGCCAAGCCATTTGTCAAAAGCATGACTCTGGCGAAAGGACAGCCAGGTGGATTTGGTGAACTGACCCGACAGGCGCGGGACTATATTACGTACAAACTCCGTCAACCCAGCGCAACAGAGCGGTTGATCCAGCAGTTAGAAGCACGTCTCGAACAGGGAGAACAGGAATTGCGCGCGCGATCGCTGGACACGGATCGGGCGCTCCGGACAATTCACCTTGCCATTAGAACGCTCACCTATGCATGCTTGACTGGCTTCACCCTGCTCTCAGCGGCGGTGCTGCTGGTGGGTGGCTATAAGCTCTGGGCATTTGTAGCGTTTGGCCTCACTGGACTGGGCGCTCTGGCATCGGTTCGTGCCCTCATTCGTCTGTCCATCCGTGAACGCATCGATCGACTCGTCAAGTAGACTACTACCTGGTACTGGAGTGCCACCCATATCGCTCAAACGCTACGGGGAAGCAAAGGGGATGGCCACCGCTGACACCACAATTTGAGTTACTTTAGAAGAGGCGCTAATTTAAGCCTCCCCCGTTAGAGATTTGGATCGGTTCTGCATCATTTAACCTGGTCTTTACCAGGTCTACCGAACGTCAATCGCGTTCGACCCCGCCTCTGTTCCTGGATTCGGTCGAGTTGACTCCACTTTTTTGCGATCGCATGAATATTTTTAGCCAACTGCTTAACCAGCCTGCCCTGCCCTCGCCCAAAAAACAGCGTCGCGGCATCGAGATCAAGTCTGCCCGTGAAATTGAAGTCATGCGAGAGGCCTCTCGCATCGTTGCAACGGTACTTAAGGAGATCGCTGCGATCGTGGAACCCGGCATGACTACGGCTGATCTGGATGCTCACGCCGAAAAACGAATTCGAGAGATGGAGGCGGTTCCCAGTTTCAAGGGCTACCACGGATTTCCCGCGTCCATTTGCTCATCCATCAACAACGAGGTCGTCCACGGCATTCCGAGCCGCAAAAAGGTCATCCGCACGGGTGATGTGCTGAAGGTCGATACAGGCGCTTACTATCAAGGGTTTCATGGCGATTCTTGCATCACGATCGCGGTCGGGACTGTGACTCCGGAAGCAGCGCGTCTCATTCAGGTAGCCGAAGAAGCGCTCTACAAAGGCATTGAGCAGGTAAAAGCGGGTGCCTACCTGCTTGATCTGGCAGGCGCGATTGAAGATCACGTGAAAGCCAATGGCTTTGTTGTTGTCGAAGACTTTACTGGGCATGGGGTGGGCCGCAACCTCCACGAGGAGCCATCTGTATTTAATTTTCGAACCCACAGCATGCCGAACGTCAAGCTGCGAGCCGGTATGACGCTGGCGATCGAACCCATTCTCAATGCCGGTTCAAAGTTTACCCGCACTCTCGCCGATCGCTGGACTGCGGTCACGGTTGATAACTCCCTCTCTGCTCAGTTTGAGCACACCGTTTTGGTCACAGACGATGGCTACGAAATTTTGACCGATCGAACTCGGGTTTAACAATGACTGGGGGTTAATTGAGTTCAGTTAATCGGGTTGAGTTAATCGAGTTGAATTGTTGCGCTGGATCGCAAATTTATTTTAGGATTGCAGACTGATTAAGGTGCAATTCTCTGCGTCGGGATACAACAATGCCATGTTCCGACAAAACTTTGCATTTAAAGGGGCGCTGAATTCGCGATCCCTGGCTGATCCGAGTCAGGGTGCTTTGAATCTAGTATTTTTCAAGCTGGAGACTGTTTTGTACGGCGCTGATCCGAACGCTAAACATCCGATGAAGGGATTTCCACAAATCTGCTTCATTCGCAACACCGTATCAAATCCCAACATCATCATCGGCGAGTACACCTACTACGACGATCCAGAAGACTCGGAGGATTTTGAGCGGAATGTTTTGTATCACTTTCCTTTTATTGGCGATCGATTAATCATTGGCAAGTTTTGCGCGCTGGCAAGAGGCGTGAAATTTATCATGAACGGCGCAAATCACAAACTGGACGGCTTTTCAACCTACCCGTTCTCGATCTTTGGCAACGGCTGGGAAACCGTGATGCCTCAGGCCGGAGAACTGCCTTACAAAGGCGACACCGTCATTGGGAATGATGTGTGGATTGGCTATGAAAGTGTGATCATGCCAGGAGTGCAGGTGGGGCACGGCGCGATTATTGCCGCCAAATCAGTCGTGGTAAGTCATATTCCACCCTATACGGTTTTTGGGGGCAATCCGGCGCAGCAAATTCGACAGCGATTTGATGCTGATGTCATCCAGGCCCTACTTGACATTGCCTGGTGGGATTGGGATGTTGGCAAGATTACGCGCAATCTGGCAAAAATCGTATCAGCGGATATTGCGGCGCTGAAGCATTGCGAGTAGCCACTCCAGCTCACGCCTCAACCCAGCGCCAGTTGGGTCGGTTCCAGTCGTATAGTCCTTGAATTTCATATTCGGCACCGTCGTCGAAGCGGATCACGCAGCTGGCACTGTCATCAGCAGTGGTCGGGGCAGAGCGATCGCTGTGGTTGCCTGAATCAGTGCTTGTTTCCGTGAGCGGATCATGAATGCTGACCACCGTGCAGAGAAACCACTCACGGCTACAGGGGCCATTGTCCTGCACCCACTCCCACAGGCCATTCGTTACTTCAATGCGATCGCCAATCTTCAACCGCAGCAGTTCCCCATCCCCCAGATCGTTGTAGCGGGCCAGATGCGCGGGGGTAACCTGCTCAAGCCACTGCGTTCCGTAGCGCTCCCGCACAAACTGTACCGATCCAGAGCTACGCCCGTTTAGCCAATCATTGAGCAGCGTGATTTTCCAGGGGCGCTGGGCTTGTTCCTCACACTTGACAAACGCTAGAAACGCCAGACGTTCTTCAGCCGTTAATCGGTCTAACGGGTTTAGCACCTCGGACGAGTCTGACCAACCCACGGTACGATCGCCGTTTAGATGGCTTCGCCCTGCTAGCGACGACTGCATCGATGCCCACACGGATTGAACCATGATTTGCTTCTGCCGATCGCTAAGGGGGCATGAAGCCGATTCACATTGGCTGAAAGCAGCGCTCAAGGCGGCTGTAATCTCAGATTGAGTCATGCACAAGTCACCAATAATCGGTGAATTAAAACCAGGTTGCGCGAATAACGAACTCAGTTAACAGGACATTAATTCCTTATTATGGCAAATGTTTTAGAAAGCTTCCGGCGACCAATTTGTTCGCAATTCAGGCTAAGCTGGAAAATGGCCTGTCATTTACAGCAACGGTTGCCTGCATTCGCGACGGTAGCCACGTTCTCTTAACTGTGGTGGATTGATTGCAAGACCGCTGTAGCTGATAGCACTAT
>JAJPKC010000662.1 GCA_021323955.1 Oscillatoriales cyanobacterium Centralia_MAG_596 | reverse complement strand
TGCTCGAAGGAACGCTCAGCGTGTCAGTGGCGGCGATGGGCAATCGCACGATCGCTCAATTGACGAGTGGCGAAGTCGTCGGTGAGATGTCGTTTATCGATACGCGTCCACCTTCAGCAACGGTCACGGCCACTGAAAACGCCCTGGTGTTATCCATTCCAAGAAGCCAACTAGCAACGAAATTGCAGCAGGATGTTGGGTTTGCGTCGCGCTTTTACCGTGCCCTTGCCGTCTTCCTGTCCAATCGTCTCCGCGTTACCGTCAATCAACTGGGCGATCGCAGCAACAGTCAGTATGAGGCGACAGAGCTACCCCAGGACGAACTGACGCGCGATGCCAAAGAGAACGTTGCGTTAGCGGAAACCCGGCTTGATTGGTTATTGAGGCGGCTCAAAGGACGGTAGGCTGGAACATTTTTATCTCCCAACGGGTCTATTAAGCTCTAATGCGTGTACTGTTTGGGAAACCGCTCATGATTAATCTCAATCGATGGCAGTCGGGACCGGCTCTCGTCATTGCCTTAGGACTGACCTCAAGCGCGATCGCGCCACTGACAATCGCACCTGCCGCCACCGCAACGCCCGCTCCCTACACTGTGGCTCAGTTGTTTCCATCTCAACCGGCTCCCCGTCGCCTTGCCATCCCTGCAGGGACACGGCTCCCAGTGCGCTACGATGGGGCCGACAAAATTGTTGTCTCTCCCACTGAAACCAGTCCCCTTACCCTGCTGCTGGCCAAAAACATCCGGTCATCCGCTGGCGAAATTTTGGTGCGTGCAGGCAGCAAAATCAAAGGCGAACTGAGACCCGTTGAGGGCGGTTCGCAGTTTTATGCTCAAGAAATCACGCTGGCTGATGGCACTGTGACATCCATTGATGCCACCTCCGAAGTGGTCACCAGAACCCAGGAAATCGTCCCTGGAACCAACACCGATGCTGTCCTGAAAGGAGCCGCGATCGGAGCTGGTGCCGCCACCATCATCTCTGGGGTTACGGGCCGAAAGCGTATTACTCTGGGCAAAATTTTGATTGGAGCGGGAGCGGGAGCGCTGGGTGGACTGGTGTTTGGTAAAAAACGGGCTGATGTCATTGTCATCAACCCCAACAGCGACCTCACGCTTACGCTGAACTCTCCTCTAGCATTGCCTTAACCCCTGGATTAGCGCTGTAGTTAGCAGCCAAAAGCTAACCGCCAAGCGTCCGGTGCCAAGCCATCGAACCTTTCTTGCTGCTGTCACCGGACTTGCTGTGGTTACCTGACGACGTATGTGGATTGCAGCCAAAGCAGCGCTTGAACCGTTCAGCCTCAAGCTTCGGCACCACCACCCGACTGTGTGCTGGGATGACTGGATCAAACGGCTGCGATCGACCAACACAAACGCCTTTTCCTATCCTTTACATCCACAGCTTCCGTTCCGAATGCCCATCATTCTATGCCCTTAGATGTGCATTTTAAGCCATAACATTATCTCGTGGGGAAGACAACAAACGCAGCACATCCAGAGTAGTTTAAGGATGTCCTCAAGAATGTGAAGTAACCTCAATGGTTACTCAACATTCCGAGAGTGACGAAGCGTTTTTGACACAACCACGGAGATCATTATGAGCTTAGAAGATAGAGTGAAGGCGACTGCAAAAAACATTGAAGGCAAAGTTCAAGAAGCGGTTGGCAACGTCACCGGCGATCCTCAGACCAAAGCAGAAGGGCAAGCAAAGCAAGCCGAAGCCGAAGGTCGCCACACCGTTGAAGACGTAAAAGATAACGTCAAAAAAATGATTGACTAGTAAACCCTCTACTGTGAGTTTTGCTTAGTTCTTAAAGGTTTAGATCGTCCGATCTAAACCTTTTATTTTTATTTGTAACGGCTGCTATACCACGTGACGGTCGCAAGCCTGCTGGCGCTAATGCTGAATGCTGAGGACTGAATGCTGAGGCAGAGCGACATCTACTTCTACCGTACACTACTGGCCAACCGCCAAATCATGTGTCCCGTTAAACTTGCCTCAATTAAACTTGCCTCAATCCAACCTGTCGGTAAACCCATCCATAGTTTCGGTTTACCGTCTATTAATTACGCTCTACCGTCTATTGGCTAACAAGAATTCTATCCATACTATCGGTAACTACGCCTACCAGGTTACGGTTTGCCTCAATGCGATCGCGGCAAGAACTCAATACAGTAGAAACATCAGCGCAAAGCAAATTTGAACAAAAAATGCCTCATTAGGCAGCAGCAATTGCCTGATACATTGGCTACTCTCTCAACCCTATTCATGCTAAAGCATTACATCCTTTCACCACGTTCTTTGCGTCAATCACCTTCTATCACCCCATCGCGTTCAAGAGGTAAATCCCCTATGGCACTCATTCGTTGGCAACCCTGGCAAGAATTAGAAACATTGAGTCGTCAACTGGATCACCTGTTTGATGATCTCACTCCGGTCAGCCGTAATGCCTCTCCTGCACCTCATACCTGGAGTCCGGCGATCGAACTCAAATCGACCGATACAGAGTTCGTATTACGTGCAGAACTGCCCGGTATCGACGCTCGTGATCTCGACATTCAAGTTACTCGGAATGCAGTTGCGATCGCGGGTGAATACCGTTCGGAAACCAAGCAGGACGATGGCAAGCTTTTCCGATCTGAGTTTCGGTATGGGAACTTCCGTCGCGTTGTGCCGCTGCCCGTCGCCGTTCGCAACGATCAGGTCAAAGCGGAATTCGACGCTGGCATCTTGACCCTGACCCTTCCCAAATTCGTGAGCGATCGCCCTCAGGTGGTAAAAGTCAACCTGCCGGGTGTCACTACTGAATCAGCTCCGGAAGTCGCTCAGGATAACCCTGCTGCACCTGTCGCCACAGCAGCACCCGCCGCCACTCAAACAGATGACGTTTGGGCCGAGCAAGCCGCGTAAGCACGGTTAGAAGGAAGAAAGGCGAAGGGTTAAAGGATGAAGGCTAAACGCTAAATCGCTTTTTATCTTCATCCTTTAGACGTTCTTCTCACAACCGCCCTACTGAAGGTTCGGTAAATACGCCTTCATTAGAGCATCAATCGGGATCAGTATAGAGGGTAGGAAGGCGTGCTTACGCGTAATCTGGTGGTGCTGAGGTTGAGCCGACTGACAGGCTCCTCTTGACCGCTCACTGTAGCTGATCGCGCTGACCTGCTCTGGCTTTCTGGCTAGCTGCCACCCCCGTAATTATTTTTGTAAATTTGATGGAGCCGAAGCACTCATGGCAAAAGTTGTTGGAATTGACTTAGGTACAACCAACTCGTGCGTCGCTGTGATGGAGGGTGGTAAGCCCACTGTCATTGCCAACGCGGAAGGATTCCGTACCACTCCCTCTGTGGTCGCCTTTGCAAAAAATGGCGATCGCCTCGTCGGTCAGATCGCTAAACGTCAGGCGGTCATGAACCCCGAAAACACCTTCTACTCAGTGAAGCGGTTTATCGGTCGGCGGTTTGACGAAGTGACCAATGAAGCCACCGAAGTTTCGTACAAAGTCCTTAACGTTAACAATAACGTTAAGCTGGACTGCCCCGCTGCTGGCAAGCAGTTCGCACCCGAAGAAATTTCGGCTCAGGTATTACGGAAACTGGTTGAAGATGCCAGCAAGTATCTGGGTGAAACGGTAACCCAAGCGGTGATTACCGTTCCTGCTTACTTCAACGACTCGCAGCGTCAAGCCACCAAGGACGCTGGCAAGATTGCTGGTGTAGAAGTGCTGCGGATTATCAACGAGCCGACTGCCGCATCCCTCGCCTATGGCTTGGACAAGAAGAGCAACGAAACCATCATCGTCTTTGACTTGGGCGGCGGTACGTTCGACGTGTCCATCCTGGAAGTGGGCGATGGCGTATTTGAAGTGCTGGCAACCTCTGGTGACACCCATCTGGGCGGCGACGACTTCGACAAGAAGATCGTGGACTACCTGGCCGAAGAGTTCCGCAAAGCTGAGGGCATTGACCTCCGCAAGGACAAGCAAGCGCTGCAACGCCTGACCGAAGCGGCTGAAAAAGCCAAGATCGAACTGTCGAGCGTGACGCAGGCAGAAGTCAACCTGCCCTTCATTACCGCCACTCAAGATGGCCCTAAGCATCTCGACACGACATTGACGCGTCAGAAATTTGAAGAACTCTGCGCTGACCTCATCGATCGCTGCCGCATCCCAGTCGAAAACGCACTCCGCGATGCCAAACTCGACAAGGGCGCGATCGAAGAAGTCGTGCTCGTCGGTGGTTCAACCCGCATTCCTGCCGTACAAGACCTGGTGAAGCGGATTCTGGGCAAAGAGCCGAACCAAACGGTGAACCCGGATGAAGTGGTCGCAGTTGGTGCTGCGGTGCAGGCTGGCGTTCTGGCAGGCGAAGTGAAAGACATTCTGCTGCTGGATGTGACCCCACTCTCCCTGGGTGTCGAAACCCTGGGTGGCGTGATGACCAAGATCATCCCCCGCAACACCACCATTCCCACGAAGAAGTCGGAAGTGTTCTCGACGGCTGTGGATGGTCAGAGCAATGTGGAAATCCACGTTCTCCAGGGTGAGCGGGAAATGTCGAACGACAACAAGAGCCTGGGAACCTTCCGGCTCGATGGCATCCCACCTGCACCACGGGGTGTGCCTCAGATCGAGGTTATTTTCGACATTGACGCCAACGGTATCCTCAATGTCACCGCAAAGGATAAGGGTACGGGCAAAGAGCAGTCCATCAGCATCACAGGTGCCTCGACGTTACCGAAGGACGATGTTGAGCGGATGGTGCGTGAAGCCGAACAAAACGCGACGGCTGACAAAGAGCGGCGGGAGCGGATTGACCTCAAGAACCAGGCAGACTCGCTGGCCTACCAGGCTGAAAAGCAAATTGGTGAGCTAGGCGACAAGGTGCCTGCGGCTGACAAAACCAAAGTTGAAGGCCTCATCAAGGATCTGCGTGACGCGATCGCCAAAGAAGACTTCGATCAGATCAAGACGTTAACCACTGAACTCCAGCAATCGCTCTACAGCATCAGCAGCAACCTGTATCAGCAAGCCGGTGGTGACGCGGGTTCTCCCCCTCCTGGCGGCCCTGACATGGGTGGGCCTACCCCTCCCTCTGGCGGCGCTGATGACGATGTGATTGACGCTGACTTTACTGAATCCAAGTAGGGTAGCGATCGTCGTTAAGTTCATTGCTCCTTAAAACTCAGGGCTGATCGGAGTAGCAAAAGCTGCCTGGTCAGCCCATTTTTCTGCGCATCAAACCGTCCTTCCCACGATGAAGCAACGGTTTCGCCTAGCGCCACAAAATCTCAGCATGGTGGCGAATATGGTCTTCAACAAAGGTGGAAATGAAGTAATAGCTGTGGTCGTAGCCTTCCTGCATCCGTAGCGTGAGTGGTTGTCCGGCGCTGGCACACGCTTGCTTAAAGACCTGGGGCATCAGTTGCTTTTCCAGGAACGTATCCGCTGTGCCCTGGTCAATCAAGATCGGGTGCTTGAGTTGAGTACTCTGGATGAGTTCACTGGCATCATACGATCGCCACGTCTCCTGATCTACTCCTAAATAGTTGGTAAAGGCTTTTTGTCCCCAGGGTACGCGACTGGGAGCAACGATCGGCGCAAACGCAGACACCGATCGATACTGGTCAGGGTTTCGCAACGCACAGACTAACGCTCCATGCCCACCCATCGAGTGCCCAAAAATGCCCTGCCGATCGACTTGCACGGGAAAGTTTGCTGCCATCAACGCAGGCAGTTCTTGAGTGACGTAGCTGTACATGCGGTAGTGCGATCGCCACGGCTCTTCAGTTGCGTCCACGTAGAACCCGGCTCCCGTGCCAAAATCCCAGTCGTCATCTTCACCAGGAATGCCGGCCCCACGCGGACTCGTATCAGGTGCCACCAGGATCACCCCATACTTCGCTGCAAATTGTTGTGCGCCAGCTTTGGTGATGAAGTTCTCTTCCGTGCAGGTCAGCCCTGACAGAAAATACAGCACAGGCAGGGGTTCAGACTGCGATCGCGGCGGCAGGTACACCGCAAATTTCATCACGCCATTGCAGCTAACCGACTGATGGCGATAAAAACCGACCGTCCCGCCGAAGCAGGCGGATTGATTGATCAGACTGAGTTGAGACATAAAGCAATAACGGGCGATAGGAGAGCGACAGACTGCTAACCGCAATTTACACTAAACGAGCCAGATCGATGTCTAGATGCACTCCGCGCGGACGCCCTTCAACAGTCCAATCCTGATCCCTTTGATACCATCCTCCACGTGTCACCTGTGTTACCATCTGTGAAACCCTTGTTTCAACAGAATCAAAAATGGGCAAGGTTCTGGTGCTGAATGCGTCCTACGAACCGCTCAATATTACGAGCTGGCGCAGGGCAATCGTTTTGCTAATCAAAGGCAAAGCAGAACAGGTTGAACATAACGGTAAATACGTCTACTCTGGCTTTCCATTGCCGACAGTGATTCGGCTGCGCCACTATGTTCGGGTGCCCTACAAAGAAATCCCGCTCACGCGCCGCAATCTCTTACATCGTGACAGCCATGCCTGTCAGTACTGTGGCTATACGGGCGATGAACTGACGCTCGACCATGTGATTCCGCGATCGCGTGGCGGCGGCGATACCTGGGAAAACATTGTCACGGCCTGTGTGCGTTGCAACGTTAAAAAAGGTAACCGCACACCCAAAGAAGCTGGGATGCTGCTCCAGATTGCCCCCCGCAAACCTTACAGTGGCCTCTATTTTGAAGTCACCAAGCACCTCAAGAACGGGGTCAATCAAGAATGGCGAAAATATGTGATTGGCATCTAGCGTGGGCAACGATGATGGCGTGAGTGGGTTACCCGATTCGTACGAGGAATACACCCTCTATTTATAGAGACATATGGCATTCGGCCTATGACGTTTTACGCTTTTTTTGCGAAGATCGAAAGAGAATCGGTCGCCGATCGGCGATCGATTCTTGATCAAGCCGCCCAGTCGATCGCCCAGAAGCCCAGCTTCACTTATATTTCAACTGAACATGCACGATTCGCCTCAATCGCTGGATAACCTGTTGTTGCTCGCAGAAACGCACCCGCTCAGTGCTCCGCTACCGACGCATGCGATCGAATCAAATACTCAAGCTGTGGTAAAACCGACGCACAAACCTTTATCGAGCCACCCTGTGCAGCCATTCGGTTACGATATCCCTCGTTCTTCGGAGCAGAGCCAGAAGGTAGAAGCGCTGCGGCAGACCTTAGAACGGCATCGCGGGGAACGGCAACTGATTGTGCTCCAGGATTTCCCCGATCCGGATGCGCTCTCCTCCGCCTGGACTTATAAGCTCATCGCCCAGCAGTACGAGATCCAGTGCGATCTGGTCTATGCGGGAACCCTGAGCCACCAGGAAAACATTGCCCTCGTCAAACTGACAAATCTGCCCGTGCAGCGCTTGACCCCACAAACCCTGAAGAGCCGCGATTTGTCAAAGTACCAGGGGTGTGCACTGCTCGACAACCAGGGAACAACCAGCCAACTGTTGCCGTCGGTGCAGCAGGCTGGAATTCCAATCACGGTTGTCATCGATCATCACAGTATGCAGGGAGACATCAAAGCCGAGTTTGAGGATATCCGTCCCTACACTCGCGCCACGGCAACCATCCTGACCCAGTACCTTCAATCAGGGCTGCTGAAGCTAGATAGCAATGCCAGTGAGCATGTAAAGTGCGCTACGGCGCTCATGCATGGTCTGCGATCAGATACCAATGCCCTGCGGCAAGCAGGGGAAGAAGACTTTCTCGCCGCTGCCTATCTGAGCCGATTTTATGATGCTCAATTGTTGAACGCGGTGCTGCAATCCTCTCGATCGCGCCAGGTGATGGACGTGATTGAGCGCTCACTCAAAAACCGCATCGTCCAAAATAACTTCTCGATTGCGGGTGTAGGCTACTTACGCTACGACGATCGTGACGCTATTCCTCAGGCTGCCGACTTTCTCGTGACCGAAGAGAATGTTCATACAGCGGTGGTCTACGGGATTGTCCATGATGAAGACGAGGATCTAGA
>JAJPKC010000669.1 GCA_021323955.1 Oscillatoriales cyanobacterium Centralia_MAG_596 | reverse complement strand
GAGCAATCTGACTTTTGCTACGGCGACGAATACCAGCATCAGTCTGGCAATTACCGCAAAGCCATCTATCGCAGCGATACCGGGCTGTTGCTCGATACAGTTGGCGATCGCTGGACACCGCACCAGAATGCCGAAATCATCGGCACCTTCAATGAATTCTGCGATCGCGCCAACATCGAGCTAGAGCACATTGGTAGCCTGCGGGAAGGTCGCGTGGTGTTTGCCGTCGCTCGCACAGACCAGAGTTTTGACCTCGGCGGTGATGAGGTATACGGCAAGATCTTATTGACTGGCTTCCATGAACAGGGCAAAGGGCATCGAGTGGACTTGATGACGTTGCGGAAGATTTGCGGCAATGGTCTGACCGTTCCCGTTCGCACCAATGGCAAAATCATCTCCCATGTCGGCGAGTGGGACCATCAGCGCGTACTGGGAGTGCTGGAGTCGGCTAAGACCAATTTCCGGGAGTTTCATCAGCAATCTGAGCAGTTGGCGCACACCGCTATCACGATCGAAGAAGCCACGATGCACCTGATTCAGGCGTTTGGTGAGGCAGGCAAGCCGGTGGAGGAGCAGCCCAAAGTGGTGCAAACCTGCCTGCGGTTGTTTCAGGGACAGGCAAAAGGCTCAGACATGCTGAGCGCTTATAACACTGCCTGGGGACTGCTCAACTCGGTGACGGAATACTTCAACCACCACAGCCGCAGCAGCGCAGCACAGACTCACCTCAACTCGCTGTGGATGGGCAGTAAGGCACAGAACCAGCAGCGCTTTATGCAGCAGCTAGTCGGCGTTTACAACGGCTAACAGTGCTCTGACAGCACCTTTAAGGGCAGGGCTACGGCTCTGCCCTGTTTCAGCACGACATTAATCAGCAGGCTTTAGACAAATGAATCACGATCGCGCGGCTCTGCCTGAGGCAGGGCTGACAGAACGTCTTGCGAATTTTCGGCGCGCTAATGCTGAATGGATGAAACAGCGCCAAAAGTACAGGCTCGATCCAAAGCTGGAGCGGAACTTGCAACGAGGCTGGCTGCTGCCCTACCTGCTCCATGCCGACACGCTGACCTGGCGGCGCTGGGAGTATTGGACAGAGCTGATGGAGACGGGTGAAGTGGGCGATCGCCCTATCCCTCAGATTGAATGGACAACGGACGGCACAGGTAAAACACTGTTCGACCAGCAGGGGCACAAACACCTTGAACACTGCTTTGACCTGATACCAAATGGGGGGCACGGTGGCTGGGCTGGCTGGTCAAGTTGGACGTATGTCGATTATTTCTTCGACTGGCTATTGTTCGGCTTTGGGCAGCGTGGCTATGAACTCCCCACAGAACCGCGAGGCTGTGAAGGTGCCAGTATGCGCCTCTATCAGGCATTCAATCTCAACTTGCTGATTGCCTTTCCCAATGATTATCTGGGAGACATTCTGGCGATTAATCAATTTGGCAAGCGATCGGGCTTCTATCCCACACCGCTGACTGTTTGCACGATGATGACGCGGATGCTCATGGAGGGGCAAGACTGCCGCCGCGAGACCGTTTGTGATCCGTGCCTGGGCACTGGTCGCTTTCTGCTGACTGCCTCCAACTATTCGCTCCGGCTCTACGGTCAGGATATCAACGAGACGGTGATTAAGGCCTCGCTGATCAATGGCTATCTCTATGCGCCGTGGATGGTGAAGCCGTTTCCGTTTCTCGATCGAGAGTTGGTTGAGGGCGATCGCCTAACTGAAGACAAGAATGGCCAACCTGCAACAGTTAGCCAGATTGTCTCTGAGTCCCTCACAGCAGTCGCAGCGGCACAGCCAGAGGCAGCAGGTTATCTGGCAGAAACGGAGCACGACAGTGAGAACCAGTGGAAGTTTGAACCGATTAAGAAGCGACGCAAGAAGGGAGGTGAAGATGTGCTGCAAGGGCAGTTGTTTTGACCATAATGGAAGGGTGATTCCTTTGAAACAACTATGTCTTAAGGTTTGCAGTCTTACAAAACTATGCCGATCAACAGCAAAAACATTGACGATCTTAATGAAGACGACATTCAAGAGCTAGTCCGTAACCAAGTAATGGAGAGCCGGACATTGGATTACAAGGAGTCATTGCCAGATGACAAACCTGAAAGCAAACATAAATTTCTAGCTTCGGTTTCAGCGTTTGCTAACACATTGGGTGGGGACTTAATATACGGTATCAGAGAAGAGGCAGGGATTGCTTGTGAAGTTAGTGGATTAGAAGTTTCTGATGTCGATGCTGAATGCTTGCGTCTTGACAGTGTGATTCAATCAGGTCTCGATCCCAAAATTCCAGGCGTTCGGATACAGCCTATTTCATTAGAAAACAATCGCGTAGTGATTCTCTTACGTATTCCCAGAAGTTGGGCACAGCCTCACATGATCAAGAGTTCGTCAAGGTTTTATGGTCGCAACTCAAACGGTAACTCTCAGCTTGATGTTCGGCAAATTCGTGATGCTTTCCTACTTACAGAAGCAGTTACTGACAGGATTCGTGCTTTTCGGCATCAACGCTTAGAGCTTGTCTCACAAGGAGAAGCACCGATCGCCTTAAACAATCCCAAAAGATTTTTAGCACTGCATATTATGCCGATCGAGGCGTTCACTATCGGAAGTCAATTTAATGTGAATTCACTCATGGACGATTATCCGCAACCTCTATCTATGATAAACGGAAGTGGGCGTAGGCTCAATTTTGATGGGCTTTTATCTTTTGATGTTGCTAACAGTAGGAGTTCTACTAATAGCTATGTGCAAGTATTTAGAGAAGGCATTATCGAAGCGATTGACATAGGAAACTTAGCAACTCATGAGGCTGGCTCATATATAAACGCAAGCTATGAACATATGGTGATTCGTGGATTAAGGAACCTGTTGGCTGTACAACAGAAATTAGGCGTTGAGCCACCTTTATTTGTAGGTCTCAGCTTTATAGGAGTAAAAGGACATCGCTTAGGGTTTCACAATCGAGATCCCCGTTATCGCATTGAGCTTATTGATAGAGACAATTTATTGATTCAAGAAGTTGTAATTGAGGATTACCGTGCTCCTCTTGCAAAGATTATGAAACCAGCTTTTGATGCAATCTGGAATGCTTCAGGCTTGCCCCAATCAAATAACTACGATATGGAAGGAAATTGGATCGGTGGAAAGATTTAGATCTCTAGTTTGAAGCGTATGGCTTAGAACAAAAGCACTCCCCTTGTCACCTTTTCATTATGATGACCAATTACGACTCGATCGCCGAACTGCAGGCCAAGCTCAAAGAAGCAGTTGCCGCAAAAGACCAGGCATACTCCGAGCGCAATCAATGTGTGGCGCGGCTTGCTAAGTTCGCAGCACAGCAAGGCTACGTGGTGGGGCTAGGCAAGCATGACCCGCAGGATTACAACTGGGAAGACGACTGGCGCAATATCGTCTACATTGACCTACCAACGGGACAAATCTCGTGGCACATTCACGATTCTGAACTACCGCTCTTTGACGGAGTGCCTGCCTACAAGAAAGACTGGGATGGGCACTCTACAGACGAAAAACATCGGCGGATGCAGGCTTATGCGCTATAGCCATCGAGAGGCATTCTGCCTGATGAAATATGCCGCTCAAGACGGTAGTGAGGTCGAATGGATCTGGAACTCTCGCGATGGCGTCACACCCTTTTGCGTGGCTAACCGCGCGGCAACTAAAATGTTGCAGCATGTCGATTGGCATCTCGATCGCTACCTGCCTAACTACAAACCGCAACCCAGCGAACGCATCTTCGTTGACCTGACCCCAGAGCGAGCATTGCAACGCGCAACGGTCAAAGTGGAGTATTGGTGGGAGCATCCAGAGTACCCGTTGAGCGCGAAGTTTGATTCCAAAGAAGAGGCGATCGCCTCCTTCCTCAAAGATTTCAAAATCGGGCAAGAACCTGACCTGGTAGAAGCCGGCACAGCGCTGCCTGTTGATGCGTCCAAGACAGGCAAGGCACCCTGGAACTGATGGGAACGCTACCTGAAATTGGTAGCACCCATGCCTCAATTGCCTGCATTCCACATCAATACAATCGCGTCCCTCGATATCCTTCCGCTCCAGCAGCGGCGATCGCTCTACCGCCATTTTGGGATGAGGCTCGGCACAGAGGCTTACATCTCCTCCCGCTGCTACATAGCGCATCCCAGCCATCTTGACCGTATCTGCTTAGGCGATCGCACCTTTCTCAACCACTTCTGCTTTCTGGAAAACGGGGCTGAGATTAGCATTGGCGATGATACGTGCTTGGGCCCAAGCGTGAAGATTCTGACGACGACTCACACGATTGGATCGCGCGATCGACGGATAGGGCATGGCTGCATCAGAAAACCTGTCACCATCGGCAAGGGCTGCTGGCTCGGTGCTGGCGTCACCGTTTTGCCTGGTATCACGATCGGCGATGGGTGTGTGATTGGTGCTGGCGCATTGGTGACACGCGATTGCACGGCTGATGGCTTATATCTCGGTGTTCCAGCGCGGCAAAGCAAAACGTTAAGCGCTGGCATTGATGCGCAGCTGCTATCGTTCACCACTCATTGATAGCGAACGCGCATCCTGAAAGCATTGTCGCTCGCCGATGACCCTGGTGATGCTTAAGGAGTCGAGAGCAAACGAGTCGCAGCCATGTTTAACCGCACCTTCGGAATCGAGATTGAAGCCTACAACTGCACCAAAGCGCAAGTCGCTACCGCCCTTCAGCAAGCAGGCATCAACGCCGAAGTTCAGTCTTACAACCACAACACACAGCCCTGCTGGAAGGTGATCACCGATAATTCAATCAGCGGCACCAACGGGTTTGAAGTGGTCAGCCCAGTGCTGCAAGGGGAAGAAGGACTGCGCCAGGTGCGAGTGGTGATGCAAACCTTGACGGCGATCGGTGCCAAAGTTAACAAGTCCTGCGGGATGCACGTTCACTTCGGTGCGTCTAACCTCAACCTGCAACACTTCAAAAACCTGTTTAAGCACTACGTCAAGTTTGAAGATGTGCTGGATGCCATGATGCCCCAGAGCCGTCGTGGTTCTAACAACGTCTACTGCAAGAGCCTGCTAGAGCGGTTCGATCGCGGCAGTCGTACCCGCTCCATCAACTGGGCATTTGAGGTGATTGATAACGCCAATTCACTGGAAGGGCTGTACGAAGCTGTGACTGGACGCGATCGCTACTTCAAACTCAACCTGCTCTCCTTCTGGCGGCACGGCACGATTGAGTTTCGCCAACATGCTGGTACAGTGGACGCTGACAAGGCTTGCAACTGGGTGCTGTTCCTCGGTACCTGGATGGAGCGCGCGATCGCTACCAACCCTAAGAAAGTGACCGAGCGCGAGTTTACTACCCGTCGCGAGTGGAAGACTGAGTTTGAGTACCGCTTTGGCTATACTCTGTTTTACAAGCTCAATCAACCCAGTCTGACGAAGTTCTACCGCGATCGCATCATTCAATTAGGCGGTGCTCATCACTTCCCTGCTCAAGCTCAACGCATTGCCGCCTAGAGGACACTATGAAGCTACGCACTAACGACGGAGAAACTTACACGATCAGTGGCAGCACCATCACGCTGGAGGCTGCCACTGCCTTAGTAGAGACGATGCGGCATGGGTCACACACACCCAGCCAATCGCTCGAAGAGTTTATGCAGCAAGTCGCCCATCGGTGCAATCTGCAAAATGGGTCGATCGTGAAAACGGATGATGCAGAAGTGTTCGCCAAAGACCTGCTGCGGTTAGGCTTTTTGACTGCTGTGGAGATGTAGCGACAAGTGGACACTCCCGCAAGCATTCTATGGTTTGACAATGGCATGGTGATGGCATTTGATGCCGAAGGGGAGCAATTGCCAGCGTACCAGGGAGAACATAAGAATGCAGCTAAACGGTTAGCTACCCTTGACCTCAGCCAATGCACCTTTGAAATCTGTCACTGGAGGCGACAGCGGCGCTACACCATCACCAGAGAGGAGTTTTTCGATCCCTCAACACTGGCAAGACACTTACCCGAAGCAACTGCTATGACCGTCGCCATCAACTTTAAGAGTCCAGAATTAGTTGCCAAATATGGCTCTTGGATCAGAGTGCAGGTCGCATTCTATGATTTCCTCTTTACCGAAGCATTAAAGCTGTGCCCAGCGCATTTCAACGATCTAGCTCTTAAAGAAGTGATCGCTGAATTTGCCGATGGCGAGAACTTCTATGAACAGGCGATCGCCCAAATTGAGGCTGCTTTTGCTATGCCGGAGGAGGCTTGGCAGCTCTTTCTCCAG
>JAJPKC010000264.1 GCA_021323955.1 Oscillatoriales cyanobacterium Centralia_MAG_596 | reverse complement strand
TCGCTGATCATCAATCGCGGCATCGGGGGCTACAGTCAAGCCACCACCATAGTAGCGGCCATTCCCGATCGCGATTTGTACCGTTTTGACTGGCGTTTGTTCCCCATTGACGCAAATTTCAGCTTCAAATGGGACTGATTTGAGCAACACTTGCAACGCCGCGATCGCATAGGCCAGTACCCCCCAACGGCGTTTAATTTCACGACTAAGCTGCTGCGTAATTTTCACGCTCAATCCCAGGCTGGCGACATTAAAAAAATGCTTGCCGTTGACCCAACCCAAGTCAATTTGCTCCAGCTTACCGTTCGCGATCACATCACAGGCTTCTGCCAGAGCGTTTGGGATGCCCAGCGTCCGCGCCAGATCGTTTGCCGTCCCCAAGGGCAAAATGCCTAAAGGCAGTTGCGTATCAATGAGGCCCTCGATCGTTGCGTTCAGCGTTCCATCACCACCCCCAACAATCACCAAATCCACCTGCGGCGCGTGCTGACGGATCGTGTCTGCCAGCGTTGCTGGATCCTCGATCGGAGCTTCGACTAGCTCAAAGCCCAGTGTTTGTAGTTGAGCGATCGCCTGCGACAGATCCTCCTGCCCTTTGCGCGCATGACGATTCACTAACAGCAACGCTCGTTGATTCATGGTGGTAGACAGTTAAAGGGACGTTGGCCCAAACCGACGGTGAATTGCGGTACCAACGTTTAGACCATACCTCGATCGCACAACCAGACGCGATCCACTACCCTCTTACCGCCAGAGCTTGTTTTCCAGATCGCGAATTTGACGCTCCAGGCGATCGATGCGCCCACGCAACTCATCAACCTCGGATTGGCGAGGCACCCCAACATCCTGCATGATATTGCGAATCTGCCGCTGCACCTGTGCTTCAAAGTTACCCTGCTCTGATTTCAAGGTCTGCATGAGGTCATCAACCACGTCTTTCGCCTGCTCTGGGTTCAGTTTGCCATCCTTGACGAGTTGATCGCTCACCTCTTTAACCTTGTCCGCAACCAGCGATGTGGTGCCTACACCAAGCATCAACAGTTGTGTGAGCCAATTATTGTTATCCATGCTGCTTTCCTATGACGACGTTGAAACCGGGTAAGGGGTGGTATGGCGCAAGAACGACGGCATGCCGCGAATTTGGGGGCGATCGAGTCGGATCGACACAGCGAACCGTTTCAGTACTGCTCTCAAAGTACACCTCTATTCTGTCAAATTTGCTGCTGAGACTGCGCGATTAAGCGTTTGTAACGCAGCAAGGGTTGCATTCAGCCTGACACAGCGTTAAAGTACGCTTGCTTGCCAATTAATTCCGTTCCGATTTATCCCGTCCACACGTATGGTCATCGAGTGGTTAAAGGTTCAGGTTATTCCAGAATTGCGAGAAAAATACATTCAGAAAGACGAGGAAATTTGGACATCAACACTGGCCAAATATCCAGGTTATCTGGGCAAGCAAGTTTGGATTGACTCCCAGGCAAATGACAAGGTTGTATTGGTGATCCATTGGGCCGACCGAGAGGCATGGAAGTCAGTTCCCGCTGCAGAGCTAGAAGCCACTGAACGCCGATTTGCGCAGGCTGTTGGTCAGGGAACTTACAAAATTATCGAGGCGGGCGAGTATCAGGTACGAAAATTTCCGCAGGGACAATCGTGAACCGGACTCGCATCAGGATGCCCGATCGCCGAGCCTGGACGCTTCGGATCGCGAATCAATTAATCTGTAAGTGTCAAGGTTGGTCGGGACATAACACGGCCCTATTCCAACGCAGGGAATTGGGCCATTGATTTTGCTAGTGACCCCAAACTTTACGGAATCATTGGCTGCGTCAGTGAATTCAACCGATGGTGGTCAATCAGCAACAGCAAAACCAACTGTCTGCCGCGATCAATGGGGTAGCTAAACGTTGATTTTTAAGCTTGCTAAAGTGAGCGGTGTTTTGCTCTAACGGCAGTTCCTTTTGGGTAAGGAGCTGCTTTTTTCTTGGCCTAGTGTTTAATTGTTACCGTTCCCCGTCGAATCAACGTCTCATTGTTGGGAGAGGACGTTCGGCAGATCGCCATGCTGAATGTAGCGGTAGTCCCAGGCCACACTCCGGTCGATCGTCCGCCTTTGAAAAGGCTAAAACTCATTCGGCACGCGTCACCAGCACGCCACGCACGATCGATGGGAATGAGCAACAGGATGATGGTTGATCGATAGACAGCAATCGATCGGGTCAGCCGTCGCCAAACCATTGCAGTGCAGCGATCCCCTCGGAAAAGCCATTCTGATACGCTCAACCCCCAAGCGGGCGCGTCTAAATAGTACTCAACAGCAGAACCATCCAGACAAGAGGCCGCCGTAATGCAGGACTACCTCCAATCTGGACAACGAAGGGTCAGACTAAACTTTGCGCTCAAAAAGCCCAGTAGCCGAGTCCATAAGTAGGTAATGCCTCATCTCCGCCATCACACAACGGCAGGAGATGAGGCTCAAACCCACAGCAGACGCAGCTTAGTAGGAGCTATTGGAGAAGTTTCTACCACCACCGCTGCCAGAACCACGATTTTCACGTGGCTTGGCTTTGTTGACCTTCAGTTCGCGTCCGAGCCATTCGGCACCGTCCAGCTCCGAAATTGCCAGGTCTTCTTTCGATTCGTCCTTCATTTCAACGAAGGCAAACCCTCGCTTTCTGCCTGTCTCACGGTCTGTAGGAAGGCTAATCCGGCTGACCTCACCATATTCTGAGAACACTTCCTGTAAGTCTTCTTCAGTAGCCTGAAAGGACAGGTTACCAACGTAAATAGTCACGCTTTTCTCCAACCAAGTTTCGAGGGGCAAGCCCAACCAAAGCGTAGAGCTAACGAACAGACCTGATGAACAGGCATATTCGATTATTTGCTACGCCAAATTGGGATTCTTTTGGGAGTCATTATAGCCGAATCTTCTCTGAGAAGCAGCATAGATTTAGCAATCTGTCTATGGGCAAAATTTATGTGAGTGGAGAAATAAGTTGGACAGGCAGGTAAGCATTGAATTATGTCGTTTTCAGAGTTTGGCCCCTCACCTTCTATCTCCTTCTGGGTGGGCTTGCTGACTCGCCGCCATCCTGAGTAGAGCCATGGCCGTCACATCTGGGGTTGCAGTGCTTGACCGTGAGACTTCATGGCGCACAATCAGTGCGCTTTCGGTAAGCGAGCGATCGCATGGTATTGGAGGCAACTCAAACGGGTGCTGACGTCTGACTCGATCGCGCCAACGTTTATGATGAGATGGAGTGAATGGGGGAAGTGCAGCATGGATACGAAAGCGTTTAAGCGATCGCTGAACAGTTCAGAGAACTACCATCGGAAGGGATTTGGACACGAAGCCGATGTGTCAGACCAGATGCAGTCTTAGTATCAAAGTAATCTGGTGCAGCACATCCGCAATAACAATTTCACGATTCAGCAAGGAGATGTCACGATTCGGCTGGCGGAGGCTTTTGGCTTTTGCTGGGGCGTTGAGCGGGCAGTCGCAATGGCCTACGAGACGCGACAGCACTTTCCCACACAGCACATCTGGATTACCAACGAAATCATTCACAATCCTTCGGTCAATCAGCGATTGCGGGAAATGGATGTGAACTTTATTACAGTCAAGAACGGGGAGAAGGATTTTTCGGGCGTCGATCGTGGCGATGTTGTGATCCTGCCTGCCTTTGGAGCCAGCGTGCAGGAAATGCAGTTTTTGAGCGAGCGGGGCTGCACAATTGTGGACACGACCTGCCCCTGGGTCTCGAAGGTGTGGAACACGGTGGAAAAGCACAAGAAAGTAGATTACACCTCTATCATTCATGGCAAGTACAACCACGAAGAAACGGTAGCAACCAGTTCTTTTGCGGGGAAGTACTTGATTGTGCTGAACATGGATGAGGCGGAGTACGTCGCAAACTACATTCTCAATGGCGGCGATCGCGATGCCTTTATGGCGAAGTTTAGTCGCGCGTGCTCATCTGGCTTTGATCCCGATCGTGACCTGGATCGGGTGGGGATCGCCAACCAGACCACGATGCTGAAAGGGGAAACAGAGCAGCTTGGGAAGCTATTTGAGCGTACGATGATGCGGAAGTACGGCCCCGACCAGCTCAACCAGCATTTCCTGAGCTTCAACACCATTTGTGATGCGACGCAGGAACGTCAGGATGCGATGTTCCAGCTTGTGGAAGAAAAGCTCGACCTGATGATGGTGATTGGCGGCTATAACTCTTCCAACACAACCCATTTGCAGGAAATTGCGATCGAACACGGTATTCCCTCCTATCACATTGACAGTGCCGATCGCATTGGCGCGGGGAACCGGATTGAGCACAAGCCACTGAATCGAGATCTAGAAGTCACCGAAAACTGGTTGCCCGATGGCCCCGTCGTCGTCGGGATCACGTCCGGAGCCTCAACGCCAGACAAAATTGTGGCCGATGTTGTGGAGAAAATTTTTGCACTTAAGGCTCCCGTGCCTGTCGCTTAGGATGGAGGATTTAATCAATTCGTAACCTGCACGGGTGGATTTAGCAAACGCGTTTGCGTGCGGTGATGGATTTGATCGCCGAACCCACCCGTATTAAATATCGAACTGAATTTATCGCTTTGGTCAGCAAGTCTACCCGGAATATGGCTACTTCGACCTTTGAGGAAAGCGATATCCTGGTTGTCCTGTTGTGTCCTTACTAATCTGGGCAGCCGATCCTTGGGGGCCGGCCCCCAAACCCCCAACTGAGGGACGGCTGCGTCCCCCAGGTCCCCTCCAGACGAGGTTGACGCGGGATGGCGTTACAGCGCTTCGCATTGTCGGGGTGATCGGGTTTCTGGTGTTTGGGCGATGCGGGTCGTGATGATCCCAGGTTGGATTCCCGCTGTTTTCGCTGGCCTGGGCGTATCCTCGCAGGTCAGCCCCTC
The DNA here is from genome assembly GCA_021323955.1 of Oscillatoriales cyanobacterium Centralia_MAG_596. Classification (GTDB taxonomy): domain Bacteria; phylum Cyanobacteriota; class Cyanobacteriia; order Leptolyngbyales; family Leptolyngbyaceae; genus Stenomitos. The sequence goes on along the minus strand of JAJPKC010000264.1, from coordinate 1,308 downwards.
TACACGGCGACGATATAGGGTGAACTGATGGCGGTGGCCCGCCCTGCCTGAACGAGTCCCTGATAGACGATCGCGGCCACTTCGGCGCGGGTGGCTTCACGGGTCGCATTGAGCTGGCGCACGTTGGGGAAGTTCACAACAATTCTGGCTTTAGTGGCGGTTGCAACGGCATCTTGTGCGTTCTGCGGCACCGTATTGCGATCGTCAAACGCATTGAGCAAAGTCAGATCACCGGCTGGCAAACTCAGACCACTGACCAGCGAGAGCCATACCTGGAGCCGGAGTACGTTCTGATCCGGTTTGAAGGTGCCATCGGGGAACCCAGAGATAAACCCACCCCGATAGGCCTGATCGATCGCGGGTTTTGCCCAAAAATTAGCCGGAATATCGGCAAAGTTAGACGAATTGCGCTTGGGGGGCGGGTTGAAGGCCTTGGCAATAATGGCCGCATATTGAGCCCGGTTCATCGTGGCATCGGGTTTGAAGCTGCCATCCTCAAAGCCGCTAATTAAATTCTGATTGGCTAGCCCGACGATGAAATCCGCCGCCCAATGTCCCTGAATATCAGTGAAAAGGGGCAATGGAGCGTCCGGTTTGGCAATAAACGGTGAATCGATCGCGGGTGCCCGATTCAGCGCAACTAACGTCTGGTAAATTAAAGCCACCACTTCAGCGCGGGTAATGTCTCGCAGCGGTTCCAGTTGCCGGACGTTTGGGTGGTTAACGACGATGAGCCGCTGGGTTGCTGTAGAGACGCGATCAGTGGCATAGCTAGGAATTTGCGCGCGATCGCTAAACACCTTCAGCACGTCCAACGCACCACCTGTGAGTCCGGTGCCACCAATCAGCGAGACGATCGACTGCACGCGGGTCAGGTTTTGGTTGGGACGAAAGGTATTGTCTGGAAAGCCCGCAATGAAGCCCATCTGATTAGCCTTAGTAATCAGGTCAGCGGCCCAAAAGCTGGCTGGCACATCGTTAAAACTGCTGGCGGCCTGCTTTGCCGGTAGGTCAAACGTTTTGGCAACCACGGCCGCATACTGAGCCCGTGTAATCGGTGCTTCGGGTTTGAACGTCCCATCCGGAAACCCGCTGATGAAGCCGCGGCTCACTAACCCTTGAATGAATCCTTCCGCCCAGTGTCCCTGGGTGTCGCTAAAACCACTGCGCGGGATCGGCGAAGGGGTCGGGGTTGGGGCAGGGGTCGGGACGGGTGTAGGGCCCGTCGTGGGCGCAGGCGTGGGGGCTGGCGTCGGCGCGGGCGTGGGGATCTCATTGCCCACAAAGTCGATCGCCCCCTGCACTTTG
>JAJPKC010000655.1 GCA_021323955.1 Oscillatoriales cyanobacterium Centralia_MAG_596 | reverse complement strand
GTCGAGTTTCAGACCCGATCCAGGGGAGATCATCTGGAGTATCGAACCGTCACCACTGCTGCGGGAGAGCAAACCAACACCTGGTCTGGACTCGGCGGGCGGGAACTGCGGCAATGGCTACAGCAACAGCTTGTTGACACGATCCACCATCCTGTTGAGCCTGAGGCCGCTTCCACTCAAGCAACCAACCCAGCACCGTCACCAGCTGCCTCAGCGCCTTCCAATCCACCGCGGCCCGTTCTCGATCTGACCCTTGAGATCGATCAACTGGCCATCCGCCAGGATTCTCGGTTCACCACGCCGATTATTATCAAGCCAGCCGACCCGAAACCGGCTAAAAGAACCTGCTATGCCTCACTCAACAGCCAGCAGACCTTCTCATTGGAAGTGATCTTTAACCTGGCCGGACATAGCACCGCCGATCTTCCAGGACGGTCTGTCATCTATCAAGCCCAGTTCCACGCTCAAAATCGGCTAACGGGACAGTGGACAGCATTGGGAGAGACACGACCAGGTAACCTCGTTTGCGATCGCCAGACTTACACGGCCCAACTCTTTGGGCAAACGCTTGCACCAGGCATGTATCGACTCCAAATCCTCACAACTCTACGCGGTGCGACCGTTGCGCTCAAGTCCTTTGAGCTGCCATTGCTAAACGTGGTCTAACACAGAAGCCCAGCCCGCCAAAAAAGTAAAAAATCTTAACACCGTCTCTTCTGACTCTAGATGGAGGTCAGGGGGATTTTTCCGTGTTTAACCTGAAGACATAACGAACGTCAATAGCGTTAATATATCCTTTACCTATCGTAAGGAAGGTAGTGGAGCCTGTGAATTTGTGCACTTATGAACAATTTCTGGCTTACCTGATGCGATAAGTGTTGTTTATGTCCATCCACACTCCATCGAACAATGAGCATTGACCCCAGTACTTACCCCTCCCGTGCTTTCATTCGGTTTATGGCCCAAAATCAGCTTAGAGCCGATTTAACCGGGCAGTCCTTCACGACCAGCATCCAGCGATCGGGCGGAGAAAGCTATCTACAGCAAGTTACGCCGAATCGCTCTGAGGCTTTCACCAGCGAAACGCCCGAGGATGCCGTTTTAGACGAAGACCTATTTGAAGAAATCGCCAAAACAACCTTCAGCGCCAGCCGTTACCCGGAGCTGTACCAGTCCTGTGGTACGCATAGAGCTGCAAAGGCCGTTGAAACCAGGGTCGCGAATGAGCTTATTGATACCTACCGACAGATCAAGCAGAAGCAGAACTGCGCTCTTGTCGAACGATTGAATGCGTTGCTCTAACCACTCAATGCATTGAGCTGTAGCACATAGACTTGGGGGTTATGCTTTCCGATAGGCGGTTTTACCCCCTTTAGTCCCACGTGAGCTTGCCGGAGCAAACCGCTTCATATCCAGAGACTCCTGGCATCACGAGATATCCTACAGTCAGTTTTATTGGCATTCCCCACACCGTTCGGTCGAGCAGTGTTCGGCTGAGTGTTCACGTCGAACTCGGGTTATTCTGTAGCTTGCCTGCTGCAAAGCTTAGAGCCTGGGCGGAAACGTTTTTTGAGCGGTTGCTGCAAACCGTTGTACGGCACAGTTGCATTTCCAGTGAGCACCGATTCGAGGAGCAAAGCCGCGTATCGGGATGACGTGAAACCGGCTGGAGCAATCAACACTGGATAAAAATTGTCCCGAAAACGAAATCGGGGGAAGCAGCGATGGACTTAGGGTGTATTATGCGCCATAGGTTCTTACACTCAGCGTTCAAAAGCTCCCTTGATCGATTCCTGTGTCCCACGCGAATGAGCAATTCCAAAATCAACGTCGTGCCGATCGCTTGTCACCTTTCAAACCTGACAGTTTTTACGACAGACGACAACCCGGTTTTGCCCAATACTGTCTTACAGGATAGTCAATCGTTTTCGCTTAAGGTCACAGTGGAATTTTCAGGCCCCGGCGCGATCGCTCTGATGCCACTCGCTCCGCTGATTCAAGTTGAATTTTATGCCAAACCGCTCAGCCCTGATCCGGGAATGATATTGGGCAATGTTGAGGTTAAAGCGAGTCCTGACGTTCTCATCTATCCGTTGACATTGACTCTCCCATCACCGGCAGCTATTGGCTTAAGAGCCAAAACAATCTATTGCATTGGATCAGTTTTGCGCGTTGGTGATCCTGAATGGCCTTCTCTGATCAACGGTTTTACAGAAGAACTTACTATCGAAGTCTACACATCCGCTTCGGAAAAAAGTGTCATCTAGCCGCTCCTGACAGGATAACCAGCGCTCCTTTTTGCCGTTGAGATCTGCGATCGCGTAGCCTGCACTGGCATGGGTAAGCGCAGCGTAACCCATCCTCCGGTTACTGTAACCCACCGATTTGCCGACAGCGTTAAGCGTGAACCGTACCATCAGGCATTATGGTTCGACTCAGCCCTGTCCTGTTCAGGTGGGTTCCTTGCATATTGGCTCCGGTCAAATCTGCCTCACTCAAATAAGCTCCCTCCAGGTTGGCGTCGCTGAGATTCGTCTCCCGCAAATGTGCTCCCGTTAAATCGGCACCGCGCAAATCGACACCGCTTAGATCGGCTTGATCCAAGTCCGCATGCCGTAAATCCGAGCCGCCTAGCTTTGCGCCACTGAGGTCTGCTCCATTCAAATCCGCATACATCAAATTAGCTCCACTGAGGTCTGCTCCACTCAAATCGGCATGTGTCAGGCAGGCTTGAATCATGTCTGCCTGGACTAAATTTGCTTGATTCAATTTTGCTTGCTCAAGGTGTGCTTCCGTCAGATCCACTCCACGTAAATCGGCTCCAATCAACTCAGCACCAACCAGCTTGACACCAATCAACTTCGCCCGCGTTAGACAGACTTGCACCAGGCTGACATGGCTAAAATCTCGGTGCCCTCTCGCGTAGCGTTGCAAAATCTCTTGCGCATCCATATTTTTGTCCTGTTTATTAATGTCTAAAAATGGGTTGTGTCACAAATGCTTCGGAGGGGCAGACAACCGGGTGCATCTTTTTGCCTGAAGAATTATGTGCCTGAAGTAATTATGCTAACGTGTCCTTCAACGAATCCACCGGGATAGAGCTATTCATTAGACGGCGACAACTGCTGCAAGGTTTTTTCTAATTCCTTTTGATGGCGTCCATATTCCGCCCAGTTTCCCTGGCGCAGTGCATCCTGGGATTGACGATAGTTTTCAAGTGCCGATCGCACCAGCGCCGACATTTTGCTACTCGCGATCGCGGGACTTTTTTGACCCGCTTGTTCGCCGCCAAAAACGGCATTGAGCGCTTGTTCTAGCGAATTTTCCATCACGACGGATTGATCATAGGCGACAATCACTCGCTTCAGTTCGGGCAATTCTCCCTGTTCAGCCCGCAGATAAATGGGTTCCACATACAGCAACGACTGGTCAATGGGAATCACCAGCAAATCGCCCCGGATCACCTTTGAGCCAGCCTGACTCCAGAGCGTGAACTGTTGCGAGATTTCCGGGTCTTGATCAATCCGCGCTTCAATCTGGCGAGGCCCGTAGACCAGCATTTTTTTCGGAAATTCATAGAGCAACAGCTTGCCATAGTCTTTGCTGTTCGATCGGGCGGCCATCCAGGCAATCATGTTGTCTTTGTTCGATGGCGTAAACGGCTGGATGAGCATAAATCCTTCTTTCTCTTCCCCAGGCAGGCGCATGATCACGTAGTAGGGTTCCATCACCACTTCATTGCCCTCATAGGTCTGCTGGGGCAACTGCCAGAGGTCTTCCCGGTTATAGAACAGCTCTGGATCGCTCATATGGTAGGTCTGGTACATACGCGCCTGAATTTTGAACAGGTCTTCGGGATAGCGGAAATGGGCTTTGACCGTGGGTGGAATGGCGCTTGTTGGTTCAAACAGGTGAGGAAAAATTTTGCGATAGGTCATCAGCACCGGATCGGTGTCATCCACGACGAAAAACCGCAAGGATCCATCATAGGCATCGATCAGGACTTTTACCGAATTGCGGATGTAGTTGAGGTTGTCTTGCACGATCGCCTCACCGTTGCCTGCTTTGAGTACTTGATCACCCAGTTGCATCTGCGCGATCGGTTTGGCATAGGGATAGCGATCGCTGACAGTATACGCATCCAGGAGCCATTGCAGCTTGCCATCAATCACCACCATATACGGGTCATGGTCAAACTGTAGAAATGGTGCCACATGCTTCACTCGCTCCTGAATCTGGCGATAGTAGTGAATGCGAGACTGATGGGTAAAGTAGTTGGAAATCAAAATCTGGATACTGCCCTGGTCATAGGCGTAGGCCAGTCGGTGCCAGATGGAAGGGATGGGAACGCCACCGGCACCGCTGTAGCGAGTATACGCATTGGTGTCACCTGATGGATAGTCAAACTCATCCGTAGTGGTGCCGGTAAAAATATAGCTGTTTGTCGCTTCGCCGTAGTAAATGGCGGGTTGTTGAATTGGCAAATTAGCGCTGGAGACGGGCGGAATATCTTTAACGTAAAGTTCTGGCAATCCATCTGAGGCGATCCGATTGACTGGACTCATGACCAGCCCATAACCGTGGGTATATTTCAATCGCTGGTTGACCCATGTTTGCGCTTCCTGGGGCAGTTGGCTATAGGATAATTCCCGTGCGGACAGCATGACCTGTTGATAGTCGTTGTTTAAGGTGTAGCGATCGACATCGACATCAGTGAAGTTGTAATAGAGCCGAATTTCTTGAAGTTGCTTGTAGGTACTGAGCAAAGGCGATAGTCCCACAGGCGGATGTTGCGAACCGTGGGCTGGTTATTCTGTAAAGACTGACGGTTGAGTTTGGCGATCGCGGCGTAGCGCTCTTTTTGGACATCGTTGAGATGATAGGCTGCCTGGGTGAACTGAATATTGTGCTCGATATAGGGTTTCTCTTTTGACAATTCATTGGGATTCACAATGAACTGCTGCATAAACCAGGGATATATGCCGTTAAAACAGATAAACGCCACCACAAAAAGCGTCAGTCCTTGCAGTGGGAGAGCAAAGCTCCGACGACCCATCGATAGGAAAAAGAGAACGGCGACGCCCAGTGCCAAAATGCCCATGACCAGATACGCCAAGACTCTGGAATGGACATCGGTATAGCTGGCACCAAAAACGACTTTAGCGGATGAGAAAAGCAACCCATAGCGATCGAGCCAGAAGCCCCAGGCAACCAGGATCGCTGTGATCCCAAGCAGCAGGCTCAAATGGGCTTTGGCACGGCCAACCACCTCAACAATCTCCCGATCGCCCGGTACCATCATGCCCCGCAGCAGGTAAACCGCTGAAACCAGGGCGATCGTCGCCACGATCAGACCCAACAGCCATCGACGACTCCCTTCATAGAGCGGGAGTTGAAACAAATAGAAACCAATGTCGTGTTGGAAGATCGGGTCTTGTTGACCGAAGACAGTGGCATGGAGATACTTCAGCACGGTCTCCCAGGCAGACAGACTGGAAGCCGCCGCGATCAAGGCGATGAAGAGGATCAGCGCGATCGCAACCAGATTGAAAAACCGATCGGCACTTGCTTTCACTGCCAATTCATTTGTTTGCACTAACGCCCACGTGCTCGTGCGTGAATTTCGCATTGCTAGCCGATAGTTGCCCCACAGGAAAGCGCTGTAGGCCACAAACGAAACGCCCCAGAGCAGCACCTGCCAGGTCAATCGCGTCCAGAAGACACTCATAAGGTCGATCGCACTAAACCACCAGGCTTCAGTCAAAAGATGGATTAATGTCTTTGATAGGACAAGGACTGAAACCAGAATGAGAGTGATGAGACCGATCGCCGTCTGACGGTGGTTCATGCTAAACCTACTCCAGCGTTGCGTGAATCGTGTAGGGATGGGAATAGTGATAATGATGGATGCGATCGAGCAACCAGAAGGCGATCACGGTTCCCACCAAGTGAGCCGCAATCAGGGTGATATTCGCTAACACCACAAAAACGTCCATCGCCCGCACGATTTTATTGGGATCCAAAATGGCCACGCCGGGTGGTTGTGACACCGTTTTTGCTACCAAAATGCCGACACTGGTGCCTGCCCCAAACAGTGACAGCAGGATGCCAGCAAAGCCAGCCAGCGCGCCGAGGCGCAGCAGATGGATAGCACCCGTTCTTCGCGGGTGAAGCAATCCGCCCGGCTCATGCCGTAAACCTTTGGCGATGCGGATGTAGCGCACATTGAACAGAATGCCAACGACTAACAGTGCAATCCCACCCACGGCCCAGAAAATGGAAAGTCCAGTATTCGAGGAGGTATTTGCAAAAGCCTGACCAGAGAGGGCCAGCAGCAGGGCGATCGCGGCCCCCAATGCCATCACGAGCTGTACCCAAAAACCAACCCAACCCGCCAACCGAAACGTTTTGGCGAGTTTACTCAGAGCTGCTGGAATTTCGGAGTGATGGTACTGCGTGAGCATGACCGTATCCTGTGAGTTGCACTGGCATCTCATTGTTAAACGCCGGGGGTGTCGGATTTTCGCCCTCAATCAGTGCGGGTTCAATCTCAATCACGGTAAAGTCGTCCAGATTGTTCAGCAACCGATGGCGCTATCGTTCAGTCATCCCCGCGATAGTTATCTCTTTCAATCTTAGGGAAAAGATTTGAGGATCTTGTGAAGAGGCTCAATGTTTTCGATCGCGCTCTGCCTTGCTGCTACGGCAATCTTCCATGATCGGTCTATGCCTTCCCGTGGTATGGCATCCAAATTGCTACCATGTTCATGAATGCTGCCGCCTGGATGGGAGATCTGGTGTGGCAAGGGCCGCTTTTGCCACTCTCTCGCTCAAACACCGACGGGTTACAAGTGCCGGATGCTTTGCTGGGCAATTTACTTAGCCTGGTATGCTCGGCTGCCGGAATTGCACAGGGGTGAGCGGCGTGTCCACCGCAAGAAACTGGCGCATGAAGCGATCGGCCAGTGGTGCAATGAGCGGCGAATGCAATGATGCTTCGGACAGAAGTTGAGGTAATGTTGTGTCTTGAATGTGGCTGTCTTCAAGTTCTTTTTCGATGACCGCCGCGCAATCGAATAGCGCTCGTTCGTCAATTTCCAGGTGAAACTGGATTGCCCAAATGGTATGGCCGTAACGGAATGCTTGATTTGCGTACCGACCACTGCTGGCAAGATGCACGCAATCAGGTGGAAGATCAAAGGTGTCTTGATGGGATTCAAAGACCTGAAATCGTTTGGGAAAGCCTTGAAACAGCACATCTTGCTGCCCCGCTTCCGTAAGCTCCAAGTTGCACCAACCTGCTTCTCGACCAGCCTCACCGCGATACACGTCAGCACCCAGCACCCGCGCCAGAATTTGAGCACCCAGG
>JAJPKC010000342.1 GCA_021323955.1 Oscillatoriales cyanobacterium Centralia_MAG_596 | reverse complement strand
GGATCGCATCAAATTTTTCGGTATCCCGCGGCCGCATCCCTTCGGCGTATTTCAACGCCACGGACGCATTACTTTTAATGGCCATCAGCGGGCTGCGCAATTCGTGAGACGCATCGGCTGTAAACTGCTTGAGTCGCTGGAAACTTTCTTCGATCGGCTGCATGGCCTGACGCGTCAGCCAGATCCCGCCAATACCGCTGAGCAGCAGTGCCATCAGCACCCCGCCGCCCAGCCCAAAATCTAGCTTTTGCAGGGCCTCATCCACGTCTTTCAGCGATTGGCTCACGCGGACGTATCCAACCAGGTGCTTGTCTTCACTGGCCAGAATCGGTAAGGTGACTGCCTGCACATCTGGGTTGCCGCGGTGGATCTGCACAAATCGGTTGATCGCCAGCGGTACGGGAATCACGAGCTTGCCCCGTTGCGCCACTAACTGCCCTTGCAGATTAAACCACTGAATTGCCTGGTGGCGTGCGGTCAAATCTTTGTTCGTAAAATCTTCGCCAATGTCGTTGAGGTTGAACTGGCCATTGTTATAGGCGGCGTTTGCGGTTGCACTATGTCCCAGGGCAACGAGTCGGTTGGTCAGTTGATGGGTCAAGCTGTGGGTAAAAGCCACCCGGACGGCGATCGCAAAGACACCGAGAATGGAGGTGAATACCGCCAGGTACGACAGCAATAAGCGATAGCGAATCGTTTGAAACACAACGTTTGCAGGCTAAAAAAGAACCGTTTAGCGTTCAGATTTGGGTGAATTTAATCGATAACCAATGCCGTAGACCGTTTCGATGAGGTTGCCACTGCTGACAGCTTTAAGTTTGCGGCGCAGATTGGCGATGTGGGTTTTAACGGTGTCTTCTCCAGAGAGCTTATCAAACTCCCAAAGCTTATTGCGCAACGTTGACCGGGGCAGGACTTGGTTGGGATTGCGCAAGAAGCACTCAAGAATCATGTATTCTTTGGGCGTTAAGGGCAGGGGCCTGTCAGCATAGGTGGCGATGCAAGCGACTGGATCGAGCTGTAGCTGCCCGTGGATCAGGACGTTTGGTTTGGCGTCTAAACTACGGCGCGATAGCGCTCGAATCCGGGCGGCCAGTTCTTCCAACTCAAACGGTTTAACGAGGTAGTCGTCGGCTCCAGCGTCCAGTCCAATCACCTTGTCTGTGGTGGTATCTTTGGCAGTCAGCATTAAGATCAGTGCCGTATAGCCAGATGCCCGTAACTGTTTACAGAGCGAGATGCCATCCAGTTGAGGCAACATTAAGTCCAACAAGATCAGGTCATACAGCGCCGATTGGGCGTACGACCACCCCTCAACGCCGTCGTTGGCAATATCGACCACATGGTTTTGGTGTCTCAAGTCCTCTGCCAATGGTCGAGCAATGCGATCGTCGTCTTCGATCAACAAAATCCTCATAGTAGTTGTGCTAGAGACGTGAATCGTGATTTTCCCCGGTTCGCGGCTGTCTGGTTAAGGGCTTGACAGTAAATTCGCGCTTAGCGCCTGACAGGGGCACTGGCTAAGTCGATCTTCGTTTGGGGGCAGTCCGTTGGGATGGTATGGGTTGTCATGACTGTGGTTGTGGCGTCCGCGCAGTGTTGCAGTGGAGTGAGACTCCGCGTGAATCTATGGTAGTGCCAAGTCTGACTTGCCGACGAGGGCTTGCGGGTTTCTGCCCCTGAGTCTTCAAAGAAATGTCAGGAAAAGATAACTTTTGCGCGATCGTGGAAAAAAACTCGACAATGAATGCGCTCTTGTGATGGGGATTACAGCCGATTTAGCCTGTCAGGCCATCGCTAAGAGACGGTTGGATGGTGACAAGGTTATTTATAATTCGGTTAAAGACAGTGATATTGCGTCCTGGACTGAACTATTGAGCTTACTTGATTTGCCTCCGGTTCTCAGCCAATCTACATTTCCAGCCAGTCTGACGGTACTGGACAATGGATTAACGGTAATTCACCAACATACGCCGGCAATGCCAGTGGCCGCGGTTGATGTTTGGGTTAAGGCGGGTGCGATCGCCGAGCCGGATGAGTGGACGGGCATGGCACATTTTCTGGAGCACATGATTTTCAAGGGAACGAAACGGTTACCGCCCGGTTCCTTTGATCTGGCGATCGAAGGTCGGGGTGGTATGACCAATGCTGCCACTAGCTACGACTACGCCCATTACTTTATTACAACTGCAGCGCAGCATTTAGACGACACCCTGCCCTATCTGGCAGAACTGCTTCTCTATGCGGCAATCCCGGATGACGAGTTTGGGCGGGAACGGCAGGTCGTGCTCGAAGAAATTAACCAGTCCTATGACGACCCCGACTGGCTGGCGTTTCAATCTTTGAACGAGATGGTGTATCAATGCCATCCCTACGGACGGCCAATTTTGGGTACCGCAGAAACGCTAATGGCACGATCGCCCGCTGAGATGCGGCGGTTTCATCGTGCCCACTATCAGCCTCAGAATATGACGGTGGTGGTGGTGGGGGATGTCCCAAACGCGGCGGCGATCGACCTGGTTAGCCGGACATTCCAACCCTTTGCATCACCACTGGACTGTCCGCGCCACGAACCCGAAGCGGAGCCTCCGATTACCACAATTCGGCGGCAGGAACTCTGCCTCCCACGGCTGGAGCAGGCGCGCCTGATGATGGCGTGGATTGGGCCAGGGGTGGATTCCCTGTCCTCCGCGCTCGATACCCAACTTCAGGCTGCCTATGGGATGGAGATGCTTTCCGTGCTGCTGGCAGAGGGACGGACATCCCGCCTGGTGCGAGAACTGCGAGAAGAGCGTAATCTGGTGCAGGCCATCAGCAGTGGGTTTTCGCTGCAGCGTGAGTCGGGGCTGTTTACCATTAGCGCCTGGTTGGAGCCAGAAAATCTGGAGCGGGTGGAGGCGATTATCTGCGATCGCCTGTCTTACCTATCCGCCGTTCCCGTTTCGGAGGCGGAGCTTGCCCGCTGCAAGCGGCTACTCTGCAACGACTACGCCTTCTCAACCGAAACGCCTAACCAACTGGCAGGGCTTTACGGCTACTACAGCATCCTGGCTAACCCCGAAGTTGCGGTGACGTACCCTCAGCGGATTCAAGCGCTACAGGCAGCCGATCTGCAACAGCTTGCCAACCACTACCTTTCGCCGTATCACTATGCTGCTACGGTGGTGCGACCGTTGTAATTGCTGTCATTGACTGGTTCGACGCACCGACTGGTTGGTTACCCGATTCGTTTAACGGGATTGACGTTTGTTGACTGGCCTTCGCGTGTGCTCCACCAAACCGCTACACTGATTGCTTCTTTAAAAGGATGATTTTGTGAATCTGAGCGTTAACCAGTCTCCCCATCGGATTGTTCTCGACAACGGGATGGTGGTGTTGGTGTGGGAGAACCCTGCCGCCGATATCATTGCTGCGCGTATCTTTATTCGGGCCGGTAGTCGCTGGGAATCACCGCAGCAAGCGGGGCTGTCGCACCTGGTATCAGCCGTGCTCACCAAGGGAACGGAGCAGCGATCGTCATTGGACATTGCCGAACAGGTGGAATCTGTGGGTGCCAGCCTCAGTACCGATGCTGCTCCCGACTACTTTCTACTGAGTCTGAAAACTGTTTCGGCTGACTTTCCTGCAATGTTGCAGTTGGCCGCCGAACTGCTGCGATCGCCCAGTTTCCCGCAGTCAGAAATT
>JAJPKC010000231.1 GCA_021323955.1 Oscillatoriales cyanobacterium Centralia_MAG_596 | reverse complement strand
CGGCGCTGATCCTGGCGGCAGCCGATCCCACAGGGCTGACCCTCCTGAATGCTTTGCGGTACTACCCGACGCCCAGTGTCCGGCTGGATCTTGCGCCCGGTCTGGCTCTGGCTAAAGACTTTGCCCAAAAGGTGAAAGACCGTGATGCCGCGATCGCTGCCGTGCAGCAGACAGCCACCGCTGAACTGGCAGCACAGCCCGCTGTTGATTTTTCCCAGCCGCCGGATTTGCGGCAGCCGGGATCAACGCGCTGGCAGCGACAAACCTTTTCGCTCCACGATCCGTCGCGCGATCGCACGGTGCCCGTAGATCTGTACCTGCCGACAAGCGCCGCCGCGTCAACGACCCATCCATCGGTGCCGTTAGTGGTGATCCTGCATGGAGCCGCATCCGATCGCAGTACCTTTGCCTACATTGCCACGCAGTTGGCGTCCTATGGGTTTGCCGTCGCCGTGCCCGAAAGCCCAGGCAATAGCAGCCAGCGATTTCAGCAGTTTTTGGCGGGTCGCGCCGATCCGCCGGACGTGGCAGAGTTGGTCAACCAGCCGCTGGATGTCAAGCGCCTGCTCGATGATTTGCAGCGACGATCGCAGACTGACCCGCTGCTGCGATCGCTCAACCTCCAGCAGGTTGGCGTGATGGGGCATTCGCAAGGGGGGTATGCGGCGTTAGCGTTAGCAGGTGCACCGCTGAATCGGGAGCAGCTCCAGCACGACTGTAGCGATCATCAATCGCTCAATATTCCACGGCTGGTGCAGTGTCAGGCATTGGAGTTGCCGCCCGTTCCAGAAGATCTGCGTGACGATCGCGTCAAGGCCGTGCTGGCAGTCAGTCCGGTCACGAGTAGCATTCTGGGCCGCGCTGGACTCAGCCAGATTACAGTCCCCGTCATGCTGCTGGCGGGCAGTGCCGATATTGTGACCCCCGCTCTACCAGAGCAGATCCGTCCGTTTACCTGGCTCACAACCCGCGATCGCTACCTGGCGTTAATTGAAAACGGCACTCACTTCTCTCCCCTGGGTGGCAGCGCGAATGACCCGGGAGCCTTGCGCATTCCCCCTGCCTTCGCAGGCCCCGATCCCGCGATCGCTCGCACCTATCTTCGAGCGCTCAGCGTGGCCTTTTTTCAGACCTACATCGCAAACCAGACGGCTTACCGTCCTTACCTCAGTGCTGCTTATGCTGGTTATTTGAGCCAGCAGCCCCTCCGCCTCAGTTTGATCCAGTCCGACCAACGCTTAGAAGCCCTCGATCACCATCAAGATGCGCGGTGATTCCCACAGGCAGAGCCGCATTCACCCCATCATGCCCAAACGGTAACGCTGAGACGATCGGAATGCCCAGATCGCCGAGACGATCGCGCAGTACCTCTGCCACTGTAAAGCTGGGGATATTGGCGGGTGGATCGCAGTGGCTAAACCGACCGATCGCGATCCCCTTCACCCGGCTCAGTGCACCACACAAGCGCCACTGCGTCAGCATCCGGTCAATCCGGTAGGGGGCTTCACCCACATCCTCCAGCGCCAGAATCACATTAGTGAGATCCGGTAGCACTGGCGTGCCGATCAAATTCGTAGCAACCGTAAGGTTAACAGGTAAAAGGAGGCCAGAAGTTTGCCCACCACCCCAGCCATCGCCTTGCAAGGGTGCTAGCGATCGGCCCTCAACCCAATCAAACAGGCGTTGCACAGACCAATCTGGCTCGGCTGCCAGGGTTGTGAGCAAAGGGCCGTGCACCCCAGAAATGCCCTGCTGACTGAGGCTGAGCAGGAGGCTGGTAATGTCGGAAAAGCCAACCAGCCACTTAGGGTCAGCAGGCACCCACGCCCAATCTTCCAGCAGACGGGCACCACCATAGCCTCCACGGGCACAGAGAATACCACGACAGTGCGGGTCTTTGAGTGCGGTGAGCAACTGTTGCCGTCGGTTCTCATCGCTGCCGGCGAGGTATCCCCAGCGATCGTCATAGCCAGCCGTGAGTTCCACCTGATAGCCGCGCGATCGCCAGCGTTCGACCCCGCGCTGAAACGCTTCAACCTCCCTTAACGTACCGCTGGGCGCAATCACCCGCAGTCGATCGCCGGGTTGCAGGGGGGGAGGAAGCTGACAAATGTGCATGGCGATCACAAAACCTCGATCGAGTCCTCACAGCAGTAAACAACAGACATCGCTCGAACACAAATGCCACCGTGCCGCCACTCATGGTAAAGCCCTTGCTCAGTGGGGGCGCAATCGCAGCAAATTGAGCGGTGGTGAGCGGGAATCGTGAATGCATCCCGCAGGCATAGAGCCGTCTGGAATCTGGATGAATGGGTTGATTGTAAGTCAAGGCTTGACGGGGAACAGGGAGTCGCAGAATATGGGGCTGACGGACTCGTTCCGGTTGCGATTTTAGAAGGCTGACCCGTGCAGAAACTCCTGGCCCGTTTCCATCGCATTCACCAGTGGTACTGGTTAACTATAGAAGCATTGCGGTGGGTAGGGCTAATCAGTTGTGTGCTGGTGGTCTTATGGCTACCCCAGCCTGCCTGGGCCGCGATCGCTCAGCCCGATCGCATCCCGCTCACCCTCGAACTATTGCAGGCACGGCTCAAAAATCCAATGCAAAGCGAAGGGGTGCGGATCCTGGATTTGAGTCGGCTGACGATCGATCTGCGGCCCGAAAATGCGCTCTTTCGTGAGCAGTTCTACAGTCTGGTGCAGGGGCAGCTCCAGCGTCCGGGAACGCCTGTCGGGCTGGACTTAAGCTACTCGCAGATCCAGGGTGAGTTCAAGATCAGCCAGCTTGGCCTCCGGGCACCCTTGTATGGGCAATCGCTGTCGCCGATCTTTAGCAATGCTGAGAAGGAGCAGCTACAGCGCGATCGACGCCTGCTGGCGCGGCTGAGTACGCTATCCCAATCGCTGCTCTCTACCCCTGATGCAGGAACGCCACCGGAACCGCTCCAAATCACCGTGTTTCGCGGGCCGCTCAAGCTCATTCAGACACAGTTTTTAAACACCACGGACTTTACTAACACCTTTTTTTTAAACCGGGTCGAAGCGCAGAGCGTCCAGTTCACCCAGACCACAGACTGGTCACAGGCTCGCTTTAGCCAAAACGTGAGCTTTGCCGGAGCAACGTTTGAACGCGATGCTCGCTTTCGCAGCAGCATCTTTTTTGCCAAAGCCGAATTTACCCAGTCACAGTGGCAGGGCGCGCTAAATTTCCAGAACAGCGAATTTCAGGCAACGGCAAACTTCAACCAGGCGCTGTTTCAACAGCCAACCAACTTCATGCGAGTGCAGTGGCAGGGCAACGCTGACTTTGCCCAGGCCCACTGGCAGAATCAGGCTATTTTCACCAAAGGTACGTTCAATCAATCATTCTTCTTGACCGATGCCGTATTTGAGAAGACCGCGCTCTTTCGGGACGCACAGTTTAACCGACCCGTGAATTTGCGTGGAGCCTCCATTCTGGAGCGGGCCGAGTTTGGCTATACGGGGTTTGCGAAAGGCGCGTATCTTAACGTGCCTGGTTTGCGCTTTGATTCCGATCGCGCCAAGATCATCGGCAACCCGGGGCAGATCAGCCGTGTGATCTCGGTACCCACGCTGCAAGGCAACGAGAACCTGCTGCGCGAGCTGGTGCGTAACTTTCGGCGGCTGGAGCAAATCCCGGATGCCAATCAGCTAGAGTACATGCGGGAACGGCTGCGCCTGCGAGAGCTGCGGCAGCAGATGGTGGGAGTAAACATCAACACGGCACCCGTGACACAGCTCGTGAGTGTCGGCTTTTCGCCGACGCAAGCCGCTGCGATCGCGCAACGACGTGTCACCCAACCCTTCCGGAGCACGGCTGACCTGCTGATTGTGGGCAGCGTTGATCTGGCAACCTATATCAATGT
>JAJPKC010000181.1 GCA_021323955.1 Oscillatoriales cyanobacterium Centralia_MAG_596 | reverse complement strand
CCGATCTCCACTCCCCAACCCCCACTCCCCACTCCCCTTCTTCCCCTTTCGTGCACCAAAACTCCCAACACCTACTAGACTCTTTAACAGAGTGATTAGGCGAAATAACGTTTGTGGGGATTATTGGGAGCATTGCGATCGCGATCGTCGGCGTGGCTGTTCTGTTGCTGCTGGCGCTGGAGGTTCAGTATCGTCGCCGACCGGGCAATAAGCTGGAGCTAACCGCCGGAAACTGGCAGTTAGAGGTGTACGAACCACGGCGCTACCTGCTGGTGGGTGAACTGGAATTTCGGAATCTGACCCAGCGGCTCGAAATTATGGTGCCGGAGATCTGGGTTGAGGTGAAGTTGCTGTCGGCTGACAGTGTGAAAGGCATTACCACGAGCACACAGGTCATCCCCCGCTACAAAGGGGCAAACCCGAGGGCCGATGGCTATTGGGAGGGGCATATTGTCAAGCGAGACGTGTCGCCGATCGAGATTCAGGTTGAAATTCAGGGAGCCGACTTGAGCGCACTGAAGGTTGCCTGGATCCAGATTAATTACCTGACTTACGGCCCTCAGGGACGGTTTCCCAAAGTGCGTCACGTCATTGTCCCGTTGACGTTTCCCCTTCCCGAAGAGTCCAAAAATTGGCGTCCAGCAACGAATGCCGATGTCCTGCCCATTCGGACACACCTACTCACCCACCTCGACAATCCTGTAGAAGTGGTGCAGCGTTACGTGCTGCCCAATGCCCAACCGGGAGATGTGGTAACTATTGGAGAAACCCCGCTGGCAATCATGCAGGGACGATTTCGGCATGCGGCTGACGTCAAGCCGGGATGGGTCGCACGACGGTTGTGCTATCTATTTCTACCCACCTCCAGTCTGGCAACAGCCTGCGGTTTGCAAACCCTGATCGACATTGTGGGGCCAGGACGGGTGCTGACCGCGTTTCTGGTCGGCGCGATCGCCAAAGTGTTCGGCAAACCCGGCGTATTTTACCAATTGGCGGGGGAACAGGCGCGCCTCATTGACGACGTGACGGGCACCATCCCGCCCTACGACCAGTTCATTGTCCTGGGGCCAGATAAACCCCAGGCTGTTGTTGACCAGATCAAGCGCGAAACGGGTCTGTCAGCGGCGATCGTGGATGTCAACGATTTACAGGCCGTGAAGATTTTGGCCTCATCCCCAGACATCACCCCAGCGTTTCTCAAGCAAGCGCTCATTAAAAATCCTGCGGGCAATGCCGACGAACAAACCCCTGTAGTGCTCATTCGCCCGGTCAAGTCTGCTGTCAGCTAGCACAGCATAAACACCGTCAACACGGCAACGCCGCCCGACCAGGCGCGCTTCGTTGCAAACCAACGACGCTCTTAACAAGTTCTAGCGATTTCAGACGTTAGGTTTCGCGGTTAAAGCATTTAGAATGGAGACTAAGCGTTTAAATCCTAATGTTGCACGGGGCTGGTTTTAGCCATATCCAACGATGACTCAAGTTCTGCCTCAGAATGTCCAAATCGTAATTCGATCGATCCAGTATCGCGATCGAGAGGTGGTCGAACGTCTGTGTGCAGACGAGTTTGACCGCGGCAACGCCAGTCCCAGTGATGCGCTTGACACACCATTCAAGCTGCCACGCTTTCGTCCCCTGCGGGGCTTGAAGCAAGCACTCAGCTTAGTCTGGCCACCGTCGCAGCAAACCTATGGCGCTTACCTGGCGGAGCAAGATAATCAGATCCAGGGCATGATCCGGGTGTCGCCCTTCAACCGCACCCGTAGCACCTGGCGGGTTGACCGCGTGGCGGTTGTGCATCCTACAGAAACAGCGGCGGACACGCCTACCGAGACTTCAGATGCGGCCACCCCTTCAACCGCGCGATCGCCCCATGCCAGTCTATCGAGCGTTGGCTCTCAGCTACTCCGCTACTGTTTCGAGAAAGTGTGGGAAGCTCGCACATGGCTGCTGGAAGTGGATGTTAATGACGCTGATCTGTTGGCGCTTTATCGACAAAACGGCTTTCAGCCACTCGCGCAGATGACCTACTGGTCACTGGCACCCGAGCAGCTCCAGGACATTGCCGAACGGGAACCCGATCTGCCCAACCTGCTGCCCGTCAGTAACGCCGACGCTCAACTGCTGTATCAGCTTGATACAGCCGCAATGCCGCCACTGGTGCGTCAGGTCTTCGATCGCCACGTGCTCGACTTTAAAACGAATCTATTCGGCTCGCTGATGGGCGGCGTGAAAAGCTGGCTCAGCCATACTGAAGTGGTGAGTGGCTATGTATTTGAGCCTCAGCGCAAAGCGGCGATCGGCTACTTCCAAATTCGGCTCTGCCGGGATGGGTCACAGTCCCATCAGGCACAGCTTACGGTACACCCGGCTTATACCTGGCTCTACCCAGAACTGATGTCGCAGATGGCTCGCATCACCCAGGAAGTGCCCGCCCAGGTTTTGGAACTCGCCTCTTCCGACTATCAGCCAGAGCGCGAAGAATATCTCGAGCGGATTGGGGCGAATCGTGTGGCCCATACGCTGATGATGTCGCGATCAGTCTGGCACAAGCTGCGCGAATCGAAGCTGCCAATGGCGCTTGACTCGCTGCAGCTTTCGGAAGTGCTGCAAGGCTTCAAACCCGCGCGAAAGCCAGTACCCGGACGAATCTCGCTGATGCGGTCTTTCAATCAGTCCACGACTGACCCCAAGGCAGGAACGCCCCCAGAGGCACCCACCCCACCCAGCGGCAGCGAATCGGCAGGACGTGGTGGTCTGATCAACCTTCCCAAGCCAACGGACTTTTCTGACCCACCCCAAGAAGGCCCCTGCTGTTAAGCGGTATAGCAATATGTCGATCTCTGCGCTGGGATTAGACGTTGGGCGACGGCGGATTGGGGTAGCAGGCTGCGATCGCACCGGACTGATCGCAACGGGGCTGACAACCATTGAACGCCAGTCCTTCCAGCAGGTTTTAGCACAACTACAACATCTGGTCACCGAACGCGAGGTGCAGATCCTGGTTGTGGGACTGCCGTATACGATGGATGGGGCGATCGGTACTCAGGCAAGACACGTTCAAAAATTTGGCAACGCGATCGCCAATGCACTGCACCTGCCGGTGGAATATGTCGATGAGCGGCTGACCTCATTTCAAGCAGAACAATTGCTCCAGGCTCAAAATATTTCACCTTCTCGCAATAAACCCCTAATCGATCGCAAAGCTGCGTCCCTCATTCTGCAACAATGGTTGGATGAGCGCCGCCTCAAGGCACAGTACACGCAAAACTCTCAGGCACCCAGCGCGGCTGACTCTGAAGCAGTGGATTCTGCCGCCTTCTGAGTCATGGGTAGAGCGTGTGTACACCGCCCGTAAAATGACTGATCTTAGTGGAGAGTCCGCATGGATGAAGATGATCTTGAGATGGATGTAGAAACCGTCACGCTAACGGATGATGCCGGACGCACGATTACCTGCACCATCGAACATTCTCTGGAGGTGGAGGGGCAGGAGTACGTACTACTGTTGCCGGTGGACTCGCCCGTTGAAATCATCGCTTGGCGTGAGGACGGGGACGAAGAGGAAGCCATTCCCGTCGAGGAAGATGAAGACATCAATGTCCTCTTTCCGGTTGCCAAAGTCGTGCTGGAAGAACAAAATTTAGTTCTCAAGCGCACGGCTGTCACCCTTACCGTTGAGGGTGAACTCCCTGACCTGACAGAGGAGGATGATTTTGTGGGGCTGGAATCGGAAGGCGACGAGGACGAAGAAGAACTACAGTTTCTTGCCAGTTTTTATTACGAGGAGCAGGAATTTGGCATTTATGCCCCGCTGGATCCTTTCTTTATCCTGGCGCGAATTGACGAGAACGACCAGCCTCACCTTCTTTCGCCTGAAGAGCTAGAGAAAATTGAGCCACTGCTACCCATGATTGAGGATCAGTTGCTCGATCAGTTTGAGTAACTGGAGCAGGTATTGAGTTGTTAGTTGTTGGTAGTTGGTGGTTAGCGTTGAGCCGATCTGGCAACATCGCTGGCCGTTGTCTATTCCCCTGCGATAGACGCGATCGGTGGTAGACCCAGCAACATCTCCATCACACGTTGACGAGTTTTCTGTGTGCCCCTGTTAGTAACGGCTTGCTCTAGTGACCAACAACTAACGACTAACGACGAACTATTTAGCACAGAAACCATGAAAGCAATTCGGGGCATGACAAAGGGGTTCGCCGTTCTAGCGCTACTGCTGGCAGTCATTGGTGCTGTGGGCTGGCGGGGCTGGATCTGGTGGACCACGATGAATACCCCCCCGATCGCGGCTGGAACACCCGCAAAAGTTGTGAAGCTACGCATTCCCCAGGGCACCTCAGCCCAAGAAATTGGGAAAGATTTGCAAGCGCTGGGCATGATTCGCTCATCAATAGCCTGGGACATCTGGGCCCGCTGGCTGATGGTCAAAGAACCACAGGGAGGGTTCAAAGCAGGGGTCTATCAGCTCTCACCAACGGAAAGTATGCCTGCGATCGCCACCAAAATCTGGACTGGTGATGTCGTTCGGCTCAGTTATACCATTCCTGAGGGATGGTCGTTGCGCCAGATGGCGACATACTTTGAGGCCCAGGGATTTTTTCCTGCGCCGGATTTTTTGGCCGCCGCTCAGCAATTTCCCACGAACCGCTACCCCTGGTTACCCAGCAAGCTCCCGGCAGAAACATTGCACCTGGAAGGATTTCTCTACCCGGACACCTACGATGTTGCCGGTGGAACGATTCAGCCAGCCGATGTGCTACGGCAAATGCTCGATCGATTTCAGCAGGTCGCGCTGCCGCTCTATCAAAAGGGACGGCGGCAGACATCCCTCACCCTGACACAATGGGTCACACTCGCTAGCATCGTCGAAAAAGAAGCGGTCATCGCGCGCGAGCGCCCCCGCATCGCAGGCGTGTTTCTCAATCGGTTGCAAAAGAAAATGCCGCTGGGTGCTGACCCCACAGTAGAATACGGACTAGGCATTCAACAAACGCCCGACCAACCGCTGACGCTTGAACAGGTACGGACACCATCCCCCTATAACACCTATCTCAATGTCGGACTGCCGCCGACCCCGATCGCCAGTCCTGGGCTTGCCAGCCTTAAGGCAGCACTTTCCCCAGAGAATACCGATTTCTTATACTTCGTCGCGCGGTACGATGGTACTCATGTCTTCAGCCGCACACTGGCCGAGCACCAGGCGGCACAGGTCGCTATTCAAGACAAGCGTAAATCGTCGAAGTCAGATAAATCGGGCTAATCCTGGCCCAATCGCGGTTCATCGCCATCTACCCAGTCGCAACCCTGCGCTGATGTAAGCTCCATCGTATTAACAATCGAGAACCGCCTCACAGAGGCCTCTCTACGACCGATAAATCTTTACCTATCCTCACCTATGTCCTGGGGCGAACTTCTTCAACCTGACCTGATCCTGCACGGAACAATCCTGACGCTGACACCAGAAATCCTGCAAAAGCACCGACTGAAAGGGTTAGTCCTGGATGTTGATGAAACCCTCGTGCCAATCCGTATGTTCGAGGTTTCCGAAGCACTTTTGCCCTGGGTGAACGACATTCGCCAGACCGCAAAGCTCTGGCTCGTCAGCAACAATATCAGCGAATCTCGCATTAAACGCATTGCCCAGACGCTAGATCTACCCTATATCGCTGGCGCGGGCAAACCTTCACGACGCAAGCTCAGACGTGCCGTTGCGGAAATGGATCTGCCCATCGACCAGATCGCAATGGTGGGCGATCGACTGTTTACCGATGTGCTGGCTGGTAATCGTCTGGGTATGTTCACCATACTGGTCGAGCCAATGGTAAACCCCAAT
>JAJPKC010000610.1 GCA_021323955.1 Oscillatoriales cyanobacterium Centralia_MAG_596 | reverse complement strand
TTTAAGATTGTGGATGTTGCCTACCCATATGTTGCCAAACGCTTGCTGACTGGAGAATCACCCGCACTACGGCGGCGCTTACTTGAGGTGCTGTTTAAGGATGGCCGGTTCCAATGGGAGCGACTGGAAAATCTCATTGTGATCGCTCGCAGCGATCAGAAATTTGATTTGCTGCCAACAGCGCAGTTGGGGATTCAGTATTTACTGTCCGATGAGGGCAAGTTCCTGCGCCGTCAGTTGTTGATTGCGCTGACTGAGGACGATCGCCTGCATACTGAGGAAGTCCAACGGCTGTGGAACCTGGTTAAGGATGACCTGCAACCAGCACGGTTGTTCAATGCGGCGATCGGTGCACTGGCAGAATTTTCGACAGCCGGGACGGCAGCACTGATCCCCTCTGCCTTGACCGCGATCCGCAAGAGCTAGGCATACAAAAGGGTGTAGGGTAAGAAGAAGCTGTGAGTTACAAGTTTTGAGATCAAAGTTTTCCACCTCAAAACGCACTGTTCACGCTCAGAACTCTATTGTCTTTTCCCCTATGTACTCTATTCCCGATCCCCCTTACGTTCTGCTTGTTGCTGGACTATTTTTTAGCCTTACTTCTGGCGTCGCCTTCGAATCGGTGTTGAAGCAGTCAGTGCGTGATTGGTCCCAAAATCGATCGACTCGGACACTGGCAAACTTGCAAGGGTTACAGTTGTTTCTGCCGTTTCTGGGCATTTCGCTGGGGATCTGTATATTCCTATCGTCTGGGATGGAGATCTTTGGGTTTACAGCTCAACTGGCTTATGCGATCGCGCTACCAGTGACGGTCTTTATTGGCTGGTTGATCTGGTCACAGCTCGGTAAAATCTTAATCCAGCTAGAGCGTGGTGGTTCCCAGGCGCTGGATTTAGATTCTTGGGGCTAGATCTGAAAAAAGCCTCCTGACTGACGGGTTCAGGAGGCTTGATGCGTTAGTTTCAATGCCGCGGTGAAACTGAAAGCAGTTAGAACGATTAAGCCTGTCGAGAGTAGTATTCAACCACCAATAGTTCGTTAATTTGGAGGGCTACCCACTCACGATCAACAATGCCATTCACTTTGCCGACCATCTTGTTCTTGTCAAACTCCAGGTGGCTGGGCAAGTTGGCTAGACCTGGGTATTGCAGGTTATTCTCTACCAGCTTGCGGGAGCGATCTTGGTCTTTGACGCCAATGACTTCACCGGGTCGAAGCTGATAGCTGGGGATGTCTACGACGCGACCGTTGACGGTGACGTGCCCGTGATTTACCAGTTGGCGTGCTCCTGGGATCGTTGGTGCCATGCCCATCCGAAAGACGGTGTTGTCCAGGCGCATCTCCAACAGTTGCAGAAGGGTTTGCCCTGTGGAACCAGCGGCTCGCCGTGCCTTACGCACATAGCGGAGAAGCTGCCGTTCGGTTAGGCCGTAGTTAAAGCGGAGTTTTTGCTTTTCTTCCAGACGAACTGCATATTCGGAACGTTTCTTGCGGTTTTGACCATGCTGACCGGGTGGGTAGGCACGTCTGGGAGATTTTCGGGTCAACCCGGGCAAATCCCCTAACCGCCGCACAATCCGCAGGCGTGGACCTCGATATCGCGACATCTAACTTCCTCTAAAATTCATCAAAAGTTATCACTAGAATATCTAGCCAGAATATCTAGTATAGGCCTTGAGGATTCTAACTTCAAAGAAAATTGTGATGTTTTTTTGACGCGATCGCGCTGATGATGCGTCTCCAAAAACAGCGACATCAACGTTGTACGCTTAAAGGCTCGACGGTTGTAGCGTTGGTATACCAGGTCGTTAAGCAGATTTCTGATTTTTCGATGACTTGAGGCGATCCAGCAAAAGCTGCGAAACTTCGGTGGCTACGAGCGTTACAAGCACGGCATCATCAATTCCACCGATGAACGGAATAAAATCGGGCAAAATGTCAAATGGGCTGAGGACATAAATCAGCGTGCCAGCGATAATCCACCAGCGGTATTTGGGATTGGTGATTAATTGACGATACCAGTTGTAGATGGAGCGCAGGGGGAAAGACATGGGCTTGAATCCTCGCGATTACAGTTTGATCATCGCAAGTTTGCCTGGGTTATTGGGGAGTTTTCACTATGGATAACCGAAGCGATTTTGGTGTAGGAAGTACTACCCGGTTGGTTCCGTAAAGCGCGATCGGGTCTAGACTGCTCTAAAATCGGGTGGCTGGTGGACGGGAGACGGTTGAGGTGTACGGGACTATGATTTGCCTGTGCCTGAACCAACGACTGGGTTTGTGGCGCGCGATGGCTGGCTCGGGATCGACGGTTGAGGCTGCAGTCTGGCGAATCCGATCCCTGGGGGGATTCCCCCCAGTCCCCCCGAATGTGGTGGACGGCTGCGTCCCCCACGCCCCCTCCAGAAGGTCTTGACGTTGGTTGTGTAAGAGCGCTTCGCATTGCTTGATCGATCGGGCCTTCTGGTGCGGCTGGGGGGCGAGAGGGGGGTGCAGCGAAAGGATCTGGTGCGGCGAGAGGGGGGTTTGGCAGATGGC
>JAJPKC010000010.1 GCA_021323955.1 Oscillatoriales cyanobacterium Centralia_MAG_596 | reverse complement strand
TTCCTAGCTGGTTCCTCGCCGTTGGTTCGGTGCTCGTCGAACCAAATTATGGAAAGCGAAGAGTCTAGCTCCTGATGGGAATCTTGAACGACGAACCCGGTTCGTCGCAAGTTCGGCGATTTCCACACTCCTGATCAGATCAGGATCGCTGGATTTAAAGAGTTGATCTTAATTAAGCCACCTTATATAGTGGCATCGGCACTTGGCAGGGTGGCCCAGTGCATATCTGTTTGATGTCTCGGAGCGCCCGCTCCCTAGAAAGGCAAAATTGACAAGCAAAAACAAAAAACATCGGTAGTACCCGATGTCTTTTGCAGAGAGACCTTGTTACGGATCTCACCTTATTCAGTTGTGTTCAGGGTTTTTGACGTTCTCCTGAATTGGCACAAGGATAAGCGATCGGTCCGTGTAGGTCAACTCGTCCTTCATTAGAAAGAGAGTACGACTACGACCGCATCCATTGCCGCGCGCTCAGATAATTCTGGCGCGCCGGCCAGATTCGACCGCAAACAATACTTCCCGCAAGACTGGCATTTAGTCGTTGCGGAATTTCTTGCTCTCTTCCCGCATCGTTACGACTGGATCTACAAGCCGCTGCACAATGGCTCCTGGCTCTCGGCAAACGAGAAGTGGGAATTATCGGATAGTGAAATATTGAAGGCGATTGCTTGCGTTCACCCGAGATTTTATATCGGTACCCGTGCAGCGAAAACTTCGCCTTATGCCGTTCTTGATATCGACGCACACAGCAAGTATCACAACCTGAAGCAGCTACGTCACATCCTCGATCTGTTAACTCGTGCCGGGCTCACCAAGACAGCTCTTTACCGATCAAGCTACAGTGGCGGCTGGCATCTATACATTTTCTTCGACGAACCAATCAACTCAAGAGAGCTGCATGAGAACTTCTCCAGATTCCTCAAGCTTAGTGGCGTTGATGTAGGCAAAGGCACTCTTGAAGTTTTTCCTCACCCAGGCCGCGCATCTGCAGGCATGGGACTGAGACTTCCGCTTCAACCCGGCTGGGCCTGGCTCGACCAGAAGACCCTCGAAGTCCTTGCAGAGCGTAACGACCAGTCAGCCACCGAAGCACTGGAGATGTTCATCGATGAACTCAACGGTCTGGCCAACTCTTTCGGCTCCTATCGACAGTTCAAACAGAACGTCCAGGACCTTATCGCTCGGCATGAAAAAGCCATCAATACAGCAAAGCGCGAGCAGCCGCCGGCACAAGTGATACCACTGCGTGCAACGACTAGACAGATCGATCCGTCCGAAGCGCTACCAATCAAGGCAGTTTTTGGCGATCTGCCACCAGGAATAATTCCCGAAAACTGGCTTAAGGGCCGTCAATACTATGACGAAGGACTGCCAGGACCGGGACACAGAGCGGATGCCATAACTTCACTCAGTCACTACTTCTTCTATGGAGATCCCTCTCGCCGCATCGAGCCGCTCGGCTATGGCTGCGAACAGGAGCGCCAGTGGCTCATTACAGAGATTCTGACTAACAAGCATAATAACAACAGCGATGACATAAACAAGGGACGAGCAGACGCGCTGGCGCAGATCGAAAGGGCCGCCAACTGGGTGCCACCGCACAAGCGCGGCGCCGACCTGCAACCTTATGCTCCGAAAGTCCCGATTGCCTGGTCACGAAACAGCGCCAATCTAAAAGCAGACGCCAGAGCGCGCATAAAAGCCGCTGTCGACGAGCTGGCGTCTTCCGGTAGACCATTTAGCCTCCGGGACCTTGAGGAGCTTGCTAAAACGCACCACACCACGCTTAAGAAGCACCAGGACCTCTGGCGAGACACTTATGAGTCCCTGCAAAATGATCGCTTGGCGAGTGCTTCAGGTGAATATAACGCTGTGGTGGGGGTGGTTTCTCCTCAAAACCAACCCCCTTCCACATCGCTTTCAAAAATTACGCCGCCGGGACTCTTGGCTGCCCGTAGAATCGTTTTTGAATTGTCCATGCGTTGGGAGCGCCAGAAGCGCCAAAAGGCTAAGCAGGCGCAACAACAGCGAAATGACTCCGAACAATCCTGGCGGCAATCGATAGAAAAATCCCTTCCACCAGATCTATCAATGGCCGATGTCGCAGCACTCAAGGCTCTTATCGCCTTCCTTTCATGGCGAATGTCACATGCTCCATGTGAGGAAGATCAGCTCTGGGTGGGCGAGATACTCACCAAAGTAAGAACAGAATTTGGACTTCGCACCACAGGTCCCATACCAGACAATAAGCACCCGCCCTAGTCAAGAAGCGGTTGTCATGCCCTTGGCGTGGGTTCGGAGAAACTGAAATTGAAACCAATGCGCAATATCACAAGTTTTTCCGTGGCAACGATTCCTTCCAGATCCGCCATTGTCAGTTTCAGAAGACGAATTCAGCAGGTGTCACAAGAGGGGTTCAGCAACGCATGATAATCGAGCATGTCGAGAGCGAAGCGTGTTGCTTGAGTTCAAAGAAGCATGTGCTTGAGGAGTTTTCGGCACGGTATCACATGTAGTATTGAAATTGGAAAATGTCCTGATACCTGATCAATATCAGAAGTTTTGCCGAGAGAGTTGCTCTAACGAGCAACTCTGAGTCCGGTTTTCATTCTCAAAGCGGTTTTTAATGGCAGGTATCGCAGCAGGACTTTCCGCGCAGCCCATCGATTCCTTCTTTAGCAATAAATGGCAGCATTAATAGGGCGGCCAGGGGATCGGCCCACCAAAAGCCAAAGAGCGCATTGAGAACCAGCCCAATTAGCAAAATGGCCGACAAATAAACACAAAAATCAGTTTGTCTGGCATCAGCAGCCAGGGCAACGCTGTTGATGCTGGAAGCAATTTTTCGTTTTTGTCTGGCGAGCCACGGCATAACAAACAGGGATACTGCAGCCAGAGCGATGCCAACAAAGCTTCGCTCCGGGGCTTGATGCTTGAGAAGAAGCGATAGGGAGTCATAGCCAATGTACGCAGCAAGAAGAAGGAATGAAATCCCTACCAGCAGAAGGCTCCATGTCTCGATCATCTCGCGACGCTCTTCGTGCTCGTCCAAAGACAGCCTGACAATCAAAATGAGTCCCGAAAGGACTTCAATACCACTATCAAAGCCGAAGCCGACCAGAGCGATGCTGCCAGCGATGATACCGGATGTGATGGCAATGATTCCTTCCAGTAAATTCCAGAGAACTGTGAAGATCTCTAGTTTCCATCCCTTCAAGACAAGGTCTTGCCTTGTTTTGGAATTGTTGACCATCGATTTCATCTTATCCTTTCTGTTGTGCGTAATGATCGCAAGTGTCAATGCGAGTGGCGCACTCATTTAGCAACCCGTCTGCTATGAGCAAGAGGTTTTCAACAGTCTGGCTGCTTAAACTGTACGTGACATAACGGCCAGATTGAGCACTGACAACCAAACCGCAACTTTTCAAGCAGCCCAAATGATTGGATACATTGGGCTGAGTAAGACCTGTGCGTTCAACAATCTCGGTTACTGTCAGTGGCTTATCACGCAATGTCTCAAGGATTGTTAACCGAGATTGGTCAGAAAGTCCGCGAAACAATTTCGCCTTGACGGCGCCAGTAGAAGGAGCTATTTGCATCCAATCCTGCCTCATATCAGCCGATGATGATATAATAGCATCTGAGCGGGTCATGGATCGCGAAGTAAATTGTGTGACGGCTTGCTCAACGTAATCTTTCCTGCAAAGATTGACCTGGCTCCTGCTTGCCCGCGACCAATATGAAAACGAATCCGATTTTCATCAGCTTGTTGATTTTAGTCTTGTGCCTCTGCACAAGCCTGCGCCCTTGTGCGTGCCCTGAAGAGCCGAGAATGGTCGCAGCAGTCGCGACCGCGACTATCAACCATGCAGGCGATTTGTGTTCGGATTGCGGGCATACTAAGACTTGTTGTTCTACCCATAAAAATTTACCGGTTGTCGGTTCGTCGGCAAGGACTATTTCGTTCAGCGCTGACCTGATAGCAGGGCAGTTGCAATACGTTCGCACAGTTGAAGTATGCACGCGTTCAATTGAGAGTATTGGGTCTGTTGGTAATCGCGCGCCACCGTGGACGGTGAAACCGACCTTGCTTGAGATGCATCAGCAGCTTCTGGTTTAAGTGCAAAGCTAACGCTCCCTTTGGGGCGTTTGTTTAGTTGCATTTTTGCCATGGAGTTGCTTTGAGTATGCAAGCACCAAATGATCTTGATCCGGACGTAGCCAATTTATCCAAACCTCGACAGCAAGGGCGTGGCTGGCTGATAGCGCTGGTTGTAATGGGCCTTGCCGTCGCACTGTCCACATTGCTCTGGGTCAATTTATCAAGGCATAGTAAGACTCCAAAGAGCGAGCCCGAAGCCAAAGAGTCCACACCAAACTCAGTTGATCTCAACGAAAATAGTTTGCGTCAAATTGAAGTGGTCCCTGTTACTGCAAAGCGGCCAACAGCTAGTTTTTCAGCGCCGGCAACAGTCGAGCCAAACCAGCAACAACTGCAACAGATAACTCCGCTGGTTGCTGGCCGGGTCTCAAACATCTATGTGAGTCTAGGCGACCACGTGACTCCCGGAATGCTTTTGGTTCGAATTGACAGTCCGCAAGTGGCTGAATTGCACGGTAAGTTGCACGAGGCCGAAACGCGGCTGCGTCTTGCTAAGTTAACTCTGAATCGGGTGCAGCAGGCGGCAAATAGAGTCAATATTTTGAAAGCCAAGGCGACATTGGACGAAGCCGAGGCGACGCTAAGACGCACAAAACAACTAGTGTCTGAAGGACTGACCGCTAAAAAAGATTTGGTTGCAGCGGAGTCCGAATACGAGCGGGCAAAGGCTGATTACAACTTTCAAAAGGACATTCCGCTCAACCGCGAAGTCGCGGAAGCGAGAGCTGAGTACAGTACAGCAGCTACCGAAGCCGAGCATATCAAAGATGGATTGCGGGCGCTCGATGCACATCTTCCAGCAGAAGGCGAAGGCAAAGAACACGATATTTCCTCCATCGAGTTGCGCTCGCCTATTGCCGGCACGGTCATTGAACGTTTCGTAAATCCAGGTACGGGGTTCGAGCAAGGGAAACCGCTTCTGACGATCGCCAATACATCGAATCTTTGGGTGATCGCAAACGTACCAGAAAAACAAATGAGGCAAGTGCAAGTGGGCAGCGGCGCACGCGTTGTAATTAATGGCAAGACCGTAAGTGGTGTCGTCAATTATGTAGATCCCCGTCTTAATGAGGACACGCGCACAGCGCGAGTTCGTATCGAAATCACCAACCCCGGAAGTAAAATACAAGTTGGATCATTCGCGCAAGTTGAATTTGATCGAAAAGAGAGCTTAAGCGCGGATTTATTCGTGCCCGAGGCCGCGGTGCAGACCGTCGAGGGACGAAGCGTTGTCTTCGTGAAAGAAAGTTCCGGTCAGTTCGCACTCCGTAAAGTGCAAATTGCGCCGGTGATTGAAGGTATGGTGCCGATCATTAGCGGGCTGAAGCCCGGCGAGCCTGTGGCGGCTAACGGTTCTTTTGTACTCAAATCCAAGCTATTAAAAGAGCAGTTCGGAGACGAAGACTGATGATCGAAGGGTTCATCCGGTTTTCAATCAAGCAAAGACTGTTGGTTATGCTAATGGTTATTTTTGTGGCAGCCGGCGGTATTTTCGCATTGCAGAAACTTCCCATCGATGCCGTGCCCGATATTACCAACGTTCAGGTTCAAATACTGACGGCAGCACCCTCACTTGCACCGCTTGAAGTGGAAAGACAGATAACTTTTCCGGTAGAAATTTCGATGAGCGGACTTCCGGGTGTAGCAGAGATACGCTCGGTTTCGAAGTTTGGGCTTTCTGCAGTTACGGTTGTTTTCGATGACGCTATCGATACTTATTTTGCACGTCAATTGGTTCTTGAAAGGTTGTCGGATGTGCGCCGGCAGATCCCTGAGTCGATTGGCTCGCCCGAGATGGGTCCGATATCGACTGGATTGGGAGAGATTTATCAATACGAGGTGACCGCCCGTAGTGGCATCCAAGACCCTCTGCAGTTGCGCACGATTCAGGACTGGGTTGTCCGCCGGCAACTCATGGGTGTCTCCGGTGTTGCTGAAGTGAACAGCTATGGCGGAATGAAAAAGCAATTTCAAGTGAGGGTCGATCCGGCAAGACTTCAATCGTATGGAATAACGTTGCATGATGTGCTTAACGCTGTCGTCGCCAACAACGCAAATGTGGGTGGCGCTTATATAGAGCACCAGGGCGAGCAATACATTTTGCGTGGCATTGGACTAGCTCGCAACGCAGCAGAAATATCGAACATCGTAGTTAAGACTGGCAAAGAGGGCGTGCCGGTTTTCATTAGAGACGTAGGTGATGTTGTCTCGGGAGCAGAGGTTCGGCAAGGCGCCGTGCTCGCTGATGGTAAAGGAGAAATTGTTGCTGGCATCGTGATGATGCTTAAGGGAGAGAATTCGCGCACTGTGGTTGAGCGAGTTAAGGCACGTGTGGCTCAAGTGAAGAAGACATTACCCGCTGATGTTGAGATGCTGCCTTTCTATGACCGCTCGCAACTTGTGGATCGCACCATTCACACTGTTGAATGGAATCTGATTGAAGGTGCAATTCTCGTCATTCTCGTTTTGCTGGTTGTGCTTGGCAATTGGCGCGGAGCGTTGCTCGTGGCCAGTGTAATCCCGCTGTCCATGCTCTTTGCCGCCATATGCATGAATGTATTCAAAGTCTCGGGTAACTTGATGAGCCTTGGAGCGATCGATTTCGGGCTCATTGTCGATGGAGCGGTTGTGATGGTGGAAAACACTGTGCGGCGCCTTGCCGACGCCCAGCACAAGGGGCTCAAGGAGGATACGAAAACAACCATTCTCAAGGCATGTCTTGAAGTCGGACGACCGGTCGTCTTCGCAGTTGCAATCATTGCAATCGTTTATTTGCCCATCTTCAGCCTCTCAGGTGTGGAAGGCAAAATGTTCAAACCGATGTCCATGACTATTGTTTTCGCGCTAGCAGGCTCATTGCTTCTTTCGCTGACATACATTCCAGCGGCTCTTACGCTTATTTTGACCGGCCCTGTGAGCGAGAAGGAAAGCTTTCCTATTCGCGTAATAAAGTCAGGCTACAGGCGGGCTTTGGAAGCAGTTACATCGTATCGAGCACCGACCTTTGCCGTGGCCTTGGTGCTGGTTGTCTTGAGTCTAATCACTTTCCCGATGCTTGGATCTGAATTTATTCCGCGCTTGGATGAAGGGGCGCTGGCTGTGCAGATACAACAACTCCCAAGCGTATCGCTTAGTCAATCGATTGCCACAGCAACGCAAGCAGAACGTGTTCTAAAGTCATTTCCGGAGGTTACAAAAGTAGTCTCCAAAATTGGTAGAGCTGAAGTAGCTACCGATCCAATGGGAGTTGACACAGGAGATCTCTATGTTGGACTTCGACCCATAGAAGAGTGGAAATCAGCCAGAACAAGAGAAGAGTTGGTTGACAAAATGGCAAAGGCACTCGACGAAAATGTGCCTCAAGCGTTGTTCAGCTTCTCACAGCCAGTTGAACTGCGTACTGCCGAACTGATTGCCGGGGTGCGCTCTGATATCGCAATTAAGCTCTTTGGAGACGACCTGGATAAGCTCAGGCTGACCGCCGAGAAGATCAGCGGCGTTGTTAGAGATGTGCCCGGAGCCGCAGACGTTAAAGTCGAGCAAACTGCAGGACTGCCGCAGCTTTTGATTACTGCCGATCGCGAAGCGATAGCTCGATATGGCATAAACGTCGAAGACGTTAACAATGTGGTCGAATCAATTGTCGCCGGTAAGCAAGCCGGTCTCGTGTATGAGGGCGAGAAGAGATTCGACCTTGTCGTTCGCTTGAACGAGTTAACTGGACAAGATGTAGAGTCAATAAAAGGTTTGCTTGTTCCAGCAAGTAACGGCGCGAGGATACCACTTGCAGATGTCGCTTCCATCAAGGTTGTGGAAGGTCCGGCGCAGATTTCGCGAGAAGATAGGCAGCGGCGAATTGTGGTCGAGTTAAATGTTCGCGGCCGTGACATCGGAAGCTTTGTTAAAGAAGCACAAGCGGCCATCGATAAACAAATCAAGTTGCCGGAAGGATATTACATTACATGGGGCGGACAATTTGAAAATTTGCAGCGCGCGACGCTCATGCTGGCAATTGTGGTGCCAATTGCTTTGTTTCTTATTTTCGTTCTTTTGTTCATGACTTTCGGTTCTGTAAGCCAGGCGCTGCTTATCTACACCGGTATTCCGTTTGCCGTGGTGGGCGGAATTTTTGCTCTGGCTATACGGTCGATGCCATTTTCGATATCGGCTGGCGTGGGCTTTATTGCCTTATCCGGTGTCGCCGTTCTCAATGGCGTTGTCATGGTCAGTTATATCAACAGCTTGAAAGAGCGCATGGATACAGAAGCGGCGGTTGTGGAAGGAGCGCTTACGCGGCTGCGTCCCGTGCTGATGACGGCCCTTGTTGCCAGCCTCGGTTTTGTGCCAATGGCTTTTTCTACATCAGCAGGCGCTGAAGTACAGCGTCCCCTGGCCACTGTAGTAATTGGCGGACTTATCACTTCCAGTATTTTGACTCTGTTGCTTTTGCCAAATTTATATCTTTGGTTTGAAGGTGTAGCAAGTCGATTTGATCGGCGCAAACGCCGGGACAGGCCGCAAGGTGAAATGCCCTCAACTGAACCGGTTATCAAAAACAAGTAATGGTGGGAAGTGGGAATGACCGACGAGCACAATCACGAACACGCTAAGGACTCTGAAAAACATTCGCACGGCAACTTGTCCGACTTGCGAAGATTGAACAGGAAACGACTGATGACAGTCGCCTTGCTGTCGGGAACATTCATGTTGGCAGAGTTTGTCGCTGGGCTGTGGACTCATAGTTTGGCAATACTAGCTGACGCGGGGCATATGTTGGGTGACGTAGCTGCAGTAGCGTTGGCACTAATCGCCAGTATCTTTGCCACCAAATCTGCCACCGCCGAAAAAACTTTCGGCTATTACCGTTCAGAAATTCTGGCTTCGACTCTGAACGCGCTCTGCATGCTCGGTATGTCCGGCTATATCTTGTTTGAAGCCTATCAAAGATTTTTCACTCAGGCTGAAGTTCCCGGACTGCCGATGATCGTCATCGGTGTGCTGGGTGGTGTCATAAACCTGTTCTCGATACGGCTTTTAAGTGCGGATGCGAAAGACTCGCTCAATACCAGAGCAGCTTATTTGGAAGTTGTTTCAGACATGCT
Organism: Oscillatoriales cyanobacterium Centralia_MAG_596; assembly: GCA_021323955.1. Taxonomy (GTDB): domain Bacteria; phylum Cyanobacteriota; class Cyanobacteriia; order Leptolyngbyales; family Leptolyngbyaceae; genus Stenomitos. The sequence goes on along the minus strand of JAJPKC010000010.1, from coordinate 7,356 downwards.
GGCATCTTTCGGAGTTATTGTCGCGGGGCTAATAATCCAGTTCTCAGGTCAGCACATCGCTGATTCCATTGTTAGCGTCTTGATTGCATTAGGGCTAATTCCGCGGACGTGGAACCTTTTATCCGAATGCGTCCACGTGTTAATGGAAGGGACGCCAGATCGCATTGCTATGTCTGAATTGCGTAAATCCATTCTTGCAGTTGATGGCGTGCAGGATCTGCACGATCTGCATGTTTGGACTATTACCTCTGGTCTGGAAGCGCTTTCCGGCCATGTGCTCGTGCAAGAGACTGCTAATACACAAAACGTACTGGATGAAATTTCACAGCTCTGTGAGCGAGATTTCAAAATCAACCATACAACGATTCAGGTGGAGATAGTTGAGTGCGAGGGAAAAACATTATGTCACTGAGGGTCCTTGGACCGGTTAGCGCGCTGGCAATGAGCGTTCTGGTATTAGCCAGTTGCAACACAAATGAAGTCCCGAAACCGAGTGTTCAACCGGCGCGCGAATCACCGGTTTTGGTAGTAGAACAAGATGGCTACCGGTTTTCGATGTATCCGGCTTATGAGAATGAAACGAAATCGGTATTGAAATTAGACATTCGCAACAAGAAAGACGAGTTCGCCAAAGGCGCTAAAGCGTCAGCCAGTTTGAAAGCACAAGATGGTGATGAACAGGAAGTGGAGTTTCAAGAAGATCAAGCGATGCAACGATACGTTGCTGACGTTCCGCTGAAACATCATGAAGACTATGTGATAAATGCCAGGGTAGCCTTGGGTACGGGGGCACACAGCGTCTATGCGCCTAGATTTGTTTTTCATTGTGGCGATCCGATTCCACAGGTAGAAGGGATTGATTCTTCGCAGCCGGTCGGGAGTAACAAGTGATGAGGCGGACAGTGAGTATTCACCTGCTTCTTGCGGCTTCCATTGGTAGTATCTGCGGAAGTCCGTGCATGGCAGCGTCTGCCGATCCAACTCTGATGACAATACCACGTAGCACTCCCAATCAGAATTTACCAGGAGTGCGACTGTCTGCGGTATTTGATGAGTCGTTAGTAAACAGTCCCAGAGCTGCCACAATCCGGGCACAATTGGGTATCACGAAAGCCGCATACGCACAGGCTCTTACGTTACCAAACCCATCATTCTTCTTTCTTGAGGATACTGCCCAACGGGCTCGTCAAATCGGCGGCTCTATACCTATCGAACCGCCCTGGAAGCTTGCCTTTCGTTTGCTTTTAGCCAAAGCACAAATCAAACAGACAGATTTTGAAATACAACGAAATCTCTGGCAACTGAGAACAACGGTTAGACGAGCATATCTGGATGTTGTGATGGCAACAGAAACACAAGAAGCGTTCGATGATTTGCGAAGATTGGCGACAGAAATTATGTCAGTTGCACAGAAACGATTTGCTGCCGATGACGTGGCCGCCCTGGATGTAAACCGTGCGGAATTGGCCTCGCTGCAAGCAGAAGCCGACGTAAAGCAAAGCAGTCGCAAAATGGCACAGGCAAAGCAGCGGCTCAGTGTGCTTATGGGAAGGGATTACAAAGACACGATTGACGTTCCCCGTTTGCCGCCGTTTCAGTTAAGAGCCGAAACTCACGAGTTATTGCCGAATTTCACCGAGGAATTGCCAGGTCTTGACTCTTTGATCAGTGAAGCTCTCAAGGCGCGACTGGACATCAAAATCATCAGGCAGAGTATCGCCGTGAATGAAGCGCAGTCGCGCATTGCGTTGGGAAATATAATTCCAAATCCGCAATTGAATGCCGGCAGCTCCTATTCTGGCAACCCACCAGATGGTCCGGCGACTCGCGGCTATTTCATTGGCGTTACCCAAGAGATTCCAGTGCTGAATTTTCAGCAAGGAGACAGAGCGCGTCTGCGCGCGCAAAAGATTCAGTTGAATCGTGAGCTTGAGTCGACCAAGAATGTGGTTACCGAAGAAGTGGTCTCGGCCTATCAACAATTAGTTGCTGCACGGGAGCGTGTTGGCTTGTTTCAAGAAAAGATTCTTCCAGCATCGGAAAGTGTGGCAAGAATGGCAAGGCGCGGTTACGAAGTAGGCCAAAGCGACATAACGTCCACGCTGGCTGCACAACAATCAAACGTGCAAACTAAAGCAGCATACCTTGAAGCAGTTCGCTCTTACCAACAAGCACTCACAGACCTTGAACAGGCTATCGGGCATCCACTGTAGGAGCCGGTGTATGGGCAAATGGATCATTGAAAAACTCAAGATTGAAGATAGTAATGAAGAATCCAAGGAGTAGCAAGACGATGGCAGCCAACACAACGTCTGCAACAACCTCTTGATTAAGCTCGATTTGTCGTGCCTTGAGCGTATTGGCTGATGATATGTATTGTTACCTGAGTTAGTTAAGACGACCCCCTGGTCGTGACTGTTCCGCTTAGGAACCTAGATCTGGCATGTCCCCGAAAACGCCCGATACGTAGAAGTATCAGGTGCTTTGCAGCGCCGAACCTTGCGATATTCCGATCAGCCGCTGCTAGAGACTGACGACCAGAGATTGACAGTGGATGCCGATTTTCGTTAACACTGAGTCGCATTACGATAGCCGATAGCCGGCAATTTCCTGTGATATTTAGCTAGACAGGACACCAAGCAGCTTGAGAACTGCCCCGGTTTGCGGGTGGGCTTATTGAGACCTCGGTCTTCACCCGACTTAAGGCAAGATCAGAGATTTGTTAAATTTTCGAATTGAGATGAGATGGCTGGGAATGCCTGTCACATAAGGCTTAAACAGATCCCTTTGCAATACATTGAATTTGTGACAATATACGTGACAGAGATCGAGGTTAAAAGCGGGCCGATTTGATGAGTCACCCAAACGGTCGTTTAAGTGACAGAGAGGAAATGAAATGCTTGTTGGTTATGCTCGTGTGTCAAAAGCCGACGGGTCGCAAAGTTTAGACCTGCAACGGGACGCACTCCGTGACGTTTCTGTCAGTAGCAAACACATCTACGAAGATTTTGCCTCGGGCAAGAGAGATGATCGACCAGGGCTTGATGCTTGTTTAAAGGCGCTGCGTGCCGGTGACACGCTGGTCGTCTGGAAGCTGGATCGCCTCGGCCGCAGTTTGACGCATCTGGTAAACCTTATCGATGACCTGCAAAAGCGCAAGATAGGGTTGAAGGTGCTTACCGGACAAGGCGCCAGCATAGACACCACAACGGCTTCTGGCAAACTGGTATTCGGAATCTTTGCGGCACTGTCAGAGTTTGAAAGAGAGTTGATCTCTGAACGAACAAAAGCGGGGTTGGCAGCTGCCCGTGCTCGCGGACGTCGCGGAGGACGGCGGCATACGATGACTGCTGCAAAAGTGCATTTGGCGGCGGCAGCGATGGGCAAAACCGATACTGTCGTTAGCGATCTTTGCCATGAGCTTGGCATTACTCGACAGACACTTTATCGCTATGTGAGTCCGTCAGGCGCGCTACGCCCCGATGCGAAAAAACTTTTGAAGAAACCAAGAAACGCTAGACTTCGACAGGACTGAAATAACTGGCATCCATACCTACTGGAGGAATTGTACCGCGCTCCATCAAGCCAATTGCAGAAGCAAGGAACATCGTATCCATTCTGGCAATTTTCGTTTTCCAAGGCATTCCATCCAATTGATCGCATGCAGCGTCACGGACAGTCTCCTTCCATGTTCCTTCAGGAAGCGGCCCCGGATCTTCTAATCGGCTATCCAGCACATCCAAAATCATTCCCAAAGCTCTAAACCAGGAAAACGCAGCAACTCGGCCGCCTGGCAGGTCTACATACCCATTGGTTAGTGCAGACCAGGTTCTGCCGTCATGCAAACTCAGTGATTCAGGTACCGCTTCCGATTTGTCGTTGCGCCACTTTAATTCGTTTGGATAAAAGCGAACTGGTTCAAGCATTAGTCCATGCATCGGACAGGACAACATGACCGGAAGCCGCCAAGCTAAAAGCACGGCTGCATCAGGATACTTGCTAAGACATGAGCGACAGCCGCGCAACGGTCTTTTCCGAAACAGCTTGATCCACTGCTCCCAATTTAGTTGGAGCTCATCAACTGGAAGGCCGCGATCGCAGAGCGAGAATAGGACAGAACACTCTTCTGCGCTTCTCAAAAGAATGTACTGAAATAGTCCTGCAAGCGTGGTCTTACGAACTGTCTCAAGCGGAGTGCCTGTTCGTGCCGCAACCGTCTGGAGTAGATCATCCGGTGGGTTGAGATCAAGTTTGCAGATCTCGACGCTTGGACAGCCCAGATCTTGATGAACCAAAGGTCTAAGCTTAAGCCCATATGCCATGGCTATTCTTCGCAGCCATGATGATAAGCATTCTCCTGGATGCAGCCTTGGATGTATTGGCCATCTACCCAAAATCACAATAGCATTCTCTCGAACGCTCGGCGACGCTCATTGGGAGACTGATACTCAGCCAGCGACAATGTCCGCTGATTGATCGCCTCTTCGCTGCTTTCAACAGCTGCCACTGCGGCCGCCGTCAGGAGCTTTGCGATTTCACCGATGGTGCCTTCAGTCCGCGACAGGATATGCCTGGACATTTCTGTCGTCGCGATGAAAGAAGTACGTTTCAAAGGAAACACCGTGCTAAAACTTGCTAACAGAGAGAGCAATTCGTCGCCTTCTTCCCAAACAGGCAATGGAACAGGCTCAAAGCGATTTTCCAATTGATCGTCTGACCTAATTGCGAGGTACGCATCCCGCGTGCCAACACCGACAATTGGAATACGCAATTCATTGCCAATAAATCTCAGTAGGTTCAAAAACTCTCGACGGGCATCTGTTTTTCCAGCAAGCAGGTTATGCAGCTCGTCGATGATAAGAATTTTCGCCTTCACCGCTTTCAGGAGCTGCAGCGCCAATTGTTCGAGTTCGGCGACTCTGGCTTGCCGGCGTATGGGTGCACCAATGCCTGCCAACAACCCTGAATAAAATCTTGCGACAGACGGCTCCGATGGAGTCTGCACGACAACCACTGGAATATACTCGCGATCGCCGCCCTGTGCGGCGGGCGAAACAAAATGATCCCTCCGAAATTTCTCAACGATCATGGATTTGCCGTTGTTTGTCGGACCGATTATCAAAAGGTTTGGCATTCTCTGTTTATTCGGCCATGAAAATAAATCTTCCATGCGTTGAAGTGCAGAGCGAGCCCGAGTATACCCAATCCAACGATCTGAACGAATACGTCGCAGACGGTCTTCATTTGAGAGCGCTGCAACATGGTCAACGGCAGGTGCAAGATGCGAAAAGTCAGAAGGCAGATTATTCAAACGATCACCACTCCTCAATATCATCAAACGGGTTTACATGTTGGGAGTGCTCCGGGTCTGGACTCTCCGATACGGTTAACTGATCCACAAGACGACGATCATTGAGATGCTTCCTGCGCGCTTTGTCGCGTCTGGCAAGTTTACTCTCGGCGGCTGCAGTCTCGGCAATCTGACGCATTTGGGACACCATCCGAAACACCATTGATTCATTTACCTGCGCCCGGCCACTTTCGCGAAGCTTCTCGACTGCCTTGCGGTGCTCCCATAAAGTCACGGCTGGATTAGAAATCGATCTGTACGAAATTTCAAGGTAATGATTGCTTAGCGGATCTAAAACCCACACCCTGCTGAGATCGCGTGGGTCTCTCCGGATAACGAATTTGTCCAGACCATGGCGCCGCGCTATCCATGCCTTGAGTACGTCAGAGTAATAGGTAACGTGATCGATCACAAAACCAGTTCGACTTATATTGCGTCGAAGGACCGGCAAAAAATCGATTAGAAAGGCACGCTCGTTGCTGATGGTGGATATTTTGGCATTGGCGATGTGTTTGCGCCAACATGCAGCAGGTGTTTCCCAGAGCCCGCTGTGAATGCTCTCGTGATAGGTCCCTATCGCCAGTGCCAACCACTTCTCCAATTCTCGCATCGTGAGGACTGCTCTTTTTTCGGAATCGTAATCACCGCGCTCTTTCGTATTTGAAAACGTGGTGCCCGGCAATTCATGAACCATTTTCATGGCTGTGCCGATCACACGTTCGACTATGCCACCAAAATGTGGTTGACCAGGCGGCCTGTATTCGCGCTCTATGCCATGCTGTTCGCAGCCGCGCTTGAGGGCGTCACTCTTGAATTCCGATGCGTTGTCCAGATAGATCTTTCTGGGTTTGCCATGCATAGGCCAGGTCATGTCTGTAATGCCTAACCCCGATAGCCAGCAGCTTTTGTCGGTCACTGTATGAGTCAGGCATAAGCCAACTGAAGTTGCCGACGGTGCTTCCAGTGTCAGCAGCATGCCGACGATACATCTGGTAAAAGTATCGATTGCAATGGTCAGGTATGGTCGACCAATTGGCTGGCGCGAGCACTCGTCCACTACGATCAAATCCACCGGCGTGTGATCCATTTGGACAATATCGAGCGGACCACTGGGCTCTGGTGACTTCCCGGCAGCTGAATGAAGGCTTCTTGCCGCATCAGCACCCAGCCTCTTCTGAGCAATGATTTTCGGATCGAGCCTCTTGATGCGTGCACGAATTGTATTACGCGACGGAAACTTGTACGCGGCCTGTTTACAGCGCATCCATATTTCTCGCTCCACGGCAGCTTGTGAGCGCTTTTGGCGCGTTAAGTAAAATTGCTCGATTGATTCACTAATCAGCTTTTCGATTTCGGGTGCTATCCTCGATTTTCCCTTGCCACCTGTTGGACAGCCTGGCGCAAGATCGGTGACAAGCCCATCGCTCAATCTGTAACGCTTGACGAGCTTATAGACTTGACGCACAGAGAGTCCGATTTCAGCTGCCGCTGCCTCAGCTGCCAGCCGACTAATAGCCGGCAAAGCAGCAAGTGGAGCAATCACATCCGCTCGTTTCTTTGCTTTTGCCCACGCGCTTTCAGATAGCGTGAGCAACCCACTCTCATGCATATTCACCCGCCCCGACTCTTTGCAGCTTTAATTTGCTGAACTGGTCTTCTGAACAAAAGACTACCAGTGAACTCGTCTTGTGAATAGATCTGGGCTATCATGTGTTAGAAGTCGAGTGCATCAGCCCCGAGAATTCAAGTTGTCAGCTGAACTCCTCTTCTGAAACTGACAGTATCACAGGTTTTCAGTCGTTGTCATCCTTCCAGCCTTTATAATGTTCTCTTCGTCTTCTTACCAACACCTGGTGCTTACACCGATGAATCATTGGCTTATTTGCTTACCACGACCTGATCTCCAGCACTGCATGAAAAATGGCGTTTTCGGGTTATCAAGAAAACACACTATCGGTAGCGTGCAGAGCGGGGACAAAGTTGTATGCTGCGCGGGCAAAGGAGAT
>JAJPKC010000495.1 GCA_021323955.1 Oscillatoriales cyanobacterium Centralia_MAG_596 | reverse complement strand
TCAACACTGCTGGGATGACTCCTTAGACGAAGAATTTGATGATATGGACGCATCTCGACCACCTAATAACCCAGATCTCAATTTGTTAACTCAATGGATGCAGCAATCTCCTGAAAGTGTTGAAGCTTTGCAAGAGTGCCTTCTAACTGACGGTGAGGACAGAGCTTATCAATTTGCTCATCTAGTTGGGTTGGAGTACTTCAAATGGCTATCCCCTAATTACTGGAGTCACGATCCAGGCAGTTTGCGTGAGCCAGGAACTATAGAGGTATGAGCAGTATGCACCGCAGCATAACAATCCGCCTGTACCCGACTGTTTGAAGTCTTTCCGCTGAGTGCGAGAGGTTACTAGCGGCGGGTGAGGCGGAACGTTATGCGGCTAGAGTCCCCGGTGAAGACAATCCCTGTCACCCTCGGTCAGCATTGAATGCTGCTCTTCTACCGCTCTTTGGGTAAGCGGTGTAGGATGGTAAAAAGGAGGGCAATATGAGTATTTCTATCATCGACGAAGTCGTTGAACAATTGAAAATTATGCCTCAGCCTTTGCAAAGGCAGGTACTTGATTTTGTTCGATCGCTGGTAAAAGTGGATGTTCGAGGTACACCAGGGCAGCAATTGTTGCGTTTCGCTGGTTCAATTCCCTCTGATGACCTTCAATTGATGCGTGAGGCGATCGAGCAGGATTGTGAACGAATCGATGTCGATGGGTGGTAGGTTTTTGCTCGATACAAACATTGTTATTGCTCTTTTTTCAGATGAGGCGATCGTCAAAGATAATCTTGCTCAAGCCAGTGAAGTTTTCATTCCAAGCATTGTCATTGGTGAGTTGTTTTATGGAGCCAGAAAGTCAGGACGAGTTGGAGCAAACTCAGCAAGAGTTGATGAATTAGCTGCTGGCAGTACAGTATTGGTCTGTGACGCTGAAACGGCTCGGCAATATGGCGAAGTTAAGAATAGCTTGAGGCTCAAAGGTCGCCCCTTGCCTGAGAATGATGTCTGGATTGCCTCCCTTGCATTACAGCATGATCTGATTCTGGTAACACGAGATGCCCATTTTCAAGAAGTGGAAAGTCTGAAAACAGCAGCATGGTAAGTAAGCCACCGCAAAACAATCTGGTCGGAGTGGACTGCCGAAAGTTCCCGGAGTGGATGCAAAGGTTGCTAGCGGCCGCTCAACCGGAACGTTAGTTAGTTTACAGGTTTATGGTGGTGGCAGTAGTCTGAAAATCATCTGTCAGCATTCAGGACTGAACCAGCGTACAAAGTCATACATAAAGATTTCTGATTGCCCAATTTGCGGATTGCCTTGAGCAAAGCCAATTGATGAGGCAGAAGTGCGTTCTGTTGAATCTGTGAGTGTTGTGGTTGCGAGTACGGCAACGATGCTAATCCAACTTGCTATAAGAACTGGCGACACCAGGGCCTTTGATTTGATCCAAAACAACGTTCAAACAGTTGGAATTTAGAGGAGCAGCTACGCCACATTATTCCCAATGTAATGGCGTGGTTTCAGCCTCAAGATGTAGAGTCCGAAGCTCTGAGCAATTCAGTGTTGCGCCGTTACATAGGAAACAACAGCGATCGACAAGCAAGCTAACCCTTCGTTGAAGCTGATCAAGTCGCTGTTGATTTTGAGAGCGAGTGGTTCTGGAAGGAAAAGACCGCATCTGTCGAGCAAATGCGCCACGCCGCTTAGCAGAACTGACAGTAAAACTCGCAGAACTGGAAGCAGAAGAATCCAAGTGTTTTTGGAGCAAACGGCATCAAGTGGGGTTGCTTAGGGCATCGGGTGCGTGTGCCAGTCCGAATTGGTGAGATTGAAGAGATGTTTAGGAACCCGGAACGGACGATCGCACGCCTGTAGGGGAAATGGTTACAAGCCATCTTTCCTAAAGCGGAAACATTCGATGAAATACCTGAAATACCTTGTCATCGCCTTACTCTTCTGTGTCGTTGTATCGAGCAGCGGCATCGCAGCGCCCAAAATGCCTGCGGAGAATCCGGCGATCGACATGGATGGCTATCTTCGCGTTGCGTCTGAGGCAGCAGAATATCGCAAATCGCGCCGGCTATCTGAAGTGGACTTTATCCGCATGAGCCGCGAACCCGGTACAGTGATTCTCGATGCTCGCAGCCAGGAGAAATACAACCTCCTGCACATTAAGGGAGCCATCAATTTGAGCTTTTCCGATATTACGGTTGAAAGCCTCAAGCGTACGTTGCCCAATAAAGCAACGCGCATTCTCATCTATTGCAACAACAACTTCATCAACGCTGAGGAACCTTTTCCGATGAAAGCCCCAGCCGCAGCGCTCAACCTCTCAACCTACATTGCGCTGTATAACTACGGCTATCGCAACGTCTATGAGCTTGCGCCTCAAATTGACCCGAAACAATCAACGCTTCCCTTTGAATCAACACCCTCTCAGCCTTAAAGTTTTAAGTCCCACAGTTGATCGAGTCGTTGTTTGAGCCGCAAGGTGAATTATCGCTTTGGTCAGCAAGCTGAGGCTCAGGCCAGGGGCAATTGCCGAATCATCGATTATGGGATAGGTTTGCTGGCTCGCCGCCATCCTGAACATAGCTATGGGGATGAAACGGCTAAGAGATTGTAGATTCCGGTGTCAACCATCCATTACGCGCTGAGCCGGACGATCGCCTACCAATGGAATCAGCGATCGCCGGAACGTTTACCCTACCTGGCGCTGCATCGCTTCGCCAGTGAGACTAAAGGCCCGGACGTCTGTAATTTTGACGGGCACCAGTTGGCCTTTTAGTGTAGCGATGTTGCCGGGAAAGAATGTGAGACGATTGGTGCGAGTGCGACCCATGACTTGCGCTGGGTCTTTGGTGTTTTGGGCTTCGACCAGCACTTCTTCAACGCGATCGCGGTATCGTTCCGACCGTTCCATTGCTTTGATGGAAACCAGATGGTTAAGCCGCTGGAGGCGATCGCTTTTTACCGCTTCACTCAGTTGGTTTTCCCACAGTGCCGCAGGGGTACCGGGACGCGGTGAGTAAGCCGCCGTGTTCAATAAGTCGAACCCAATGTCATCCACCAGCTTGAGCGTGTTTTCAAACTGGGCTTCGGTTTCGCCGGGAAAACCGACGATCGCGTCGGCACTAATTGCCGCATCGGGCATCATCCGACGAATCGTATCAATGATGCGGCGATACTTCTCCTGCGTATAGCCGCGCGCCATTGCCTTGAGAATCTCATTGTCCCCCGACTGAAACGGAATGTGGAAGTGTTCACAGACTTTAGGCAACTCGGCGCAGGCACGGATCAGGCGATCGGTAAAGTAGCGAGGATGGCTAGTCGCAAAGCGGATGCGCTCAATCCCTGGCACATCGTGAATGTAGTAGAGTAAATCCGTTAACGTATGCTGGTGGCGACCTTCAGGCGTCGTACCCGGTAAGTCGCGCCCATACGCATCAATGTTTTGCCCAAGCAGCGTAATCTCCTTAAATCCCTGCTGCCCCAGAGCCTCGACCTCAGAGCGAATCGCCTCAGGCGTCCGGGACTGCTCGACACCACGAACATTGGGCACCACACAGTAGGTACAGCGTTCGTTACAGCCGTAGATGACATTTACCCAGGCCGTCACTGTACTGTCCCGTCGCGGCTGGGTGATGTCTTCCATAATATGAACGGCTTCCGTCGCCACAACCTGGCTACCGCTGAACACTTGCTCCAACAAATCTTGTAGCCGGTTAGCGTGCTGTGGTCCCATCACCAAATCCAGCTCCGGCACACGCCGCAAGAGTTGTTCGCCCTCCTGTTGCGCCACACAGCCAGCAACCACCAGCGTCAGATCAGGCTGAGTCTGTTTGCGAATGGCCTGCCTGCCCAGATAGGAATACACTTTTTGCTCGGCGTTATCGCGAATGGTGCAGGTGTTGTAGAGAATCAAGTCCGCATCATCCGGTTGTTCTGCCCATTCAAACCCCATCGTTTCCAGAACGCCTGCCATACGTTCGGAGTCGGCTTTGTTCATCTGGCAGCCGACAGT
>JAJPKC010000277.1 GCA_021323955.1 Oscillatoriales cyanobacterium Centralia_MAG_596 | reverse complement strand
CTGAACCACAGCCTCATAATCTTGTTCCAGTTCCAGTGCAGTGGCGGCATTTGTGGTTATCTTTTGGTTGAAGTGAGCGCAATCAGGTTTGCCCTAGTTCTCTATTCAGGCATATAAACCCGGTTTCGGGCAGGCAAAGCCGATTTTCGGCTACCCGTCGTCACGGTAGACAGTAAAAATTGCGAACGTTCGCAAAACCTTTCGCTCCAGTCGTACAAACGTGACCGGCGAATAAAGCGAACACGTACAGCGAACACGTTGGTCAAAGCGCCACAGTCAGCGTGTTGACACCGGGGTTTGGCTCGCCGACCTGGTGGCAACGTACCAGACACGGACGAGCGGTCGTTCTCAAGCGCTGCACCTGGCATTACCGGCGTCCCTCCCACCCGTGGTCACAGACGTGTCACTGCTTGACAATGTGCTCCGTGAACTCCTCACCAACGCCTGTAAGTACAGCCCACCGGCAGGCACAATCCGCGTCGTCGTCATCGACACAGACAGTGCGGTACAGCTTGCCGTCAGCAACACCGGTCCGGCGATCCCACCCGCAGCACTACCCCACCGCTTCGACAAGTTCTACCGGGTACCGTGCGTGGACCAGTGGCAGCAGGGGCGCACCGGACTGGGGTTAGCCCTCGTCAAAATCAGGTAGCCCAACTGGGCGGCACGTTAGGCGTGACCAGTGACGACACGGCGACGACGTTTCAGGTGACGTTACCCCTGACGACAGCGTTGGGCTGAGGCGTCGTGTCTGACTCCAGGGGCAATCCTATCAGACCGTCCGCCTCACAACTTCCTCACACGGTGGCTGTATCCTTAATTACACCGGTTGCAGGTCACTAGCATTGGCCACCCGTACGCCGACATTGATCACCAATCCCTGCTCTCAGTGCTTCCAGAGACAGTCAGTTGACCCTGGCCATGACACGGTCGATCACTGGCGCTCACAGAACCACAACGAGCAGGCACTACGGCAGCACTAGCCATAAACCGCATGCCTCATGATTGTGACCCTCTACCCCCACCACCACCAATTAAGGTGCTGATTGTCGAAGACGAGTTTATCCTGGCCATTGCCCTCCAGGAGACCCTGGAAGCGTTAGGCTACGTGGTGACCGGTAGCGGAAGACTAGGGAAAGATCCGTAAGTTAGCTGAGATCTGGCATTGCGTCTAATAACTCGCCCCCGGATGAATACAGCTTATAAGCTGACCAGTCCACGCTTAGTGGCAACAATCACGGCTTGAGTGCGATCGATTACCCCTAATTTACTTAGGGCTTGCTGAAAAAGTATTTCACGAGCTTTGAGAAGGCTGATGGTTAAATTTGGGGTTTCACTAGAACTTAAGCTACCGCCAAGGCGAATGGGAGATTGCACCACTGCCGCTGCCATCGGTTGAATTGGAACCCTTTGTGAGGGAGAACAACCGCAAAAAAGACAAAAAGAAGTTGCCGGAGCAACTGCTCCAGATTCATCACCAAAAACGTCATGGCGATTGCGGTTTCTGCGGTGGGAGCGAGCTTTGCCATGACGCGAGCTAAACTAAAGCGGCGCTTGCCCACGCCAAACTTGCCCTCTACCTGGTTGCGAATCCTAGCATCGGTTTGGGCTTGCTTTTGCAGTTGGGCTTGTTCGCTTTGTTTCGGTCTGCCTAACGGTTTGCCACTCAGGCGAATGCCTCGTTCCTGACAGTATTTGCGGTTGGCACGGGTGCGGTAGATCTGGTCAGCATGAACCGAAGCAGGATAGTGACCAAAGCGTTGCTTGAAGCGTTCAATCTGTTCTGGCAAATGAGTCGATTCATTGAAGTTGTTCCAGTCGAGATGCTCTAAAAACCCATAGCCATCGACACAACTGATGGCAATTTGGGCACCGAACTCTACCGGAGTTCCGGCTTTGCCTCGCACAATCGGTCGCACATGGGGTTGAGCAATGCTGACAATGCGCTCATCAATGCGGCGTTGACGCTGCTGATACATCCACTGCTGCTGGCGAAACAACTCGCTGATGACGAGTAACTTACTGTACCGTTGCTGGTCGAGCCGTGCTAAAGATGCCCCTGCTGCAATCAGCGTGTCAATGTGAGCTAGATTCCGTCTGAGATAGCGCAACTGTTGCCCAACTGCCTTACGTCGTACCTTACTCTTCACCTGGCGCTGCTTGGCAATGTGCAAATACTGTTGCCGTGCTTTGCGACGGTAGGTTCGCGGCTTTTGGGCAACCTGTTCTCGCACTTGCGCATAGAGCAGATCAAGGATGTGCTCAGTGTGTGCTCGCGCTTCATTGAGCAGGCTTAAATCAGTCGGGTAGTGAATATCAGCAGGTGCGCAACTGGCATCGACAATCAGTTGTCCGGCATTGCCAGCAGCAGGCGGTTCATCGTCATCGTTGTCCTCACCCGTTGAGTCTGAGGATGCTGCTGCCCTCTCCTGCTTGGGTCGGTTGCTCTCAACACTTTTCTTGACGATGGCTTCATTGAGTTGCCCAATCAACTCAGGGTTCAACCGCTTGCGAAAATGTACCAGCATTGATGCCTCAAACGGCGCTTTGTCGCTGTATGCCGATAACCCCAAGAAGTACTGTAAATACGGATTCTCCCGTATCTGTTCAACCGTTTCAATATCTGAAGTGCCCAGTCGCTCTTTGATGATCAGTGCCCCAAGTGCCATGCGAAACGATTTCGCAGGTGCGCTCATGTCCTCACTCAACTGCTTGGCATATTGCACTTCAAACTCTTCCCACGGAATCAATTCCGCCAGTTTCACCCAGCGATTCTCACCCGACAACTTGCCACCAAACGGCAAGTAGAAGTTCTCAAACGATAATTGACCAGGGGTAGAACGGCGGTACATCAGCAGACAAGTGCAAGGTTTTTGAGGGGTTTGATGCTTTTTCCTTGCACTTTAGCAAACCTGATCTCACTTGAAAACTAGATATAACCGCTCCTCCATGCTTTTTCAGCAAGCCCTACTTAAAAGCCGATGAATGTGTGATTTGACGGTACTTTCGCCAATACTGAAACCCGTTGCCATCTCGGCATTGCTCATCCCTTTTGCCATCAACCCCAGTACCGCGAGCTCTCGTTCACTCAGTTCTACATGATGCATGCGCTGCAACAGCTTTGCTCCGGTATGGTCAAGTTAACCGGGATGTCGAATAGTTCTACTGGTTCAACGTCGCTTGGACTGGCACGGTGTCCAGTTGTGCACGTTGCGGATGACGGCTGGGTGGTTGCAGCCACACGCTCACCCACTTCACTTGGAGCACCACTGTGCCGGCGGCGCGGCGTGGCGTACGCGGTCAGGCGAGGTTCAAGCAGCCAGCGACAGGAGTCTCCCGCAGCAAAGGCGGCAAAGACTGGCGCGGCTCCGTTGGCTGCACTTTGACTGGCCGATCATGATGCACGCGGATCAGATAATCGGAGAGCAGGCGGCGCTCACAGGCAAACAATTCGTCAAAGTCGGCTTCCCGGTCGGCGATCGTCAAAAGGTGCGTGGACGGCGACAGTAAGGCTTCCGTGCGCTGTCGACTCTCGATCCACCGCTGGCTCTCTTTCGCGGCCAGCGCTCGCCGTTGCCGTTGGGTACCGCGCCCTTGCCGCACCCACAGCTGGTGGTGCAAAATGCCTCACGGCAGACCAGCGGAACTCACGCCTAAAACACTGTGCAGTAGTGCTCCTGGCGTCTGGGCACCGCGTCGATCGCCCAGCCCTCGCTGGTTGTGATGGCCGCTGTAGTCGCGTTCGGTGGTGTCTTGCACCGCTAACACCAAGCCATTGCACTCGCTACGGTTCACGGTGCGCCACACTTGTGCTGCCAAAATCGCGTCGGCTTTGATCCGCGGGTTGCGCCAAAAATCATCCAGCCCCTGTAGCGCCAAACGATCACGATTGGCCAGCGGCACGCTCGATACGGGCGACGCGGCTTGGTCTGCCACGACTTTCACTCACCGTCGATGGCGGCGCACATCACCCAGATTGGCGTGGTTTCACGCCTCACTCGCCCAACTCATCGCACTGCACCCAGTTCGCTACAGCCGCCTGAGTATAACGCACCCAGGGCAAGGCACCCGCAAGATGCACCACACAAACTAACGGCAAGCGGAGCCATCGACCATCTGGATCAGCGTCAGCTTACGAAATCCGCTCCTCACGCCAGATCTTGTATTTTTGTCAAAAATAGCCGCAAGCAAAGACGAGATAAGACTGATAACCCCTCCCTGTAGGCGTTATAGCGGTAATAAACTGTTGCACAAATTGTAAAGATAAATCGGACTAACGAATGGACAGAACCCAAAACACCTGCTTCCGCTACGGCATCGTTGGGGTTTGCATCGGCGGTCAACTGTCTAATGACCGCTCAAGCACTTGCTGTACACCTTCCAAAAGCTCCTTTGTCGTAAAGGGTTTAGATAGTACGGTTGGGACATGAAGGTCTTCTAGTTCAGGGATTTGCGTCCTGGAAAGCAGGCCACTGAGCGCCAGCGTTTTGACCTGTGGGTTCATTCTCTGCAGGGTGCGAATCGTGGTCAGACCATCCATCAATGGCATCATCATATCCACCAAAACCAAGCGAATGGCATCTCGATGCTGGGCGTAGAGCGCGATCGCTTCAATCCCATCATTTGCCGTTAGCACTTTGTAGTGGTAGGCTTCCAGGGCCGCCTGGGTCGTTTGCCGAATCATCGCTTCGTCGTCGACCACTAAGACCAACTCGCCGTGCCCCCCAGGCAAAGCCGATACCGGCGTTGACACGGCTTCTCGCGCCTGAATAGCGGGGAGATACACTTTGAATTGCGTGCCCCGACCGGGAGCACTGATCACATCGACAAAGCCACCATGACTTTTGACAATGCTCAGCACGGTGGAAAGCCCTAGACCAGTGCCTTTGCCGAGTTCTTTGGTGGTAAAAAATGGTTCGAAGATCCGGTTTAATGCTGCTGCCGGAATACCCGTGCCCGTATCGGCAACCGTAATCAGAATGTAGGTACCGACCCGTGCTTCAATATGCATGCGGGCAAAGCTGTCGTCAATGATGAAATTGGTGGCGGTGATGCTCAGCGTGCCGCCAGTAGGCATTGCATCGCGGGCATTGACACAAAGATTCATGAGCACTTGATGCAAATGCGTTGCATCACCCGAAACCAGCCAGAGATCAGGGGCCGCCTCGACGTTAAGCGCAATGGATTTGGGAAAGGTTTCCAGTGCGATGTGCTGAATTTCGGCAATGAGATGACGCGCTTGTAGTGCCGTACGTTTCCCTTCCACACCGCGGCTGAAGGACAGCACTTGCTTGACCAGGGACGCGCCCCGTTTCGCGCTCAGTTCGATCGTCTTTAAAAAATGCTCCTTGCGCTCGTCGGTAAGGAGGTTTGGCATGAGCAACAATTGGGCCGAGGACAAAATGGGTGTCAGGATGTTGTTCAAGTCGTGAGCAATCCCACTGGCCAGGGTGCCGATACTCTCCATCCGCTGTGTGCGGAGGAACTGCGCTTCCAACTGCTTCTTCTCAGTGATGTCGGTATTGACCGTGAGAATGGCTTGTGGCTGTCCTGACTCGTCTCGCATGAGTGTCCAGCGACTGGCGACGGTCAACGGTCTCCCTGCTTGCGTGAATTGAGCGAGTTCACCCTGCCAGTCACCCTGTGCCACAGCAATTCTCAGCGCTTCATCGAGTTGCGCCAGGCTGTCTCGATTCAGCAACGCGATCACATTCTGCCCCAGCACATCGGCGGCTTGCCAACCATACAGCCGCTCAGACCCTTTGTTCCAATACAGAATCCGGTGGTCGAGGCTGCGGACAAAAATGGCATCGGTGGCGACATCCAGCAACGCTGCCTGCTCCAGGATCTTCTGCTCTGCCTGCTTGTGCTCTGTGATGTCTTGGAAATAGACGGACAATCCTGCCTTGGCAGGATACGCGTGCACCGCAAACCAGAGATTGAGCGGCTGATAAAACGTTTCAAACTGAACACGGGTTTGGTCTAAGACAACCCGCTGCAATTCCTGGTAGAAGCTGTCTTTCACCGTTTCGGGAAACTCATCCCAAAAGCGTTTGCCGAGCAAGTCGCCTTTGGCGCGCTGGAGCAACAGTTCACCTTGATGATTCAGATACGTAAAGCGCCAGTCGTCATCGAGTGCAAAAAAGGCATCGGTAATGCTTTCGAGAATATTCGTGACCAACTCACTAGCGGTCTCGGCGGCTGTCCGTGCGAGTCGTTCTTGCTCTAACAGTTGATTCCGCTCAGCTTCCACCAGTTTACGAGCGGTAATATCCGTTTGAATCCCGACGAAGTAGAGCAGTTCCCCCTGCGGCGATCGCACCGGAGCCAGCTTTAACTCATTCCAAAACGGTGTGCCATCCTGACGGTAATTCAGCAACGTTGCTTGAATCTCACGTTGCTCATTGAGGGCTTGACGAATTTCGGCCACGACCGCCCGATCAGTGTTGTGACCCTGCAAAAAGCGGCAGTTTTGACCCACGATTGCCGCTTCGGTGTAGCCCGTGATGCGGGAAAACGCCGGGTTCGCGTAAATAATCGGGTTGTCCGGTCGGTTTGGATCGGTAATCACCACGCCGTCGGACACAGAGGCCATTGCCTGTGCCAATTTCAGGTTATCTTCCGCCACCCGTTCGAGCGCGGCTTCGGCTTGCTGATATTGGTGTGTGGTTTGAGCCAGACTGAATACATTGCGCCGGAGTTCGAGCTGACCCACCACCTGACGGCCCAGCGATCGCAACGCATCGATCTGCTCGGGAGTGAGTTGTTTGGGCACCGCGTCCAGCACACAGAGCGTGCCGATCGTATGCCCTTCCGGTGTTTTTAACGGCATGCCCGCGTAAAACCGCACGTAGGGATAGGCTGTGACCAGCGCATTTGTAGCCAGAATAGGGTCTGCCAGCGTATCCGGTACGACAATGACATCCCCGTGCTCGACGCAAAGATACGACAGACCAACATGGCGTGGCACTTCTGACAGCGCTAGTCCAACCTTTGCTTTAAACCACTGACGATGTTCATCGATGAGATTAACGATCGCGATCGACGTGCCACAAAGGTAGGCAGCGAGGCGGGCAATATCGTCGAAAGCCGTTTCCGGTTCAGTATCAAGAATCTGATATTGATGGAGAATGGCAAGCCGCTCCACCTCCTCTGCAGGTCGTAACACGCTCATTTTTAACCTAAAGATTGAAGTGCCGTATGTAAATGTTGCGCTTGAAAAATGTTGCCCTTTAGAGCTGAAGTTCAGGTGAGGAAGGCTGACACTCCGGCAAGTCAAAACCCGACCGCTGCCCCCGCCGAGAGTGCTTTGTCATTTCAATTCACCGCTGAAGAATTGTTGATGAGCCAAATGACCGCTCCCTCCTACTCGATAATAGACAACCCTGCAAATACCTGGAGCAGGAAACCAAACATGAACTCCCCCTCACGATAGAGATGCCCTCAAGCCAGTGCTTTCTAAACAATAGAGCGACCGCTCCAAAAGACTATAATTTACGTTTCAAAGGTTAATACTAGTTCACACAACTGTAATACTTTGATGGCAACGGCTCCTGCCGACCCATTCGGCGAGACGCAAGACTGAGGCGCTGAACCGTGTAAGGCTACTGAGTCCAGTACGCGAGGCTCATGGCCAGGGCAACCGCAAGGTGGGAGGCGGTGTGATCGATTACCCGGTGAGGCTGGTGCCAGCCTCACCGGTCTTCAAAACCGTGCTTGAAGTAGCTATAAACACAAGCTTTGTTGTCGTAAGCCGTAGCATAGTCGAGCTTGAGTTTGAGTATCTGGTTCTAGTGCTGTGTCACAACTTGGATTTTAGGGTAGACAGACGTGAGTTTATATCGGGCATCATCGATCTTCATCTGCCAATCAACACCCCGTTGCGTACTATTCACATCGCTTGCCCAAGCTGCCGTCGCCTGACGCAAGGTTTCAATGTCACCAAAGCGTTTATCTCGACACATTGACGCGTGAGTGAACTGAGTTCATTTTCGGCAATGTTCAGCCAGCTTCCATGCTTAGGGGTGTAGCAAAACTCGATGCGCTGTACTAACTGGCGCGCGCGCTCAGGCTCAAAGACTTCATAGAATGCCCCTTTGGTATGGGTGTTTAATTGGTCGCACACCAGAATCACCTTTTCACAATCCCGGTAACGCCCCTCCAACAGTTGGGAGATCTCGGTTGCCCAATCGGCTTTCGTTCTTCTCTCCCTCACCCTCACGTCCCGCCAACCCACCAGGGGTTCAGTAAACATAAAGATGCTAGCGGTTCCTGCCCGTTCATACTCGTAATCGACTCGTTTGGGGTGCTTGGCTGTTGCTGCAATCGGTGTGCGAACCTCCCGTTGTCACTGCACAGGTTGTTCATCCATACAGACGACTGGATACTGTGGGTTGTAGGGCTGAGCATCGGTGTCGAGCACCTGTTCCATAGGGGCGACAAATTCGGCATCCTCGGTGGGCGGAATCACCCAATACTGAATTTTGCGATTGGTCATCCCATTTTTTTCAGAGTGCGCCGAAGGGTTTCATGGCTTACGGTATCAACAATCCCCAGTTCGACAACCTTGCAGGACAACAACCGTAGTGACCAGTTGGCAAAGCCATTCGGGGTGGCCCCAACCGCATGGCAATGATGCGAGCTTCCTGTTCTCCATCCAGAAGTTTTGGGGTTGGGGGCTTAACCCTCATTTGTCACTCTAGACGAAGTAAAATTGTCTCTAAATGCTGAAAGCCTCCCATCGCGTGTTGTTGGATATATCCACCTCATTGTCGAATGTGTTGCAATACCGGAAATACGCTATAGATGCCGAACCTCCAACTGTGTAAAAGTTTCACCATTTTTGATCAATTTTACTTTTCTCAAAGTGATTAAAGC
The DNA here is from genome assembly GCA_021323955.1 of Oscillatoriales cyanobacterium Centralia_MAG_596. GTDB lineage: Bacteria > Cyanobacteriota > Cyanobacteriia > Leptolyngbyales > Leptolyngbyaceae > Stenomitos. The sequence goes on along the minus strand of JAJPKC010000277.1, from coordinate 10,173 downwards.
TGTTCACGAGCAACTGTGCCCGGAATGGTTAAAAGAAATGCAGTTTGGCTGAGAACATTTTCCTCCACTGAAAAGGTGCCTTGACAGTTAAGACCGTTCCCTCACTGGTGCATTGCGCCCGCATTAAAGCTTGGTTCTGGAGTGCAACGGGAATGACATTGGTGAAATGTCCACGACACTATCCCGTTTAGGAGATTCTACAGCCCGTCAATCCAGGCAAGGCACCTTTACGGTTCCAACTACAGCAGGATGTTCAGGAGTGCTTATGCGTCAACACCGTCGGTCTCCAGTGCTTGAGTCCATTCAGCCCAATGCCGCAGGCATCGATATTGGGTCTCAAACGGATTGGGTCTGTGTTCCGGCAGAGCGTGATTCAAACAGCATCAGGAGTTTTGGTTGCTTTACCGCTGATTTACATGCGCTAGCAGACTGGCTAGCGGCTTGTGGTGTTGAAACGGTGGCGATGGAATCAACGGGAGTTTATTGGATTCCGTTGTTTCAAATTCTCGAAACCCGTGGCTTTGAGGTTCAGTTGGTGAATGCTCAACACGTTAAAACGTTACCTGGTCGCAAGAGTGATGTGCTCGATTGCCAATGGTTGCAACAATTACACAGTTATGGACTTTTAGCGGGCTCCTTTCGACCAGCCGATCAAGTCTGTGTTCTACGCAGCTATATTCGCCACCGCGGTAGCTTGATTAAGAGTGCCTGCGTCCATCTCCAGCGGATGCAAAAGGCCTTGACTCAGATGAATGTGCACTGCATCAAGTCGTGAGCGATTTGAGTGGGACGACTGGGATGGCAATCCTGCGAGCGATTGTTGCAGGAGAACGCAATCCTCAAACCTTAGCCGGACTCAGACATCATCGCACTCAACGCAGTGAAGCTGAAATTGCTCAAGCCCTTCAGGGTGATTATCGCCCGGAACATGTGTTTGTCTTGCAACAGGAATTGCAGTTGTACGATGTGTATCAAACCCAAATGGCAGCCTGTGACCAGCAGATTGAGCAGTGTCTAGCGGACTTTGAGGCCAAAGTAGACCTGAATGAGCAACCACTACCGTCTCCCAAATATAAGCGGCATAAACCGCAGGACAATCAACCTGCTTTTGATTTACGCACTCATCTTTATCGCATGAGTGGCGTTGACTTTACCCAAATTGACGGCATGGGCGTGTTAACGGTGCAAACGATCCTTTCAGAAGTCGGATTAGACCCCAGTCGCTTCCCCAGTGTTAAGCACTTTACCGCCTGGTTGGGACTGTGCCCAGGCAGTCGCATCACCGGGGGCAAGGTAAAAAGCTCAGCCACACGTCGGGTGGTTAATCGAGCCGCTAATGCGTTTCGGATGGCCGCTCAAGCCGCAGGGAAAAGTCATTTCGCTTTAGGGGCTTTTTACCGTCGCCTCCGAACGCGGCTAGGGACACCCAAAGCCATTACTGCGACTGCTCATAAAATTGCACGCCTTTTCTATCAACTTTGGACAACACGACAGGGCTATATTGACCCAGGAGAACACTATTACGAGCAACGCTATCGCGAACGAACCCTCAAGCAGCTTCAAAAACGGGCACAAGCTTTAGGGATGGAAATCGTTCACCGTCCCTTGAAAGAGATGATTTCTTAGGAGAGGGATAAGTAGATTCCTGACTCGTTGCCTCTGTCCGCCGAAAGACTACCTGGAGCGCCGTCAGGCAAGCGGGGATTCAGCGGAGCAGTTGCCCACCTCGCTGGAGTTTAACCCAACTTCTCATCTTCCCCCTTCCAGGTCGAGGTTGACGCAAGCATCCCATCATTGAGGCAGCCCAGTTTCAGGCTTGGCGCACGACCGAGATGATCGCCTGCACCAAGGCTTCTGGCTGTACGGGTTTCGCTAAATGCCTCTGGAACCCGGCGGCAAGCGCCTGTTGCTGATTCATCTCGCCGGCATAAGCGGTGAGGGCGATCGCGGGAATTTGCCCCCCTTGCTCGGTTGGCAACCCTCTCACCTGTTGCATCAGCGTGTAGCCATCCATCATTGGCATCCCGATGTCACTGAGCAGGACATCAGGCTTGGCTTGCAGGAGCAGGGTCAATGCTTCAGCGGCAGTCGCGGCCGTCAGCACGGTTGCACCCGCTTGCTCTAACACAAACGCCACAAACTCCCGCGAATCCGGTTCATCATCCACCGCTAAAACTTGCATCCCCCGCAAATCCGAAGGTCGTACTGATGATTGAGCCGTCTGCTGGGCGATCGCCACTGGAGGCATGAGTGGCAGTCTGACCGTAAAGGTTGCCCCCATCCCAATGCCTGGGCTAGCGGCTCTGACCGTGCCCCCATGCAGCTCCACTAAGTGCCGCACGATCGCCAGCCCCAGTCCCAGTCCACCAAACTGACGCGTGGTGGTGCCATCGGCTTGGCGGAAGTAGTCAAACACATGCGGCAGAAAATCAGGCGCAATTCCCTGTCCGGTATCGCTGACGGTGATTTGGGCGTCTGAGTCTAAGCGTTCCAACTGAATACTGACGTGTCCCCCGGTCGGCGTGAACTTGACGGCATTGGAGACTAAATTCCAAACCACCTGCTGCAACCGAGTGGCATCGCCGGAAACCAGACCCACATCGGGTTCAAGGCTTACCTCGACTTGAATTGACTTCGCCTCTGCGGCCAGCCGCACGGTTTCCATGGCAGCTCGAATAATGGAAACAAGATTAATCGAATTGACGCTGAGGTTAAGCTTGCCCTGGAGAATCCGAGAGACATCCAGCAGATCTTCAATCAATTCGGCTTGCAGTTGCGCATTGCGTTCGATCGTTTTCAAGGCCTGCTGGGTTTTCGCAGCGTCTAGCTTACCGCTCTGCAATAGTTTTGACCAACCCAAGATCGGATTGAGGGGCGACCGCAACTCGTGAGACAGCACGGCTAAAAACTCGTCCTTAATCCGATTGGCTTGTTCGGCTGCGGCTCTCGCCTGTCGTTCCGCTTCATAAAGCTGCGCCCGCACAATGGCTTGTGCGCATTGCTGAGTCAGTGCCAGGATAAAATCGCGCTCCTCTTGATTCAGGAGCCTGAACTCTGTAAAACTCAGCAACATGCCACCGATTGATTTGCCCTCCACAACCAGGGGAAGCGCGATCCAGCCGTTAAACTCATAGCGATTATAGATTTCAGCTAAATGCGGATAGCGGGCAATCCGGTCTAGGAGCGTTTCAACCCATATCGGTTCGCCCGTTCGGATTGCCGTTGCCAGAGGCACATCAGTATTAATCGAAAACCGGCGCCATGACTCGACCAGGTCGGCTTGATAGCCAACCGCCTTCACAATCTCCAGTTCGGTTTGATCGTGGCTGACTAGAACCACGAGGGCAGCCGTAGCCGCTAACGTTGCCATGCTCTGTTCGACGATGACCGCTGCCACCTGCGTCGGGGTGAGCGATTCCGAGAGGGCGGCGGTCACGGTTTGGAGTCGAGACGTTCGGTCAGCCGCGCGTTCGGCGGCTTGTCGTGCTTGGTGTGCCTCCTGGTACAGGCGAGCATTGTCCAGGGCGATCGCGCTGCGGCGGGCTAGTTCCTCTGCCAGAGAAAAGTCTGCTGGACTGTACATACGCCCCGACTCTGCTGCCACAAAGCAAAGCGTGCCTAAAGTCCTGCCACGTGCGTTCAGCGGTATGAGCATCACCGAGCTGAAGCCAATTTCCCGTAGAATCCTGAGATGTTCGTCATCCCGTGCTGCTGCCACGATTTGGTCATCCGAAATCGTGGGATAGTACTCCGACTGCCCAGTGCGTAACACTTGCGCAATACCGTGTGGCGCGTTTAAATCAGGCGGATAGCGACGATGCAGTTCGAGTCCCCATTGCACCTTAGCCGGATCCACATGTGCTGTAGCCAATCGCTCTAAGGTGCCATCGTCCTTAAGGATATCAACCGCACACCAATCGGCCAGGGATGGCACAACAGCCTGAGCCACACTTTTCAGCGTATACTCGTAATCCAGAGAGGACGCGAGGGTTTCACTGGCGGCTGCCAGAAATTCGGCTCGTTGCTCAGCAGCTTCGGCAACTGCCCGTGTCGCTTGTTCCTGGATCAGGAGCTGTTCGCGCTCCATTTCGGCTTGTCTGCGTTCTGTAATGTCTCGAATAATGCTCAAGACGACCGGCTCGCCACCAATGACCGCACTTTGGGCACTCACTTCGACAGGGAAGGCACTCCCATCGTTACGACGGTGCATCGTTTCAAATAAAATGCCCTGCTGTGCTGCCTGCTCAAACTGCTCTGGCATCACAGCAAGCGTATCCGGCATGCGCAAGTCACTGATTGTGAGGGTCAGGAGTTCGGCACGATCGTACCCATAGGCCTGCACAGCGGCCTGATTCGCTTCCAGAATTTGCCCCGTGCTGCGAAAGTAAAGCACAATATCCCGGCTATACTCCGATAGCAGTTGATAGTGCTCGAGTGCTTTCTCGGCTTGCTTGCGATGGGTAATATCCAAGGCAATGCCGGTCATACGGATCGGCTGCCCGCTATCATCGAAAAACGTTTGCCCGATCGCTGTCAGCCACCGCTCACCCAGCGTCGGATGCAGGACACGAAATTCCACGTTGAGATCGATCTGCTGTTTAAGAGCCTCACGGGTTGCCTGATCGGTGCGATCGCGATCCGGCTCCATAATTGAACGTAACCAATTTTCATAGGAGGCTGGGGTCGTTGGATCAAGACCGTAAAGCCGATAGTATGCGTCTGACCAGGTGACCTGATTGGTTGTGATATCCCAATCCCACACGCCAGCATTCGCGGCTTGTTGAGCAATCCGCAAGCGTTCTTCGCTTTGTCGTAAGTCGTCTTCAGCGCCTTTGCGATCAGTAATATCCTGCATGACCACAATTGCTGCGGTGATTTGTCCCTGGTCGTCAAGAATCGGGGCGGAACTGGCCGCGATCACAATCTGGCTTCCATCCACATACCGGATTTCCATCATTTCGTGGGTCACCACTTCACCGCTACGGAGCGAGCGTGCCAGTGGATAATCTTCCGGTGCATAAATGTTTCCGTTGGGATGATACGCGTGGAACGGTACCTTCTGGTCGTATGCTTCAAGCGCCAAATTCAACTCAAATGCGTACCGAAGAATTTGATTCGTTCGCTCATTGGCAAGAATCAACTCACCCGATGCGGCATCGGCAATGATGACTCCTTCCGGCATTTGGTGCAAAACGGCTGCAAAGCGGGTACGCTCAGTCGCCAATGCTGACAGTAAGCGTTCGCGCTCGGCTTCGGCTTGTTTGCGATCGGTGATATCCATGACCGAAGCGATCCAACCGATGATGTTACCTTCCCCATCTTTGTCCGGTGTATACACAACATGGAGATACCGCACTCCGCCCGTGGCAAACGGTACTTCAGCTTCATACTCGACCCGCTCACCGCACAAGACGCGCTCAAAGTAGGGACGAATCCTCTCTAGCGCCGCCTGACCCATCACATCCGCAATCGGTCTGCCGACAATTTCCTCTACCCCAATTCCAGCCAACTCAGCATAAGCAGGATTTACAGAGAGATAGCGCAAATCGCGGCTGCAACGAGTTAGCCCAACCCCAACCATTTCTGTGACATGTTGCAACTCAGCCGATTTCGCTTGCAAGGTTGCTTCGGCTTGCTTACGCTCGGTGATGTCAACCGCGGCCCCGTAAATCACCTGTTCCGCCGGGTAAGGCTGTGCTCTCCAGAGAAACCAGCGGTAGGAGCCGTCTTTGTGCCGATAACGGTTTTCAAACCCAATGCTTTCGTTACCCGCAAAAAGATGGTCCGTCTCCAGGATGGATGTGCTGATATCGTCTGGGTGCACAAAATCAGTCCAGGGACGCGCGGTCATTTCAGCTACAGTCCAGCCGAGCGTTCGTTCAAACGTTGGGCTCACCCATTGGAAGTAACCGTTAACGCCTGTAATCACCAGCAAGTCTGAACCAACGCGGAGAAACCGTTCACGGAACTGTGCAATCGTCTGGCGATCACTGCGATCACGGAGCGGGCTGAACAATCCCTCATCCAGGTTGTGAAGGGAGGATAGGTCGTCCGTCTCCAACTTCGAGACACGGTACCCCGTGGCAAAGACGCCCCTAATTTGACCGGTCTCATCCCAGACCGGGTTGTAAGACCAGGTGTACAAAAGCTCGTTGCTCTTGTGATTCGGATCTGTGGGGATCAGGTTCTGCTGTCGCTCCAACGCTTGCCCCGTTGACAATACCTGCTCTACATCTGCCTGGATCGTGCCCCCGTCTGCTGTCCAACGGTCATTTCTCTGACCCGGTAGATGCTGAGTTCCGTTGAAAAGCGAGCGGTAGGCTTCGTTGTAGAACAGAACGCGTTCACTAGCAGTGCCTGTTCCTAAGGTGTGGTCCCAAACTAAAAACATGGGACAACCAGAGTGTAAGAGGATGCCAAAGACACTTTTTAAGCTAGGGGGCCAGGTTTCGACTGCACCCAAGAGCGTTGGTACCCCATCAGCGACGTCTTGGACGTTGGCAAACTGCGATCGCATCTGTGCAGCTGTCTCGCTATCATCAGCAAATAAATCCGCTAGACTCAGTTCCGCCATCGTGACTTTCTACTCTTGTACGTCGGCTAAATACAACGCCAGAAGCGCTTTACTTCGCGCTTGAATCGGCTGAACGTTAGATTGACTTAACCGTTCCAGCAAAGCGTGAACTTGACGTAACGCTAATGCAGAGGGTTGAATCCGACCCGACTCCCAGCGGCTGATCGTGACATAGTTCACGCCGATGACCGCCGCAAATTGCGCTTGCGTCAGGTTGCTCAAACTTCGCATTTCACGAATTAGGCCACCAAACAAAGGCTGCTGCCGCAGTGAGACTTGTTGAAGGGACGCCATATCAACCATGAACAGCCTTAGAGCCATTTAGCATTTGATAAAATTATTGTCTTTCCCAGGGCAGAATTTCCGCTCTATCCTTTGAGAGATTGTTTCGCTTGAATCATTCGTTCCTGTTTGGAGACGAGAAATAGTACTTTGAGAAAAGTATTGGCCGAATCCGTTTGATCACAAGGCCAAAAAGGCTTGCGGTGGGCAACGTCTTTCTCTCCCTGCCTTTTTCATCAGAGATTCTCGCCGTGCGATCAGCAATGGTTCAAACATCCTTAAAATCAGGCTGCGAGAGCATCAGCATAACCAAACAAATGGGCATTCGCTTTCCCTACCCGTACCCTAGCAAGGGAAATACCCAGATAGTCAACCTGACGCTGAAGACCGCATTATGTTAGAGACCGCATTATGTTGAAGACCGCATTATGTTGTTTTATAGTGCTTTGTTTGCTGGGTCGGTTTGATGTCAAATACTAAAAACAGTCCAAGCTTAGAAGACCACTAGATGTTTCGGGTTGCATACTCATCGCTTTACGATGTCTACAGATAGTCGAGCATCGTTGCTTTCCCCAGAACTCATTCTCGAAACCATCACCGCTATCACCCTCCAGATCCAACAGGGCTGGGAGCTAGAGGCTATTTTACAGCACGCGATCGCAGCTGTCAGGAACCACCTGGAGACTGATCGGGTCCTCATCTATCGCTTCCTACCCAATCAGACTGCCGTAGTCGCCTTTGAGTCTGTCGGCAGGGTATGGGCTCCCCTGCTGGGACAACAAATTGCTGACCCTTGCTTCCATACCATGTGGGTCGAACGCTACCAGCAAGGACAGAGCACGACGATCGCCGCGATGAGCGATGGGACGATGGACTCTTGCCCGATCCCATGCCTGGCAGGGTGGCAGGCACAGGCGCAACTGGTGGTACCCCTGACACTCCACGGCCACCTGTGGGGGTTGTTCATGGTCCACCACTGTCGCAGCCCGCGTGCGTGGCAGCCGCTAGACGTGCAATATTTGCAGCAGGTGGCACTCCAACTCGGTCTCGCACTTCAGGTGGCAGACTTACGGCAGTCTCAGCCGTCTTTAACGGCTGCACTTGCGCAACGTACAAGTAGCGAGTGGCCGACGGCAAGTACCGTCCCAGCAACGCCTGCTGACCAACCAACGGCAACAGACTGGCAGGCGCATGCGCCCTATTACGCGCAAATGCTCGACGCCGTGCCAGATCTAGTGTTTTGCATCGCGCCCGACGAGACGCTTACTTACGCCAACCAGGCAGCCTGCGACTATTATGGCTTGACGCGCGCCCAGTTGCGCCAGCTTACGGATGTAACGTTAAGTCCACCAGAGTCAGCCCAGCAGTCAATTCAGGATCATCAGCACATTTTTGCCACTGGGGAAAGTGTCGCACGCTTCGAGGTCTTTCAACGACAATCAGATGGTGAGCAGCGCTACTTTCACACCATCAAAGCACCGCTGTTGGATGCTGACGGTAAGGTGAGCCAAATTGTTGGGGTGGCGCGTGATATTACCGAGCACAAACGTACCGAAATTGCCCTGGAACAAGCCCTTAGAGAGCTGAACCATCATATTGAGCACTTGCCCTTAGCGACTATTCGCTGGAATCGAGACTTTCAAGTGGAGGCGTGGTCGAAGCAAGCGGAGGAACTTTTTGGCTGGCCAGCAGCAACGGTCTTAGGTAAAACCATGGACGATTGGCGCTTTATTGTGGAAGCGGATCAAGCACAGGTGCAACAGGCCGCGGCTCAGTTATTAGCGGGCAAGAGCGTCATTTGTCAAAACCGCAACTATCATGCCGACGGCTCGATCATCGATTGCGAGTGGTTTAACTCGGTGCTGGTGGATGCGACCGGTCAGTTGGTGTCCATTCTGTCGTTTGCTCAAGATGTGAGTGATCGCAAAGCTGCTGCCGCCGCCTTACAGGACAGTGAAAGCCGCCATCGCTCCGTCATCACGGCGATGGCAGAAGGCATTGTCTTGCAGCAGGCCGATGGTACGATGACGGCCTTTAATACCAGTGCTGAACGAATCTTCGGTCTCACGCCTGAGCAAATGAGGGGCCAAGCCGCCGTGCCGGCCAACTGGCAGACAATTCACGAAGATGGCTCACCCTTCCCGCGGGAGACGCATCCCGCCACGATCGCGCTGCAAACAGGTCAGCCGCAAGCGAAAGTGATCATGGGTATTTGTAAAGGTGACGGCAGCACGACCTGGATTTCGATTAACGCTCAGCCTCTGTTTCATGAAGTAGAGACGGTGCCGTATGCGGTGGTCACATCGTTTACCGATATCACAGAGCTGAAACAGGCTGAACTGGCTCTGCAATGGGAATCTGAGCAACGACGGTTGATGTTGACAATCACCCAACAAATGCGGCAAACGCTCGACTTAAACCATATCCTCCAGACCACCGCGACCGCGGTGCGACAGTTCTTGCAGACGGACCGGGTGATTATCTATCAGTTTGCATCCAACTGGAGCGGCACGGTGATTACCGAAGCCGTCGCAGCGGGTTGGCCGTCAATTCTGGGTCTCCAAATCACCGATAGCTATTTTGTGGAATCCCAGGGCAACGCTCATGCACAAGGCGAAATTGTGGCCACAGAGGATATTTACACGGCTCACTATAGTCCTTGCCATCTAGCATGGCTAGAGCAGCCGCAAGTACGGGCAAAGCTGGTGGTGCCCATTCTGCAAGGGGAACACCTGTGGGGTCTACTCGTGACCCAACATTGTCGAACCCCACGCCCCTGGGCGGCGTTAGAAATTGCCTTACTGCAACAGTTAGCCACCCAACTGGCGATCGCGATTCAACAAGCGGCACTGTATCAGCAGGTGCAAACGCTCAATACCAACCTCGAAAGTCAGGTGCAGGCGCGCACCGCCCAACTCCAGCAAGCCCTAGCCTTTGAAGCTCTGCTGAAGCGGATGACGGATCGCGTGCGCGATAGCCTCGATGAAAAACAGATTCTGCAAACGGCAGTAGAGGTGCTTGCCCAAGGCTTATCGCTGGCGGCTTGCGATACCGGTCTTTATAACGCCGCGCAAACGACTTCGACAATCGCCTATGAAATCACCCATACCCTCACACCGGCTCAAGGCGTCACCTTTGCGCTGGCGACGGCTGCCCATCCTGAGATCTATCCCTACTTGCTGCAGGGGCAGAGTTGCCAGTTCAGCGATATTACACCACACCCGCTGCGGGCTGACCAACAGCGGCAGACCACCCTGGCGGTACCCATTGTGGATGACCAGGGAGTCTTAGGGGATCTGTGGCTGTTTAAACCGCCG
>JAJPKC010000547.1 GCA_021323955.1 Oscillatoriales cyanobacterium Centralia_MAG_596 | reverse complement strand
GGTGGCCAACGCTTCGGCCAGTGGTCGCACAAGGGCATATCCCCGGCTCGCTTGCATGGATGCGTCAACCACATCGGCGCTGGCCTTGTAGAAGCGTCTGCGCTCAAAGTCCTGTGTGGCAAATGCCTGTACTGTTCGAATGCCGTTGATAAATTCCATCGAGATCGACGTAAATCGACCGTTCGACACGGACACCCCGGAGCTGGCATTGCGGACGCGGACGATCAGGTTGGACAACCCCACTGCCAGCAAAGCAAACAGTCCCAATGAGATGACCGATAGCTGCCACGACAGCCGAAACATCAAAAAGATGTAAACGCTCAGGGTGAGGCTGCGCGTCACGATGAATGACAGCAGCCCAAACGCTGACTGCAATCGACCCAGTTCGCTCGTGAGGCTGTTGAGCAGTTCGCCGGAATGCGTTTTGGAGAAGTAGCTGAGGCTGAGGGCCTGGAGCTGCTCAAAGATCTGCCGTCGCAGGCGATCAACGAGTTTTTGCTGGGTGAGATCGGTGTAAATCTGGGTCAGGTAGTTGAATACCGAGCGAATCCAGGTGGCCGCCAGAATCAACGCCGACACGCGATATAGACGATTGGTGGCCGGTTCGCTCACGCCAAGAATCCATTGGTCAAACCACTCCATGCTGGTGTGGAAGGGCGGCGAGTTGGGATTTACCAGACTCTGCAAAAACGCCAGCAAAAATCCAAAGCTAAAGCCCTCAAACGATGCTGCCGCGATCGCACAGCCGACCGCTGTGACGGCAATGAGGGAAAAGTGCTTGAACTCGCGCAGAATTGTGTAATTGTCTTGCCAGAAGGTCGTGGCTTTCAGTGCATTTTTAAGCGTTCGACGAAGGGGTGCGGGAAGTTTCAGCAGCATGAATTTGCGAGAAAGGAAGGTGCCTGTTGCATGTATTGTCGAGGGAACGGGACAACGTCAGCAATAGCTGACAAATAAACTAGAAGGCACCGAATCCGGAAAGTACTTTGGGGACTGTCAGGAGCAGGATTTTGAAGTCTTGACGAAGCGACCAGTCATCCAGATAACGCAAGTCCACCTTGTTCACCGCATCCAGATCGCGCAGGTGCGATCGCCCGGTCACTTGCCAGATCCCCGTAATGCCCGGTAAGGCATTGAGTCGGTGCTGGACAGCTGGACTTAACCGCACCGCATCATATAGTGCCCAGGGACGTGGGCCAACGAGGCTCATTTCACCCCGCAGCACGTTCAGAAGCTGGGGTAACTCATCCAGACTGTACTGCCGCATCCAGCGACCGATCGGTGTAACGCGAGGGTCGTCCTCCCGCTTGTGCAAACCAGACTGGTTGCCCATTACCTGGTGGTGAAACAGTTCGGCACCTGTGACCATCGTGCGAAATTTCAGGATGCGGAACAGTTTGCCCCGCTCGCCCACGCGCCACTGGCTAAAGAAGATTGGCCCCGGTGACTGGATTAGAATGAGAAGGCTCAGCACCAGCATTAATGGCCCAACCAGTAGGAGCAGTAGGGCCGCCGCACTCCAGTCAACTAGACGCTTGAGCCACCACCTCAATCGATTTTGTTTTTTAGGCAAGGCGGATGTGCTGGGAACCCGCAGATAAACGGCTTTGTTGACCTTGGCACAGGCATCGGCCCAGAGCGCCAGTTCCGCTTCTCCAATCTCGGGAGTCAGCTTCACCAGATGCACTGGCGATCGCTGCAAGCAGTCAGCCAGCAACTGTTCACTTTCGAGGGCTGGTAGCGCAGGCGTGGGCTGCGGTGAGAGGGTCAACAGCAGTTGATTCTGCCGCCACGTTAGCGCGTAGTAGGGCGATCGAGCGTGACGCGAAGCAGCGTTTCGGTTGCTTGCTTGGTTTTGCAGGAAGAGCGTAGTCATAAGCATTGGGGGACTTAAAGAGTAGATGGGCCTTCAACTTAGCCATCAGGTGGCCCGGTACAGCAGCGTTTATTGAATTGATCAGCGGGACACAGCCAAATCGTTGCCCGTAGGCCGAACGGAGTCTTAATCTACAGGGGAGCTAACTGACCTTTGCGGTCGTAGGCGATATAGCGATTGGCCGTTAAGTCAGATCCATTCGCAATCACACCAATCACATCCAGCTTGCTCAGCAGGGTCGTCGCCTGAGTCAATTCAGCGCGCGTGACCTGGCCAATCCGACCAACGAGCACCATCCCGCTACAGAACGATGCGGCCAGCATGGCGTCCACAATACCCAAGACCGGCGGAGCATCGACAATGATCAGGTCGTACGCCTGCTCTAAAACCTGCATCAGGTCGCCCATTCGCTCAGAACTCAAGAGCTGAGCCGGATCAGTCGGTGGTGGCCCTGACGTCAGGACGGAGAGTGGGATATCGGTATAGCGGTGTGAAGGCTGAATCTCGCCTGAGCGCGTTGGGATGGGACGCGTGAGCAGGGTAGAAAGGCCGCGATCGTTCGGCAAGTCAAGCTGTTTGTGCAGGCTCGGACGCCGTAGATCGGCATCAATCAACAGCACGCGCTGATGCAACCGGGCCGCACTGATGGCTAAACCGAGCGCAATGGTTGATTTACCTTCACCAGCCAGAGCTGACGTCACAACCAGAGACCGTAACCCGGCGGCACTGGGTAGCAGTTGGATATTCTTGTAGATCAGATCGAGGGACTCACGGAATGGTTGCCAGTGAACGACCTGCATCATTGGTGGCGCGAGAAAATCTGGTTGTTCCCGGAAGGAGCGACTGACCAGCGATCCCAGTCCGGCATCGTGGGACAACTCGGGAACCAGCCCCAGCAGCGGCACTGGAACCTGCTTTAAATCTTCGGGGGTATGCACGGCGTCATCCATCGTGTCGCGGATGAAAGCTGCCACCGCACCCAGCATTAGCCCTGCCACCGCACCCAGCAAGATGTTCTGCTTGAGATTGGGGCCAATTTGCTTGCCCAGCTTGGGTTCTTCAACAATTTGCCAGTCAAAGCCACCACGAGCAATTTCGAGAGCGATCTCCTGACGGGCTTTGAGCAACTGTTGCAGCGTATCGCGTCCAATCTGGACTTTCGGCTGGAGCCGCCCATATTCGGCGAGCAGAGCCGGAAACCGCCGTAGCTGCTGCTGGAGCGATCGCTCGGTTTCGCTTAAGCTCTGAGCGCGTGACTGGAGTGCCATCATTGTCACCTGGGCATCCACAAGCTGGTTGGCCAACGTTAAGTCGGTAGCGCTGAGTTGGCCCACACTCAACCCCGATTCACCTTGCGTGTTCACCTGCGCGGCATTGCTGCCCAGAATTCGTCTGACTTCGGCGGATAGTAAATCACGCTGACGTCGCCGTTGATCGAGCGCCTGCTGGACGTAGGGACTGGCATCTTTAAAGCGCAGCCGCTGCTGGGCGATCGCCAGTTCACTTTTTTGAATCTCATTCAAGAGCGACTGATAGCGAGAAGACTGACTCAATCGGGCCGCGATCAACGCCTGCTGCGGCGATAACGCCAGTTCTTGCTGCAACGTCTGGTAGCGTCCCTGAGTATCGCGGATCTGAGCTTGATTATTTTGCTGTTCTTTCTGAACGCTGCTCAGGGCATCAATCAACGCTCTTGACTGCGCCTCTGGATCCACCAGATTTTGGCTCTTGCGAAACTGCTCCATCGCGTCTTCCGCGCGATCGACCTGCTTTTCAACCAGCGGCAACTGCTCATCCACAAACGATAAGCCACGGGTCAACCGCTGTTGCTGCTGTTCCCGGTTGTAATCCTGATAGACCCGTCGAATAGCCGTCAACACTTTCTGCGTCTTTACAGGATCGTCACTGGTGTAGACCGCCTGAAAAATTTTGGTTTTAACTTTATCTTCTTCAACCTGCGTGAGAATCAGCGACTTTTGCACTTCCTCCACTTCAAGCTTGGGATAATCGGTGTGGAGCAAATTAACCGCCCGCTGCAACAGTTGCGAACTTCGCATCTGTGTTAGCTGCGTTGAGTTATCAATCTCCACATTGCTATCAGCAAACTGATTTTCAGTGCCAGAGCCAGCGTCTTTTTTGCTCTGGTAGTTCGGTTCCACCAGTAGCTGCATCGAGCTTTGGTAGATCGGCTTTTTTAGCAAGGTGTAAACTGTCACAGCGGACAGCACACTCAAAAAAATACCCAGGAGCCACAGCTTTCGCCGCAATAAAGCCGCAACCAGTTGTCCATATCCTGGATCGGTTTCAACAGCACCGACAACGTTACCTACAGTCACAACTATCACCCTTCAACATTAAAGACGATCGCGCTAGCCCGATTGAGTCATCACAGGCATGCCTCAAATTCCCCCAATGACTTGTTCAACCTTGCCAAAAAAGGCTTCTTCCGAAAAATGCCGCAGCGCATGCTCTCGAATCTTGCGGTAATTCCACTTGATTGTATTCATCGCCAGCAATGCTGCCTGCACGGCTTCTGGGGTTTGGCGGTTGAATAAAACGCCCGTTTGTCCGGGAATTTGGGTATCGAGAACGCCACCAGCGCCATAGGCGATCACTGGCGTCCCGCTGGCGTTGGCTTCAACTGGCACCAACCCATAATCTTCCAGCGCTGCCACAATCACCGCCCGCGTTTTTGACATCAATTGGGTGCGTTCTGCATCACTCACGTGACCCAGAAAGGTAATGTTTTTCATGGCTCGTGCCTCCAAACGTTCGCGTTCAGGCCCATCTCCAGTGACCAACAGGGGGAGACCTAACCAGTTAAACGCTTCAATGATAATGTCTGTTCGTTTGTAGCTAATGAGCCGAGTCGAGGTCAGGTAAAAGTCGTCTTTTTCAGCAGAGAACACAAACTTGTTGCTGTCGATCGGGTAATTGATAACCAGCGCGGGTTTCTGGTAAATGGCTTGAATGCGATCAGCAACAATACTGGAATTTGCGATGTAAAGATCCGGTTCCTGGGAATAGTGTAGATCTACCTTTCGCATTTGCTGAAAAATCTTTTCGAGCAAGGGGTAGAGTCGCTTAAATGCGGTGTATTCCCGCAGGTAGCTGCGCGTATCCCACAGAAACCGAGTGACGTTATGACAAAAGCAAATGTGCCTCGCATCGGGTCGTTTACGCACCGCTTTGGCAAAGCTGCTGCTGCTGCTAATCACCAGATCATAGTCTTGCAGATCAAGCGATCGAAACGCTGGGAAGTACAGCGGGGCAAGCAGTCTGAAATGTTCACTTGCACCTGGAATATTTTGCAACGCCGTCGTCCGCACCATGCGATCGTGAAGATCGATCGATCGCGTGGGGTCGTAAAGCGAGGTAAAAACATCAGCATCGGGATAGCGCTTGCAGAGCAGCTCAAATACTCGCTCTGCACCACCCCGTTGCGTCAGGTAATCATGCACCAATGCAATTTTCATAACTAAAACGTGGAACCTGCAGTTGTGAATTCAGTAGCTAAATCTATGGCTGAAACAGCAGGCTCAATCACAAAGCTATAGTCGAGCAGCTCTGGCTATACGGTTCGAATTGCCTGCGGTGCTCCAAGAATTAGCAAACAGAATCGGGTACGTTATTCGGATGTCGTGATTGACAACAACCACGCCGTGAGATCTTGACTCATCAACTCACAGGGAACGACCAAACAGGGAGCGGCCAACGGCAATACTGGTATCAATTAATGCTAATAATTTTCCGTAGAGCGACTGATTTCAGCGAATTTACCTCCCGTCGATCGTTAAACATCAAACTTAACGAAGCGTAAGGAGCGGGCAGAAATAAAACATCTCTCGAAAGAGGTAGATGTTCAAACGCTTTGAGAGCAGCATAGACAGAGGCTTAGTCTTGAATATAGGGAAAGCGCCTCAATGCAACAGTTCAATTAGATACTGAAAACGAAGAAAATGTAAATACTTTCTTCACAATCAGCGGAGCAAAACCAAAACTGTACTGTATTCATTAGCACGTCTAGTGCCTGTGTTGATCGATACAGGTCAATGCGCTCTGAGCCATGCGTTAATCGCTAGAAAAACCAGCCTGATCGGTGTTCAACGGCTATTTTATCGTGAGCGGAAGTGAATTGAATTCGTACGGATTTTGCGTAGCAATAAACCAACGATTCGTTTAAATAATTCAGTATGTCTAAGGACGTATCGTCTTTGACCCGATCATGATGCAGAATTTGAGTAATTTGGAACCGCTGGCGATCGCGATTAGAATCCTGACAAATTCAGGAACATCTGATGTCACATTAACGTCTAGACAACAGGGATCTGCCTGCTAAACAGTACGCTGTATGGATTTAGCTAAACTAATTGAGCCGACCAATCGAGCAACCGAAATGATGCAGCGGGTGCTGCCGGTTGCGTTTATGGGCGTAATTCTCTGCCCATCTGTCGGAATCGCCCAGGTTCCCAAAAGCACATCCGCCGCACCAACGACCGCCACACCCGTGCGACCCCAGGTTGACGATGGCTATTTGCTGGGATCGGGTGACCGCGTCCGGATCGATTTTTTTAACGTGCCTGAGTATAGCGGTGAATACCTGGTGCTGCCCAATGGTGCTGTCAATCTGCCTCAGGTCGGTGCGGTTCCTGTCCAGGGTAGAACCTTGAAGCAAGCGTCAGCCGCGATCGCGACGAAATATGAGCCGTACCTGACGCGCCCCATTGTCACGATTGGGCTGTTGGCGGCACGGCCATTGACGATCGCGATCGCAGGCGAAGTCAACCGCCCCGGTTCGTACACGGTGCAGGCCGTTTCTGCCAATGCCGATACAGGCGTGCCCACCGTCACGCGACTCATTCAGCTTGCGGGCGGCGTGACCCAGTCAGCCGATGTCCGTGAAGTGGAAGTCCACCGTCCCCGACCGTATAACGCTGGGCCTGATGCCATCATCAAGGTCGATCTGTGGCAGTTGGTGCAAACGGGCAACCTGCGGCAAGATCTGCGTTTGCAGGATGGCGACAGCATCTTTATTCCGTCCGCAACGAGCGCCAATTTGGATGAAGCGCAACGCCTCGCCGCAACGACCTTTGCTACGCCCAGCGATCGTCCCCTGCGTATTGCTGTTGTGGGTGAAGTGAATCGTCCCGGGCCGTACGTCCTTTCGCCCGACCAGACCAATCAGTCAAACGGGCAGGCTGCCACCGTCCTGCCCACCAATGCCAATGTAAAGGTGCCGACGGTAACGCGGGCCATTCAAACGGCAGGCGGCATTACGCAATCGGCAGACATTCGGAACATTGAAATTCGTCGCACAACGCAGGCAGGGCCAATGCAAGTCATCAAAGTAGACTTCTGGAGTTTGCTCCAGGCAGGCGATATTCGACAGGATTTGCCGCTGCAAGAGGGCGACACGATCGTGATTCCCACGGCAACGGCACTGAACTCAACCGAAGCGACCAAAATCGCGGTGGCCAGTTTTGCCCCCGACAAAATCACTGTCAACGTTGTCGGTGAAGTGGTTAGACCCGGCCCGGTGCAGGTGCCACCCAATACACCACTCAACCAGGCGTTGCTGGCTGCTGGTGGCTTTAATAACCGTGCGAAGAAAGGCGAAGTGACCTTCGTTCGCCTTAACCCGAACGGCACCGTGTCACGCCGCGATGTGTCGGTTGACTTTGCCCAGGGACTCAATGAAAAGAATAATCCCGCGATGCGGAACAACGATACGATCGTTGTCCGTCGATCGGGGTTTGCTGCCGTGACGGATACGTTAGGGGCCGTGCTATCCCCCATTGGCGGAGTATTCAGCATCATTAATCTGTTAGGTTTTTGAGGACATCGCCTGTGCGCTGTTAATCCACCGCGGATGAGGCCGCTACCGTGTTTTCCTTGCAGGCTAATTGCTCAGTGTGGAGGGCGGACTGCTGACTGCTGGCTGTTCAGTGGGATATTCCAGCGCGATCGCCCCCAGGGCACCCGTTCGAAAATCGTTCAGTAACTGCCGTGCCGTTCGCTCCACGTCTCCTTTATGGCGGTGTTCGGCGAGTGCGTGCAGGTAGCTCTCGCCAGTTAGCGACTGTGCATCCAGGTCGTAGCGCGATCGCAGTGTTGAAGTGCTTGCGATCGCTTTCAGCAAATCCACCAGTGCGGCCGCAATGCGCTGGTTGTCGTAGGCAGCTTCGCCAATGTCATCACAGATGGCGAGCTTCAGCGCTGCGGCCTGGTCATACAGTCGCGATGGCAAAACGCCGGGCGCATCCAATAGCTCAATCTGATCCGAAATACGCACCCAGCGCAGTTGACGTGTGACGCCAGCACGACGGGCACTCTCCACCACTCGCCGCTTGAGCAATCGGTTAATCAGCGCCGATTTGCCCACATTTGGAAAGCCGATCACCACTGCCCGCACCGGACGGGGCAGCATCCCGCGATCGCGCCGCCGCTGGTTCATCTGCTCGCCCGCTGTTTGGGCGGCCTGGAGCACCGCGTCGATGCCTTTTCCATGCTGGGCATCGGTAAAATAGGGTTCTTCGCCCTGCGTCCGAAACCACTCCGTCCACTGCTGTCGCGCAGCTACCGGGATCATGTCACTGCGGTTCATGACCAGCACCCGGCCTTTCGTGCCCAACCACTGCTGCACCTGAGGGTGCGCCGTTGACTGTGGGATGCGCGCGTCCCGCACCTCCAGCACGACATCCACCCGCTTAAGCTGCTCCAACAGCGCTTTTTCGGCTTTCGCAATGTGACCGGGATACCACTGGATGGGAGGAGTTGTCATGGAAATAAAGCCTAACGTGAATGCCGATCGCCACCTAAATCGTCTCTTAATCAGAGTCAAACCGGCAACAACGCCTTGACCAATAGTTCTGAAGCGGATGCTGAATCACACTGGATATAACTGCTGCATTCATTTAACTCAACGGTAGACTTTTCAAAGCTAAAAAATTATAGTAACCAGAGAATATATTTGACCGGCACTCTAGATGATAGCAATGCGTTCTGGATGTGCTTAAAGTCATTCGTGATAGATAACATGCACAATTACAAAATTTCCTTGGGTTTGTCGGTCGGGCTGGCGATCGCAACGACTGGCTTCGCGTTGCCCACACGGGCAGTGCCGGCACAGACTCTTATGGTAGTGGCTCAAACAGCCTGCGTGGTTCGAAAAACAACGCCAGTTTTTACAACGGCCAACCCCCAGGACTCGGAAGTGTTGCCAATTCTTCCTCTGAGTCCCGGCACACCCGTTGGTTTTGCCGCACCATTGCCCGTGGCCCCACCGCCGCGTGTCCAGATCACCAACCCGAACGGCTTTGTTGACTATGCCGCTCTCAACTGCGGTGGAGCGGTGCAATCACCGAGCGCCTGCCGTCGCGTGAGAAGCACGCTCAACTCAGCGTATATTTTTCGGGAGCCAAACTGGGGGGCAAACCCTGTGGGACAGGTCACTGCCAATCAAACAGTTTACGTAAACCAGGTCAGCGGAAAGGTCTTTACACAAACAGACCCCAACGGCCTCGTATGGCTACAGGTCAATTTACAGCGAACTTTTGGCAGAAATTTTGGCATCCCATCGGGCGCTGGTTGGCTTCCCAATCAAGATCCGGGCGATGTGGGCGCCACGTTAGTCTACTGCAATTAAGCAATCTCGGTGTTGGGATCATAAGTGGTCATTGCTGGTGCTGACTAGATTACCGCTGACCAGCACCGTCAGGCGCTTCGTCTTTGCACTGGAGGATCACACCGTAATTGGGAGCTTCAATTTTCAGGCTCGTTTGCCGGAATTTGGGTGTCAGGAATGTGCTCTAGCCCCCAGCCAATCATCGCTTTGAGTACAGGGCGAAGGCTTTGGCCCCGTTCTGTTAGCTGATAGTTCATCCGACGGGAATGGTTGCCGTATAGTTGCTTTTCCACTAGGCCCCTCAATCAGCCGCTATGCCGACGCCTCATAAACCGCGCTGTAGCAGACTGTATCAGCCTTCTTCATTGCGTTCGAGCGGTTATATGCATCCTGCGTCTGCAGCGCAACGATCAAGCAACACGTGGAGAGGAGTTTCATGGAAGTACGCATTGTGACGTTTCCAGAGACGAGGGTGGCTGCGATCACGCATGTGGGGTTGCCGCAAAATGAACATGACACAGCGCGCAAGCTGATCGCGTGGAAGCTGGCGCATGGCCTACTGGATCCCGCGAAGTACCGGAGCTATGGCTTGCACTATACTGATCCAAGAACGGTCAATCCCAGAGAGCATCGCGTGGACTTCTGCCTCTCCATCGATCGAGCTGTGGGTGCAAACCCGGACGGCATTCATGAGATGACGATCCCCAGTCTGCGATGTGCATTCGCCCGCGATATCGGTTCGCGCTTTGACAACAAGGCAGTGGCATATTTATATGATGAGTGGTTGCCGAGTAGTGGGGAGTTGCTCTCTGATGCTCCAATCATCTTTCACTATGTCAATGTCGGTAAAACCGTGAAGGACGAAGACGCAGTTACGGATGTCTATATGCCCCTGCAGTGAGCGGGAAGCATCTGGGTGCAGCGACTATTGAAGCGTATTCAAAAAATGAAGCTTACTCAAAAAAGGAGGCAACGATGGGTGATCATCCTTTAAAGCAAGAAATCGCCAAAGCTGATAAAGCGATTAACGAGCGTGATTTTGATACTGTAGCGAATTGCTATACAGACGAAGCGGTATTGGTGGTTAAGCCCGGGACGCTGGTACACGGTCGGGAATCGATCAAAGAGGCGTTTAAGAAAATTGCTGATTACTTCAACGATAGTCTCAAGGTGTCACAGGGTGACATGGTTATTATTGAGGCCGGAGATATCGCATTGGTTTTGTCCAAGACTTATGTGGAGTCGCCTGAAAAGGTAGATTCAGCGTTTGCTGCTGAAAGAGATGCAATCTACGTCTATAAAAAGACGGCTGATGGCAAGTGGCTGTGCGCGATTGATAATTCGTATGGCGTCGAGCTATTAAAAACAACTGCCTGAGGATGCTCATGCCCACCGATCGCGGGCATGCTCCGTTACGATGATGCGGCGATCAGCGATCGCATAATTGACTCCGCTAGGATTCCAGTGCTTTGTCCCATTCCAATTGGTGACTGAGGCCATACTTGATAAAGTCTTCGATTGGCGCTTTATCACTTTTACCAAACACACCCAGGCTATAGGGATTTTCTTGCATACGCTGCCCGACTAGTTCTTGTTCCATCCGAATGACGGTTTCTCGGGGCTGATCTGTTTTGAAGAAATCGACTACCAGAACGGTTCTTTGGAACTCGGTGTAGTTATGCGGGCAGTGGGGATAGCTATGGTCTAACACTAAAAATTCACCTTCATGCCAGTAAAGCGTGTCGTGGCATATTTTCATCGCCACATCACCCTCCGGCACAATTA
Source organism: Oscillatoriales cyanobacterium Centralia_MAG_596 (assembly GCA_021323955.1). Lineage (GTDB taxonomy): Bacteria > Cyanobacteriota > Cyanobacteriia > Leptolyngbyales > Leptolyngbyaceae > Stenomitos. The sequence continues at coordinate 7,387 of JAJPKC010000547.1, read as the reverse complement.
ATCCTAAGTAGCCACGATTCATGTGTGGGTTATAGTTTACATGCAGTTTTATATCGAGTCCTGGATGAAAGGTGCCAAAGTACACATTTCTGAGAATATTGTCGTTGGCTGCATTGGTTGCTGCGATCGCCTCAGTCAACGTTGGAAAATACTTTTTTCTTAATTCAAGTGCCATTTCGGGCACATTTTGTCCGGCATATTGAGGATATTCAATGTGATGGGCTCGAATATAGTTTTCAATTAAAAGTCCTTGAAATAGAACGCCAAAGGCGCTGTACTTTGAATTGCCTTTTGTCTTGACCGTCTTGCTTTTTGGTCCCATCACATTATCGGCAAACTTTTGCGCGGCCTCAGATGCTTCAGTCTTAAAGGCCGTAAATTCATTCCGAATCGCTTGCCAGTTGCCTTGCAGGATGTTTAGAAAAGGAAACTGCTGAGGATCTAAGTGATATTCACTAAAATTTGCCATAACCTTTTCTCCTGAATCGACATGAAGTCAAACGGCTATAATTTCATTCTAAAAGCTTATTTTAGGAAAGCTTGTTTTAGGAAAGCTTGTTTTAGGAAAGCTTATATGCGGTGGCCTGATCAAAAATTGCGCTAACTGATTCTGGCAAGAGGTTCTGTGGCTGAAACCCTGACTCTGGATCGATTAATCAAGAATGTACGGGTGGTGCGTCCGCATCAGGCATCTGTCGATCGCCTGGATGTAGGCATCAAGGATGGTAAATTTAGCCAAATTGCTCCCGAAATTAGTCCAGAGCAAGCTAAAGAAGTTGTTGATGCACAAAACCTGTTGGGCTTTCCAGGCGTCGTGGATGCGCACATGCACATTGGCATCTATCAACCGCTTGACCAGGACGCGATCGCCGAAAGCAAAGCCGCCGCCATGGGGGGCGTTACCACCAGTCTGAACTATATCCGCACCGGGCAGTATTATCTGAACAAAGGTGGTGCTTACAAAGATTTCTTCCCGGAGGTGCTGGCGTTATCTCAAGGCAATTTTTATGTGGATTACGGATACCACATCGCGCCGATCGCCCATCAGCACATTGATGAAATGGCGATGCTGTTTGAAGAGTACGGCGTTTCATCGTTCAAGATTTTCATGTTCTACGGTGGGTATGGGCTACACGGCCTCTCTGACCAGCAAAATCTGTTCTTGATGATTAACAAAGAGGAGCGCTACGATTTCGCCCACTTTGAATTCATCATGCGTCAGTTAGCGCACTTGCAGGAGCGCTTTCCCGATCGCCGCGACACCATCAGCCTGAGCCTGCATTGCGAAGTGGCTGAAATTCTCAACGCTTACACCCGGCTGGTGACGAACGATGCCAGCCTGACGGGGTTGCGCGCCTACAGTGCGGCCCGCCCGCCGCACTCAGAAGGATTGGCGATTTGTATTGCCGCGTACCTGGCGCACGAAACGAATTGTGTGAATATCAATCTGCTGCACTTGAGTTCGCGCAAGGCAATCGAAGCTGCGATCGCTATGCAGACGGCCTTTCCCCATATTAATTTCCGGCGCGAAGTGACCGTTGGGCATTTGCTGCTGGATGTCGATGCCCCCACGGGCAAATGGGCTAAAGTCAATCCACCCATTCGTCCCCGTGCCGATGTGGAGTTTCTCTGGCAGGCGGTGCTCGATCGCCGCATTGATTGGATTGTCAGCGATCATGCCTGTTGCGCGGCAGAGCAGAAAGCCAGCTCTCAAGATCCCGACAACATCTGGCTGGCAAAGTCTGGCTTTGGCGGCACCGAGTACCTGCTCTCTGGTGTCTACAGCGAGGGCACGAAGCGCGGCATGTCGCCTAACCACATGGCCGAACTGCTCTGCTGGAATCCAGCGCAGCGCTTTGGGCTATGCCAGAAAGGCGATATTGCCGTTGGGTATGACGCCGATTTAGTCCTATTCGATCCGGATGAAACATTTGTGGTTCACGCGGATGAATCGCCGTCACAGCAGGGGTATACCCCATTCGAAGGGATGGCATTAACGGGCCGAGTGAAGCGCACATTCCTGCGGGGAAATTGCATCTATGACCAGGGGCAAATAGTGGGTTTGCCCAATGGTCGCTACCTCAGGTCATAGTCATCGCTCCACTCACCGCCCATCCTTCAAACAAACACGCGATGTTGCAGAGAGGGCATCTGCCGGCGCACCTGTTCGAGTCGAGAGGGTTCGATCGCCGCGATCGCAACGCCGGGTTTGTCGCCCGCATCAGCCAGCACCGTTCCCCAGGGGTCAATAATCATGGCATGTCCATGCGTATGGCGCATGGCATAGTGGCGTCCCGCCTGGGCCGGGGCAATCACATAGCAGGTGTTTTCGATCGCTCTGGCCTGCAACAGCACCTGCCAGTGATCTTTTCCGGTATAAGCGGTGAATGCGGCTGGCACGAACAGGACTTCTGCGCCCATCTGGGACAGGTGGCGATAGAGTTCGGGAAAGCGCACATCGTAACAAACGGACAGACCCAGATTGCCTAACTCTTTGGAGGGGTAGACTGGCGGCAGGCGAACGCCGGCCAGGACGGTACCGGACTCTTGATAGGTGTTGCCATCCGGCACATTGACATCAAACAGATGGACTTTTTCGTAACGTGCCAGTTCTGTACCGCTTGGATCGATCAATAAAGCAGTGTTGTAGACCTTGCCATTGCCAACCGGAACGGGGAAACCGCCACCTAAGAGAGTCACCTGAAAACGTTGCGCCATTGTTTTGAGGAATTTTTCGCTGGTCTGAGCGATCGCCTCCGCCTGCGCTAATTTTTCTTGCTCATCACCTAAAAACGAAAAATTTTCGGGCAGCGCCACAAGTTCTGCTCCCTGACGTACCGCCAGATCAATTAGTTCTTCCGCCTGAATCAAATTTTTTTGGAGATCGGGCAGACTGGTCATTTGCACAGCAGCCGCCAAGTAAGACTTCATAAGCTCAACTCAAACTCTGGAAAATAGACAATCAACTGGTCTTGGAGACGTGGTAACGCGATCGTCTGTAGGGGGTTAACCCGATCGTGCTGATACATCCTTAATTACTATTTAAAGCCAGGTTTGGCACACCGCGACGAGAAACGCTCACCGCACACATCTCTTTACGCAAGCGAGCATGATGGTGAATCCCGGACGATACGATGGCCGGAGGCAACAATCTGGTTTGCCAACGTTTAATCGCAGCGGTTTGGTGACGGATACAGCCGTATCAATGCTGATGCGACCGTTTCGCTTCGAAGCAACTACAACCCCTCTCGGTTGATCAACCTTGTGCAGGCCGCATACCCCAGCTGCACCGCGCTCCATGCGGCTGACGATCGCAGCGACGACAGCAGGCTATCCAACATGCTCAGGCGTCAATATCTTGAGATACGCTGCTGGGAGCGCTATGTCGGGTACCGCCGCCAAGCCGTCGTCCTGGGATGCCATCGTGCTTGGCAATTAGCAGTTCGCTTGACCCAAGCACAAATGCCAAAACGGTCAGTAAAGCAGTAATCGTGGACATAGCAGGCAAGCCCTAATGAAATGCCCTCAGATTTTATGATTTCTTCAAAATTCCGATCGGTGTATCTGTGCCACTCACCGGGTCGTCATTGTTGTCCTGTTTTAGCTCCAGTTTGAACCTGCCACAGTCCGGCATAAATGCCCTGTTGCATGACAAGGTCTTCGTGTCGCCCCCGCTCGGCGAGCCTGCCATGTTCCATAACGTAGATACAGTCGGCATTGCGAACTGTTGAGAGTCGATGCGCGATCGCAACGGTGGTGCGCCCTACCGTAATCCGCTCCAGCGATCGCTGAATGGCTGCCTCCGTCTCGTTGTCTACAGCGGATGTCGCTTCGTCCAGAATCAGGATCGGTGGGTTTTTCAGGATGGCTCGCGCGATCGCAAGACGCTGCCGCTGACCACCCGACAGCTTTTGTCCCCGTTCGCCCACAATCGTGTCATAGCCCTGCGGCAATTCCTGGATAAACTCGTGGGCTTCTGCGATCGTCGCCGCCGCCGTGATGTCTGATTTGGAAGCATCAAAGCTGCCGTAGGCAATGTTTTCTGCAACTGTGCCATGAAACAAAAACACATCCTGGCTCACCCACCCGATCGCCCGTCGCAATTCCTGAAGCTTCAGGTCGCGAATATCCACTCCATCCAGCGTGATCGTGCCGGATCGAATCTCATAGAGCCTTAGCAGGAGCTTCACCAGCGTACTCTTGCCCGACCCGGTTGCGCCCACAATTGCGGTCGTCTTCCCTGCCGGAATATGCAGGGAAAGGTGTTCGATGACCGGTTGGCGATCGTGGTAGGCGAAGGTGACATCCCGCAGCCAGATATCACCGTCAATCCGAGCAGTGTGAGCGGCAAGGGGTGAGTTTGGCGTGACGTCCCCACTCCCGATGGGCTGACTGCCGCCGCCCAACTCCCGACTCCCACTGGATTGACGGCCCAACGACAAATGGCCCGAATGGATCGCGATCGGCGTGTTCAACAAATCCATCACGCGGTTGGTCGATGCCATTGCCCGCTGATAAAGGTCAAACGTCTCCCCCAGCCGCGTTAATGGCCAGAGTAGCGATTGAGTCAGAAAAATCAAGACGCTGTAGCTGCCCACAGACAGCCTGCCAGCGATCGCCAGTTGGCCGCCGTAGAGTAGCGTTGCCAGAAAGCCGATCAGCACCAGAATCCGGATCAGGGGAATAAAGGCGGCGCTGAGCGCGATGGCGCGGCGATTGCTGCGACGGTAGGCTTCGCTGTCGATCGTGATGCGTTCGATCTCGTAATCTTCAGTCGCAAAGCTTTTAATCGTCGTAATGCCGCTCAGATTGTTCGACAACCGCCCATTCAGCAGGCTCACCTTCTCACGGACATCGGCATAACGCGGAGCCAACCGACGCTGAAATACAACCGATCCCCAGGCAATAAACGGCATTGGCAGCATCGCCATCCAGGCAACGCTGGGAGCCAGAATAAAGAACACGCTGCCAATAATTAACGCCGTCGTAACGACCTGAAGAATGTCATTGGCCCCCCCGTTCAAAAAGCGCTCTAGCTGGTTGATGTCATCATTCAGAATCGATAGCAGACCCCCAGTACTGCGCTCTTCGAAGTATGCCAGTTCTAATTCTTGCAGGTGAGTGTAGGCATCCAGGCGCAAATTGTGCTGGATATTTTGGGCCAAATTTCGCCAGAGGCGATCGTAGGCATATTGAAACGCAGACTCTAATCCCCAAATGCAGAACGTGGCAACAGACAGCACAACGAGTTGGAGAAACAAATCGTGAATTCCGAGCCGACCCAGGATCGACTTTTGTTGCTGCACCACAACATCGACGGCAGTGCCAATGAGTGCCGAGGGAGCCAGGTCAAATACTTTATTGAGGATCGAACAAATGATGGCCCAGCTAACCTGCCGATGGTACCCATGCCCATAGTTCAGCAGTCGCTTTAGCGGATGACTCTGTTGCTGTGGTGATTGATGCGAAGCGAAGGCCGTGCGACGTTTGAACAGTCGTGTTGTAAGCGGTAGAGCCAAAGCAACCCTCTCACTAGGTAGTCGATGCAGACAAACTGTCAACCACTCTAGCTAACTTTCGCCCCAGTCCGCCCGGTTGAGCCACAGCGTGTTGTAAACCTCACTCCCCCCAGCCTCTAGTCTCTAGAGCGGCAAAGCCATCCCACCAATCCCTCAGAATTGGAGGCTTCAAACTCTACTTGCAGGCATCAAAGAAATAAGTATCTAGAAAAGGGAGCCGCAGCGTTCGGCAAAGCAGCGATGAAGCGATGTAAACTGCTGCCCAGCGTGTCCCACACCAATTGCCTAGCGTGCTCCACACCAATTGCCTAATGTGCTCCACACCAATCAGGACAGGAACTATCGCTCTGCCAGCCGTAGGGATGAAAGCCACAAATCAGTACGGCGCGCGTCGCTTGATTGTGCCCATACGCAACGCCGTGGTAATTGGTACAACCAGCACAGGAGCGGGGACGGCTGGGTGTGACCTCATTGAAACCGAGCTGCGATCGCAAAATATGCCGTTTGCTTTCCTGTCGATGCCATTTGGCATGGTCAACCTTCCTGAAGAAGTAATGCATCTTCCCGAATGGGTACTGGGCAGAGTCCATAGTATGCAAGTGAAGGGATATCCTCTAGCCTACCCATAATTCCCGGTGTGATCCCTCATCCTTCGGCCTGAGATCGACAAAGATCTATCCAGAGAGATAGAGGTCAGCAGGTGATTTGTAGCAAAAGATACTGTTTGTGATCGCTCATGTGATTATGGGGCTGCTTTCGATTCTACCTGGTCAAGCAATGCGGCTTTTCGTTCGTCAGCAATTGCGCTGGGTTGATCACCCATCTGGCGGTAAATCTGGGCCCGCCGACTGTAGGCTGCCGCAAAGTCGGGAGCAAAGCGGATAGCCTGAGTGACATCCGCGATCGCGCCCTGGTAGTCTTGCACCTGTTGCCGCGCGGCCCCTCGTCCCAGGTAAACTGCGGGCACTTCGGGATTGAGGTGTATGGACTGGCTATAGTCCGCGATCGCGCCCTGATAGTCCTGCTGGCGATAGCGTGCATCGGCCCGGTTCGAATAGGCCGTCGCATCGTCTGGATTCAGCGCTAAGGCGCGGTTAGCTTGCTCAATCTGCCGCGCTTGCTCCAGCGTTTTGGCGTGCTTAAGGTCAGCGATCGCGCGCTCGGTGTCGCCCAGTGTTCGGTAGGCAACGCTGCGAATATGGTATCCCTCCGGCGCTTTGGGCTGCAGGCGGATGAGTTGACTGGCATCGGCGATCGCGCCCTGATAATCGCGGATGAGCAGCCGCATTTGACTTCGTTTTGTGTAGGCGCGGCTGTCGTTGGGGTTAATGGTCAGTGTTTGCGTGGTGGCGGCGATATCGCGCTTGATGCGAGTTTGTGGATCAGTGAGTGCCACTGATGCCAACTGCTGCCAGTTAGGGGTCATCGCTTGCAGTGTGCCGATCATGCCGCCCAGCAAACTGACGCAGTAGAGCACCGATAGGGCCAGGCGCGTCAGCCATGATGCGTGGGACTCGTGGTGGCGCTGCACCAGGTCTTTGGCCAAACTGTAGCGTTGGATAAAGGGCAGGTTGCCGTAACCTGCAGCTTTGATGGTCTGGAAGATAGCATGCAGCAGGCGATCGCCGTCCTGGAGCGACAGCTTTGGAAATTGGCGTCGGAGTTGTGCATCAATCCTGGTGCTGCGAAACCCAGCAGGGATAGTCATCGCCACGATCGCGGCCAGACCGAACGTAATAGGACTGACAAAGCCTAGCCCCCCCAGGATGACCACCGTGACCAGCTTAAACAGCAGGTCAGTGTAGGGATAGCGTGAAAACCACAGTAGATGGACAATTTTGCCGCCATCTAAGGGATAAATCGGCAGC
>JAJPKC010000162.1 GCA_021323955.1 Oscillatoriales cyanobacterium Centralia_MAG_596 | reverse complement strand
GTTACACCATTAGTGAATTTATTTCTGCCCGTTATCAGGGCGCAAAGTTAGCTCGCATTGTGGTTGTAGCTGGCATTCTGTTTGGTGCCATTCAAATTATTACCGTGAATCTGAAAGGTGCATCCTTGATGATTGCAACCATCTTTGGCTTACCGGAAGGGGTTGTGGCAACCATTTCGGTGATTGTGATTCTGCTCTATATCAGCCTGGGTGGACTATGGGCATCCATGTCTACCTCAACCCTCATGTGTCTGCTGATCATGGTGCCATCGGTGTTGGTGACAACGGCTATTTGGGGGCAGACGGGGGGCGCTCAGGCAATCTGGCAGGCGGTGCAAAGTCAGGGTAATGGTTTGCTGACGGTGACTCGTCCCGATGCGTTTCAGGGGTTTGGTTTGACCTTTGCCTTAGCGCTCATCACAGCCACAATCGCCGGACAGGAATTTTGGCAGGTTGCCTGGGGCATTAAAGAACGGGAATTGGGTAAAACCTTTTTCTGGGGCGGTGGACTTTATTATGTTGTTGCGTTGTGCCTGGGGACAGTGGGATTGGCTGGTCTGGCGCTAAAAGTTGATCTAGCAAAAGACCTGGGTGGCGATCCGGCTGCGTTGGGTCCATTTCTGGTATCCCATCTGGGTTTACCAAGTTGGGCAATTTATCTGTTCGTAATAATTGTTCTTTCGGCGTGCTATTCCACCTGCGATGGTACCCTGGCAGCGGTTAGCTCGGTTTCGGCGGTAGATGTCATCAAGCCTTTGTTTCCCAACATTTCGGAACGGGCGCTCTTTGCCTGGACGCGCTTCTCGATGGTGTTAGCTGCCGTGATTTCTGTTTCGGTCGTATTGTCGGGCATTGATTTGGTAACGCTAGTGCTGGGTACTTCCATTATTCGGTCAGCCATCTTGGTGCCGTTGGTGCTTTCCATCATTTGGTCGCGCATGAATGCCACGGCGTTTACGGCTGGCACCATTCTGGGGTTGATTGCCGGAGTCTTTGCCCTTACCAGGTTTGGGGAAGAAATTGGCACCTATACCGTTGTGGCTGTGAGTACTGTGGTACCCATTCTCATTGCACTCACAAATACAACACGGTTTGATTACACAAGCCTGAGTCAAGCCCAAGATTTGTCTGAAACTCCCGCATCGCAAGCGGCGGTTGTCCGGTAATTATCTATTTCAAAGAACAGAATTATGAACAGCCTCCTGCAGACCCTACCGCCACCATATCGCACGTTGGTAAAGAGACTCAGCTATTTCATCCTGGGCACAGTACTCACCGTTTTCTATGCTCAACTGGTTCATGCACAAACCTCTAGTAGCATCGTCCAAAATCCTTATTCAATTGAGACAATTCTCGCGGCAATTGTTGGTGCCATCATTACTGTTTTGTTCTTAAGAGGGATGTACCTTGTCTTGACCTACGCCTCCGAAACCTATGGATTGGAGGATGACGATCATTTAAGTGCAGCCGCAGAGTCGAAAGAAAATAATGCCCTGTTGTATGGAGCGTTTGGATGGGTGATTGGCTCTGCGCTGGTAATTGCTTCTTATGGCTGGGGCTGGGTCTTTTTATACATTGGTCCCATTGTTTGCCTTCTGGGACCCATTGTGCCGATCGTTGCCATGAATTTTGATCTCAGAAAGTATCGGAAAATCCTCGCAGCCAAAGCAGAAAACTCCTTCCATAGAAGCATCTGAGTGAGATCGCGATCACCCGAAAGCAGCCATCGAACAATAGGCAAAACGCAAAAATCTTGTACTTCAAGTGAAGGTATGGTACATTAACCAGCAAAACACGGTAATTCGATAAATTTACCGTACTTTATAGTGAGATTGTAATGCACACACGCTTCAACGCATTCATCCGTCCAGGCTTTTTACACGACATCGATTCGTCTCTGGTTGCTTGTTGTCTCTGAGACAGCGTGAGGAAGCGGCTTCTCTCATTTTTTACCTGCTTCTTGGATGGCATATCATCAACGTCGCAGAATTCCAGTCATTCAGACATTATCCCTAGAGAGGATTCATTATGGTTGACATCAAGTTTGCGTACTGGGTCCCCAATGTGAGCGGTGGCTTAGTGGTGAGCAAAATTCACCAAAACACCGATTGGACCTTTGATTACAATGCAAAGCTCGCGCAAACGGCTGAAGCTGTAGGTTTTGAATACGCATTGGCACAGGCGCGGTTTATTGCCAGCTATGGTGCGGAATATCAACTGGAAGCGTTTACTACAGTTGCAGCACTCGCTCCTGTTACCAAGAAACTCAAGCTTATTGCCGCCGTGCACCCAGGTCTGTGGCATCCTGGGGTCGTTGCCAAAATTGGTGCCACAACCGACTTCATTTCCAACGGTCGTTTTGCACTAAATGTGGTGAGTGGCTGGTTCAAAGGTGAATTCACCATTTATGGTGAACCCTGGCTCGATCACGATGAGCGTTACCGGCGATCGGAAGAATTCATTCGCGTCCTGAAAGGGCTTTGGACAGAGGATGAATTCCATTTCAAAGGTGACTTTTACCGCATTAATGGTGGCTGGGTGAAGCCTAAGCCCATCAATCAAAGCCCTCATCCCGAAATCTTTCAAGGAGGTAACTCCAAAGCCGCTCGTCGCATGGCAGCGCGGGTGTCGGACTGGTATTTCATGAACGGCAATACGATCGACGGCGTGCGCGAACAAATCCAGGATGTGACTGCACTGGCAAAAGAAGAAGGACGCGCCGTGCCACCCAAATTTGGCTTAAACGCGTTCATTTTGGTGCGCGATACGGAGCAAGAGGCACACGATGTGTTGCGTGACATCATTGCCCAGGCGGATAAAGAAGCGGTGGAAGGCTTTGGTGAGGCGGTGAAGCAGGCAGGTTCTTCTACTCGCGACAAAGTAGGGATGTGGGCAAATTCCAACTTTGAAGATCTGGTGCAGTACAACGATGGGTTTCGTTCTGGCTTGATTGGCACCAAAGAACAGGTCGCCGAAAAAATTCAACAGTTCCATGAAGCGGGTGTGGATCTCATTTTAGGTGGGTTCCTGCACTACAGCGATGATTTGCCCGCCTTTGGTCGTGATGTGATTCCCCTGGTACACCAGTTGGAATCGCGCCGTCGCATTCCTGAATCGCTTGTTGCTGTCTAGTGCATGCTCAAAGCGATCGCTGCATTTTAAACGGCAACATTCCACTTTCGATTGTCAGTTTTCTGGTTTCCAACCCATTACTTACATAAGGATGATGGCTCTATGACTTCTCTCATCGATCTTGGCACCCGCACAAAAGCGCATGTGATCAAGGATGATCAAGAAGCGATCGCGATCGCCAAAGAACTTGCTGCTGAGTTTGTTAAAGGCGATTCCGATCGCGATCGGCACCGTCGCCTGCCAGTGGAGGAAATTAATAAATACTCCGAAAGTGGGCTGTGGGGCATTACGGTTCCCAAAGAATATGGTGGTGCGTTTGTTTCTAACGTCACACTGGCTGAAGTCACCAAAATCATTTCGGAAGCGGACTCCAGCATTGGGCAGATTCCCCAAAACCATCTGTACATTGTGGAATCCATTCGGCTGGATGGCAACGAAGAGCAGAAAAAGTTCTTCTTCGATCTGGTCTTGCAAGGTAAGCGGTTTGGCAACGCCTTTTCCGAAATTGGCACTAAATCAGTCGTCGATGTGCAAACGCGACTGGCTCGCTCTGGGGATGGCTACGTTTTGAATGGACGAAAGTTTTACTCCACCGGAGCATTACTGGCTGATTGGATTCCTGTGGTTGCTAAAAATGATGATGACAATACTGTCATTGCGATTGTCGAACGCAGCACACCTGGACTAAATGTAATCAATGACTGGAGTAGTTTTGGTCAACGCGCAACGGGAAGCGGCACCACCATTATTGAAAATGTCCAGGTGCCCGAAAGTCATGTGATTCCCCAATACCGGGCGTTTGAACGTCCAACAACACAGGGACCCGTAGCGCAAATTATCCAGGCAGCGGTAGATGTGGGGATTGCCAAAGCCGCCTTGCGCGACACGCTCTTTTATGTGCGTAACTACACTCGACCCTGGATTGATGTGGAATTGGAGCATGGGTATGAAGATCCACTTACCCTCTATAACATCGGCAATGTGGTGATTCAAGTTCATGCGGCTGAAGCCTTACTCCGCCGTTCTGGTGAATATATCGATCGCGCCAACGAGAATCCTACCGATATCTCGGTTGCAGAAGCGTCGATTGCGGTTGCCGAGGCCAAAGCGATCGCGGCTGAAGCCTCGATTCTGGCAAGTAACAAGCTGTTGGAATTGGCAGGTACCAAAGCCACATTAGAGGAATATAACCTCGATCGCCACTGGCGCAATGCGCGTACTCATACGCTCCATGATCCCGAACGCTGGAAGTACTACGCTGTGGGCAACTTCTACCTGAATGGAGTTAACCCACCACGCCATCCCTGGTTGTAAATTAACTACCGTGCAGGGACATATTCATTATTTGTAGGGACGTTATCAATAACGTCCCTACTCTCTGAGGAAATTCTGTTATGACAGTCATCGAACGTCCAACCTTAGAAAACTATGCGGCGATCGCCCGCAATCTCTCCCAAGAATTTGTGGAAACGGCAGTGGAGCGCGATCGTGCCGCTGGATCACCCACGTTAGAGATTGCGCGCCTCAAGGAAAGTGGTTTGCTGAGTCTGCTGGTTCCTCAAGCCTACGGTGGCATTGGGGCAACCTGGGCTGAAGGGCTGAAAATTGTGCAAGAGTTATCGAAAGCGGATGGTTCCATCGGTCAACTTTATGGCAACCACTTAAACCTGACAACGTTGGGACACGTGTCTGGAACATCCGCCCAAAAAGAGCAGTTTTACCGCGAAACCGCCCAACAGCAATTATTTTGGGCGAATGCCATCAACACCCGCGATATCCGTCTTGCGATTGTGCCTGAAGACGATCATTTTCGTGTCAATGGGATTAAGGGGTTTGGCACGGGCGTTGCCGTTGCCGATCGACGGGTCTTTACCGCACTTCAAGAGGGCGTCGATTTACCCATCCTCTTTGTCATTCCCAAAGAGCGTGAGGGATTAACGGCATTGCACGATTGGGATAACTTTGGACAACGCCGTACCGATAGCGATAGTTTTCAATTTCAGAATGTTCGGGTGGAACAGGATGAGATCTTTGGTCATCCCGAGCCACCAACTCACGCCTTTTCTACTTTTCTGGGCATTATTGCCCAATTAACCAAGACCTATGTGTATCTGGGGATTGCGGAGGGGGCACTTGCCAGCGCTCAAGCCTATACTCAAACAACGGCTAAACCCTGGCTTACATCTGGAGTGAATGCAGCCAGCCAGGATCCCTATACATTGCATCACTACGGTGAGTTTTGGGTGTCCTTGCAGGCGGCGATCGCCCTTACCGATCAGGTTGCCCAGGTTGTGCAATCAGCCTGGGAGCGAGATGTCTCGCTGACCTTTGAAGAACGCGGCGTAGTGGCGATCAAGGTCTTTGCAGCCAAAGTCGCTGCTACTCGGGCGGGGTTAGATCTCACCAATCATATTTTTGAAGTGCTGGGCAGTCGCGCTACTGCCAACAAATATGGGTTCGATCGCTACTGGCGCGATTTACGTACATTCACCTTGCATGATCCCGTGGACTATAAGTTGCGGGATATTGGTAACTGGTTGCTAAACAGCGAGTTGCCAGCCATCACCCAATACTCCTAAAGGAGAAACGATCATGGCAACAGTAAAACAACCTGCTCATAACGCCTCCACAGTCACTGTTCCAACATCAACCATGACTGAGACGATTGAGAATGCTGGAGTGGTTCAGAAAGCTGCCACTCCCGTTCCAGAACTCCACCCTCAGTGGCATAGCCTTGATTTAGCGGCACTCTTAGCACAACCAACTGCTTTTCTTTCTATTAGCCAAAACAATAGCCTCTACAGTCCAAAGGGGGCACAAGCTCGGGAGCGGCAATGGGAACGCCCAACCTTAGAAAATACGGTTAAAGTTGCTGTTGCTGCGCGTCGCGCTGGAGCAAAATTCTTCTGGATTGGGTACGATGTTTTCCGCCAAAGCTACCCCAAAACGTCCTTAGATGAGGCGCAATATCGTACCTGGTACGAGCCTTACAAACATTGGAGCGACGAACAAAAGCGTTGGGATGGAGAATTGGTGGATGAACTAAAAGCACTGCAGCAACCAGAAGATGTGACCTTCTTTGAAACGGCTCATCAATCTTCGTTCATCGGCACCACATTACCGTTTTATCTCAGTCGTTGGGGCATTCGCACTCTGGTCATTACAGGTATTCATCTGGATTGGTGCATTGAAGGCAATGCCCGTGCCGCCCGCGATCACGGATTGAATCCGATCGTGATTGGAGATGCAGCCGCCTGCCAGCATCAAGAGGATGAACCAGCCGCTCTACGACGCATTAACACCTTCTTTGCTCCGGTCATTTCAGCTGATACGTCAGTACGATTATTGGATCGAGCGATCGCCCTTCGAGCGGCGCGATCACCTCAAGCATCGCTAGAAATTACCGCTAAACCTTAATCGCTACATGGGAAACCCCTGGAGGGAAGACATGAGTATTAGAGAATCAACGTTTAGCCAGAGTCTTTGGAAGACCCAGCCCTTCAAAGGGTTGCTTTTTATTGCCCTGATTGGGGTTATAAGCTGGATTTTTGAAGTTGTGTTAGGTCAGATTTTACGGCTTGACGTAACATCTAAATTAATCTACATCACCATTTTTTTTGTGTGGTGGTGGCATCTGGGCTTTTCGCTCAACGGCTATCCAGGTAATCGCTTTTTCTCCACCCGGTTTGGGCGTGGCAGTGTTAACCTAACCGTTCTATTAGTGCTGTCTTACTTGACGGGCGAAATTTGGAAATTTATCTCGACTAAAGCAACACTTGCCGATACGTCAGTGGGACTTTGGGGGCAAACCGCAATCATTGCAGCGGCTGCCAGTTTGTTCTTTTTTGACAACACGATCGTCACCACCGAAAAAATCCGCAACTGGCATCCGGTCAGCGGATTCCTCAACATCTTTTTTGCGGTCTTCTTTATTGCTCCCGCACTCACCTTTCTGCCCCAGCTTTGGGGGTTGCAACCGTTTTACATTCCTTGGTATTGGTATCCCACTTCAACGATCTTTGGCAGTTTCTTTGAACGCTGGCCCCTCAGCAAATTGGATCTTGAACAACCTCGGCTGGGATTGATCCACACAGGCGCAATTATTCTACTGACGCTGTTAATGGCGTTGATTCTCAAGCAATTGGGAATTGACCTGTTCACGACGACCACGGGACCGATTTTTGCTGCCATCTGGACGACCGTTGGGCTGGGGCTGCTGTGGCAATTTAATCTATGGCCCTTTGTCCATCTAGCCCAACCCACAAAAGGCATTGTTGTATCCCTGATTAGTCTGATCATCACGATTGCACTGTACATCCCCACAGTAGCGCTCTTTAGTCAGGATCTAATTCAAGGGCTTTACTGGTGGTTCAACATTCTCTGGGTCCAGGTGTTGTTGATGGCTCCAGGTTTATACGATGGTATTGGACTTTGGCAGAACGATCGTTGAGGTATTTTATGGCGAATGCAAGTGAGAAGTTTAGGCATCTGGCAGTAAAATTAGACGAGATTGCGGACGCGATCGGCGTTGAATCAGTGTTGATTATGCAATCGACACCCACACATATGCGGGTCGAAGCAACTGGTGGTGCTGCCGAAAAAATTTATACCGTTGGAGCAGAAGGGAAAAAAGGCTCCGCATTTGTAGAAGCCCACGAACTCTATTGCGAACGGGTTGTCACAACCAATACACCCTTATTTGTCAAAGATGCTGCATCCGACCCAGAATGGGCTGGCAACGAAGATTTGATTGAGTTTGGCCTGGGCAATTATCTGGGCTATCCGATTCATGATGCTCAGGGTAATGTCTTTGGTACTGTGTGCGTTCTCCACAATGAAGCACGGGAGTATTCACCGGACGAAAAAGCAATCATTGAAAAGTTGCGTGATGATGCGGAACAAGCGCTTCAGTCCCCAATTCCCATTGCTGGTTGAACACCACTGCCTCTTGCCTCTCCATCTCATAGCTTGCAGCATTCTCAACAAGGGGCTAGAAACCGGTTTTCTCAACTAAAGATTATGGGTTTCATGCCTTTACTTTCGCAAGAAACCCGGTTTCTGGGCTGATGCAAGATCTAAGCCATCGTTCCATCTTTTTGCGCGTCGGTCACAACAGCCATGCTTGAACAAAGTCTTTTCATTGATTTAGATCATTCCACTACCACCCCCGCCTTACCATGTTCAGATTTGCCTGCGTTTGAATTTGACTCCATTCCAGACGCGATCGCAGCGCTTAAGGCGGGTCAGGCGATCGTCGTGGTGGATGATGAAGACCGCGAAAATGAAGGTGATTTAATCTGTGCGGCAGAGTTCGCCACACCCGCGATGATTAACTTTATGGCAACCCATGCCAGAGGGTTAATCTGCCTTGCCATGACGGGCGATCGCCTGGATGAGTTGAATCTTCCCTTGATGGTTAACCGCAGCACCGATGACTTTCAGACTGCCTTTACGGTGAGTATTGATGCGGCGGCTCAGGATGTGAGTACAGGCATCTCTGCCTACGATCGATCGCGCACCATCCAAGTGGCGATCGCCTCTGAGACAGGCCCGGAAGACCTGCGGCGACCGGGACATATTTTCCCCTTACGGGCACAGCCAGGAGGTGTGCTGAAACGAGTGGGACACACCGAAGCAGCCGTCGATCTAACCAGATTGGCTGGCTTGTATCCAGCCGGAGTCATTTGCGAAATCCAAAATGCCAACGGTTCGATGGCGCGCCTGCCAGAATTGTTTCGCTATGCCCGATTGCACCAGCTTAAAATCATTAGCATTGCCGATCTAGTCAGTTATCGACTCAGATCCGATCGCTTTGTCGTGCGTGAGGCGATCGCTGAACTTCCCAGCCAATTTGGACAGTTTCAAATCTATGGCTATCGCAATACATTAGATGGTTCAGAGGCAACCGCAATTGTCAAAGGCAATCCTGACCAATTTGCTCACCAGTCAACCTTAGTGAGAATCCATTCTGAATGCCTCACCGGTGATGCGTTTGGCTCTCTGCGGTGCGACTGTCGCCAACAATTGCACACGGCGCTTCAGATTATTGAAGCAGCGGGACAGGGGGTTGTAGTCTATTTGCGTCAGGAAGGGCGCGGCATCGGTTTAATCAACAAACTCAAAGCCTATTCTCTCCAAGATCAAGGCTTTGATACCGTGGTAGCCAATGTAAAACTAGGCTTTAAGCCAGACTTACGCACCTATGGTGTAGGCGCACAAATCCTTAAAGATCTGAAATTGCGAGACATTCGCTTACTAACAAACAATCCCCAAAAAGTGATTGGGCTAACGGGTTGGGGCTTGAACATCATTGACCGTGTGCCACTGGTAATCCCTGCAAACCGCCATAGCGCGTCTTATTTGAGCACAAAAGCAGAAAAACTTGGCCACTTATTAAACCTGCTTTAAAACTCGCCGATCACCATGCGGCTGTGGCAGTGCCGCGTCAATACGGTTCGTTCGCTGATTTTTAAGAGGTGCTCGGAATTATTGCCCCTAGTATTCCACGACGTAAATCCACCCCTCCTTTTTCAGGCTGCTAATGCCTTACCCTTATATGTCCACTTAAACGGTTTCGCCGTTGTTCGATTG